>NZ_QEHL01000017.1:33035-380960 GCF_003116525.1 Pseudarthrobacter sp. AG30 | reverse complement strand
TTACGGCGGTCATAGCGTGGGGGAAACGCCCGGTCCCATTCCGAACCCGGAAGCTAAGACCCACAGCGCCGATGGTACTGCACCCGGGAGGGTGTGGGAGAGTAGGACACCGCCGGACACACACATTGGTCGAGGCCCCAACCAAACGGTTGGGGCCTCCCACATTTAACACCACCACCACCCACCACACGACCACGCCCGCTCACACCCGACACGTAACCCCGCAACCCCCGCACACATCTGAGCGGGCGTTGGGGGAGAAGCTGCAGGAAGTGAGCGGGCGTCGGGGTTGGAGTTGCAGGAAGTGAGCGGGCGTTGGGGGAGAAGCTGCAGGATGTGAGCGGGGGTCGGGGGAGAAGCTGCAGGATGTGAGCGGGCGTTAGTAAAAGTCGATCGGATTGTTGAACAATCCGGATTTATAGGGCATTCTTGGAGTACCACCAATCCGAGACGGAGATCACATGCCCAGCATCGACTTGAACAGCGACGTCGGCGAATCGTTTGGAAACTGGTCCTTCGGCGATGACGCCGCCATTTTCGAAAGTGTTTCCAGCGCCAACGTGGCCTGCGGCTTCCACGCAGGCGATCCCGTGGGCATCATGGCCACCTGCCA
The DNA here is from genome assembly GCF_003116525.1 of Pseudarthrobacter sp. AG30. Classification (NCBI taxonomy): domain Bacteria; kingdom Bacillati; phylum Actinomycetota; class Actinomycetes; order Micrococcales; family Micrococcaceae; genus Pseudarthrobacter; species Pseudarthrobacter sp. AG30. Next base: position 380,347 of record NZ_QEHL01000017.1, on the reverse strand, counting down.
GGCCGCCGCCAAGGCCGGCGTCACGGTGGGCGCCCACCCCGGCTACCGCGACCTGGCCGGCTTCGGCCGCCGGTTCGTGGACATGACCCCGGCGGAACTGACCGCTGACGTGGTTTACCAGATCGGCGCCGTCCAGGCCGTAGCCCTCGCCGCCGGAACCGCAGTCCGCTACGTCAAACCCCATGGTGCGCTGTACAACACCATCGTCAACCACCCCCGGCAGGCCGGCGCCGTGGTGGCCGCCATCCTTGCCGTGGACCCCACCCTCCCCCTCATGGTCCTGCCGAACTCCGAGATCCAGCGCCAGGCCGACGCCGCCGGGTTGCGCACGGTCACGGAAGCCTTCGCCGACCGTGCCTACAACCCTGACGGCACCCTGGTCTCCCGGCGCGAACCCGGAGCCGTGCTGCACGAGGTGAAGGACGTCGTCGAGCACGTCCTGCGCCTGGCCACCGATGGCGTGGTCCGCGCCGTGGACGGTTCACTGGTCCCGGTCACAGCGGAAAGCATCTGCCTGCACGGCGACACGGCCGGCGCCGTGGCCATGGCCGCCGCGGTCCGCGCCGCCCTGGCGGACGCCGGCATCACCATCCAAAGCTTCGCCTAGCCATGGCTGCCACACAACAGCGCCCGGCCACGGCGCCGGTCCTTACCGCGATCAGGCCGGCAGGAGACCGGGCAATCCTGGTCGAGCTCTCCTCCCTGGACGCGGTGCTCAGCCTCCAGGCACAACTTATGGCGCACCCCCGGCCGGGCCAGATCGACGTCATTGCCGCCGCCGGGACCGTGCTGATCACCGCCGATTCGCCGCATGCCCTGCAGGAGCTGGCCGAGCACGTTCGCGGCCTGGACCTTGACGCGCCCGCGGAGGCCGACAGCACACTGGTCACCATTGAGGTGGTGTACGACGGCGACGACCTGGACGAGGCCGCGGCGCTCACCGGCCTCGGCCGCGAAGGCGTCGTGGCAGCCCACACAGGCCAGCTGTGGACGGCAGCCTTCGCCGGATTCGCTCCGGGCTTCGCCTACCTCACCGGCGAGAATTCCACCCTTGACGTGCCGCGCCGGCGCTCCCCGCGAACGGCGGTACCCGCCGGGGCAGTGGCCCTGGGTGGACAATACTCGGCGATCTATCCCCGGCAGTCACCGGGCGGATGGCAGCTGATCGGACGGACCGACGCCGCACTCTGGGACCTTGAACGGGAAAACCCGGCGCTCATCCGCCCGGGCGATACCGTCCGTTTCGCCGCCGTCCGGGCTCAAGCCACCGTTCGGCGGCACACCGAAACTGCTGCCAGCGCGGAGGCTCACGAGGAACATGCCTCGGCGGGCCTGGCCGTGCGAAAGCCTGGCCTCCAGGCCACCATCCAGGACCTCGGCCGGCCGGGCTACGCAGCCCTGGGTGTCAGCAGCTCCGGTGCCATGGACCGGGGTGCCCTGCGCCGCGCCAACCGCTTGGTGGGCAACCCGGAGGACGCCGCGGGAATCGAAACCCTCTTCGGCGGCCTGGAACTCGAAGCCCTGACCGACCAGGTCCTCGCCGTCACCGGCGCCAGCGCGCCATTGGAGGTGACGTCGTCGAACGATGCCCAAACGACGGCGGCGGTGCGGCATCCGGCGTGCGACGCCCCGTTCGCGCTGCTGGCAGGGGAGCGGCTCACAGTGGGTGCGCCCACGGCAGGGCTGCGCTGCTACCTGGCCGTCCGTGGCGGGGTCGCGGGCCCGGCCGCACTGGGCAGCCGATCCACCGACACCATGTCGGGGATCGGTCCCGAACCGCTCACCGCAGGAACCATCCTGCCCGTGCATGCCGCCAAACCGGGCAGCATTGTGGGCAACCCCGAAATCTCACCCCTCCCGGACCAAGGCCACGCCACAGTGCTCCGCGTGGTTCCTGGACCGCGGCAGGACTGGTTCAACGCTGAAACCCTGAAAAGCTTCCTGTCCCAGGAGTGGACCGTGACACCCAAGTCCAACCGGATCGGCCTGCGCCTGGACGGACAAGGACTGACACGGAGCAAGGAGGGTGAACTGGCGAGTGAAGGCACTGTCCGCGGCGCCGTGCAGGTGCCCCCGGAAGGCCAGCCGGTCCTTTTCCTCTCCGATCATCCGGTGACCGGCGGGTATCCGGTGATTGCCGTCGTCGTCCACGCTGACCTGGACAAAGCCGCCCAACTTCCGCCGGGTGCCACCGTGCGGTTCACCGCAGCATCCCCGGCAGACCAGCCCGACACACCGAAGGAAAGCTTCCATGCGTAAAGTCCTCATTGCCAACCGCGGCGAGATTGCCGTCCGGATCGCCCGGGCCTGCGACGATGCGGGCCTGGAGAGCGTTGCCGTCTACGCCGATCCGGATGCCGATGCGCTGCACGTTTCCGCCGCCACCGAGGCGTACTCGCTGGCCGGTTCCCGGCCGCAGGAAACCTACCTGGACATTGAAAAGATCCTGGCGATCGCCGCCACAAGCGGTGCCGACGCCGTCCACCCCGGATACGGCTTCCTGTCCGAGAACGCCGGGTTCGCCCAAGCCGTGATCGACGCCGGCCTGACCTGGATCGGGCCCTCGCCGGACACCATCCGGCTGCTCGGCGACAAGGTCAGCGCCCGCGAGGTTGCCGTCCGCGCCGGTGCCCCGCTGGCACCGGGAAGCGACGGCCCGGTGGCCAACGCCGCAGAAGTCCGTGCGTTCGCGGAACAGGTTGGCCTTCCGGTAGCCATCAAGGCGGCCTTCGGCGGCGGCGGACGCGGCCTGAAAGTAGTCCGGAACCTTGCCGACATCGAGGAAAGCTTCGACTCTGCGGTACGCGAATCCCTTGCAGCCTTCGGCCGCAGCGAATGCTACGTGGAGAAATTCCTGGACCGCCCCCGGCACGTGGAGGCCCAGGTCATCGCGGACACACACGGCAACGTGGTGGTGGTCGGCACCCGCGACTGCTCGCTGCAGCGCCGGCACCAGAAGCTCGTGGAGGAGGCCCCGGCGCCATTCCTTACGCCGGACCAGCGGGCCGCCATCCATGCCTCGGCCAAGGCCATCTGCCGGGAAGCCGGATATGTGGGCGCCGGCACCGTGGAGTACCTGCTGGACGGCTCCGGTTTCCTGAGCTTCCTGGAAGTCAACACCCGGCTCCAGGTGGAGCACCCCATCACGGAGGAAACCTCCGGCGTGGACCTGGTGGCCGCCCAACTGTCCATCGCGGCGGGGGAGGTGCTGCCCATTCTTGACGACCCCGAGCCGCGCGGCCACGCGTTTGAGTTCCGGATCAACGCCGAGGACCCGGGCCGCGGATTCCTGCCGTCCCCGGGCACCGTGGATTCCTTCGAGGTGCCCACCGGGCCGGGAATCCGGCTGGATACCGGTGTGCGGGCCGGGTCAACAGTGCCGGGACAATTCGATTCGCTGCTCGCCAAACTGGTGGTGACCGGCGCGGACCGGCAACAGGCCCTCCGCCGCGCCCGCCGCGCCCTGCGCGAGTTCCGTGTTGGCGGGCTGGCCACCGTCCTGCCGTTCCACCGCGCCGTGGTGGAGGCTCCAGACTTCACCGGCACCGATTCCCTGGGCGTTTACACCACCTGGATCGAGAGGGAATTCGCTGCCGAGCTGGAAGCGGACCCCGCGTTCAGCCCCGCCGCACCCGAGGAACCGCGCCGGACCATTGGCATCGAAGTGGACGGCAAGCGGATGGAGCTCGGACTTCCGGCCGTGCTGCTGGATTCGCTGCTCAACGGCGGTGGCCGCGGCCGTCCCGACGCGGCGGAGGGGAGCGCGGCTGCTCCGGCCGGGAAGAACGACGGCGACCTGCTGGCCACCATGGCCGGCACCGTGGTCAAGTGGCTCGCTGAGCCCGGAACACTCGTCGAGGAAGGCGAGGCGGTGCTGGTGCTCGAAGCCATGAAGATGGAAACGGCCGTGACCGCCCACCGTGCCGGCACGGTCGGGGAGCTGTACGCGGCGCCCGGAGACGCCGTCGGGCCCGGCCAGGCGCTCGCCACCATCGTTTAGGCGGCCGGCGGGGCACCTGGCGACGGCATGCGCGCGAACACCCGGCAGACCGCGAGGCTGAACCAGAGCTGGAGGTCGTGGAACCGGTCCCGGAGCAGATGGCCGGTGAAGAGCCCCGAGGGTTCCTGGTGAGCGGACAGCCAGTCGCGCGCCCTGTCGGTCTTTTCCGATTGGAGGTTGGGACTGATGACACTGATTGCGTCGAGGGCGGACACGAGGTCCGTCATCCAAAAGGGAAAGCTGAACTCGGTCCAGTCGGAGACGCGGCCCTTGTCCGGGTAGGCATCCGGCTCGAAGAAGCGGCCCGCAAGCAGCGCCGCAGCGTGTTGTGCGGAGGCACCGGCGCGGTGCCCAGGATGGGCCGCGTACGCCCTGAGGACTACCCCGGTGATCAGGTGTGAGAAGGGCCGGGCCGGGTCGCCGGTGATGGTCCGCTGGTCGTCGAGCGCGTCGAGGTTTCTTCCCCGGGTGCGGAACGGAAGGGCCCAGCCGCCGTCGTCCTGCCGCGACGCCTCAAGCCAACTGAAGGCACGTTCCAACCGGGGGTCTCCGCTGTAGCCCGCCTTGCTGAGGAGCCCGATGAGGGCCGCCGTGTAGTTGGGAGACACTTGGTTGCCGTAAATCCCCCGAAGATCACCTTCGGCGGACTGGCGTGAGAGGACATAGTCGGCCGCTGCCGCGAGGGCGGGATGCCGGTGCGTGAGCCCGAACATCTCCACCAGGAACCCGAGTTGCCGGTAGGTTTCCAGCAGGTCGTAATCCGTCCGCGCCCGGGGCCGCCTCCCCGGGTAGGTCCACGACCCGTCCGCCGCCTGGCGCCGCAGGATCCGGCGCGGGATCGGAAGGTCCCAGAGTGCCGCTTCAGGCGTTCCCGCCGGGCCGGCGGCAGGGCCTGACGGTGGCGGGGGGAGTTCTTTGGCAGCCCAGTAACGCACAGCCGGGTGCCCGCTCGAAAGCAGCGGACTGATCGGGTCGAAGCGCAGGCCATACAGCCATGTCATGGTCACCATGATGGCGGAATACGTCAGGCGCGGACAGGGTACCCGTGCCCTGCCGATATCGTGGTGCCATGACGTTTGACGAGGTGCTGGCCGATCTTCAAGCCCAGGCCAGGACCACCAAGCACGCCGAAACCGGGCTGTGGGTGGCCGCACAGCTTCGCAGCCGCATTGAGGCCGGCCAGCTCAAGCCCGGCTCCAAGCTCGCCGAGGAAGCCCTCCGCGAGGCCCTCGGCGTGTCCCGGAACACCCTCCGGGAGGCGTTTGCAGCCCTGCACTCGGAACATATCGTCACCCGCATTCCCAACCGCGGCGTGTTCGTCGCGCACCCCACGGCCGAGGACATCCGCGAGATCTACCGGGTCCGCCGCTTCCTGGAGCCGTCAGCGGTCCTGTGGTCCGGCACGGTCTCCACGGAGCCCCTGGCGGCAATCGTCAAGGCAGCGAGGGCTGCCGCAGCCGACGGCGACATCCCGGGCATGGCCGGGGCCAACCAGGACTTCCACCGCGCCATCGTGGACCGCGCCGGCAGCGAACGCCTGAACAGCCTCATGGACCAGGTGCTGGCCGAGATGCGGCTGGTATTCCATTCCATGGCCGCCAATCCCGCCTTCCACGAACCCTACGTGGAGGACAACGCGAAGATCGTCGAGCTCCTGGAGGCCGGGGAACTGGCCGCGGCAGCGGACTTCCTGGCCGGCTACCTGGAGCGCGCCGAAGCGCAACTGCTCGCCGCCGTCGGCCGCTGACCTGATCCTTTCCGCAGGAGGGGTTGCGGGATTGTTGAACAAAACGCTATGCTGTGGATCACACCGTTGTCCTGCAGCACACACAATCCTGCAGCCCTAACGTGACCGGGGCTCCCGCCCCTCGGCGCCGCCCCACCGACTAAACCTGGGCACGGACGCGCCGGCCCCCACTTTCGCAGACCCGTCACGGGTCCCCTGGGAAGGGATAATCATGCTTGTACTCATCGGGGTGCTGCTGGTGATCGTTGGCTTCGCCATCCGCCTGAACCCCCTGATTGTCGTCACCGTCGCGGGCATCGTCACCGCGCTCCTGGGCGGCATGAACCCCGCGCAGATCCTCGAGTCGTTCGGCACCGGCTTCGCCAGCAGCCGCTCCGTCACCATCTTCGTGGCGGTCCTGCCGGTGGTGGGCATTATCGAATTCTTCGGGCTGCAGGAGCAGGCCAAAACCCTCATCGGCCGGCTCGCCAAACTGACCGCGGGGCGCGTCCTGATCGGCTACCTGGCCGTCCGCCAGATCACCGCCGCCGTGGGCCTGACCAGCATCGGCGGCCACGCACAGACCGTCCGCCCGCTGGTGTTCCCCATGGCGGAGGGCGCAGCGCTGCGCCGCTACGGCCACGTGCCGGAAAAGATCAGCGAGAAGATCAAGGGCCACGCCGCCGGCGCCGACAACGTTGGTGTGTTCTTCGGCGAGGACGTGTTCGTGGCGGTCGGCTCCATCCTGCTGATCACCACGTTCGTGGACACCACCTACCACCTGCACCTGGAACCGCTCCAGCTGGCGCTCTGGGCCATCCCCACCGCCATCGCCGCTTTCCTCATCCACGGCTTCAGGCTGCTGCGCCTGGACAAGCAACTGGACAGGGAATACCGCGAGTTTGAGCTCACCGCCCAGAAGGAAACCGCAGGAGAAGCCAAATGATCAACGTTGAAGCCGTTTACTGGCTGGTCGGCATTCTGTTCGTCGCATGGGCGTCGCTGATCGCCGCCGACACCAACCACCCCCGCCGCTGGGGCAGCTCGGCCTTCTGGGGCCTGCTGGGCCTGTGCTTCTTCTACAGCACCTGGGTCCAGGCAGGAACCGCACCCGCCTGGATCCTGGGCGTCGCCGTCCTGGTCCTGGTGGTACTGGCATCCACCGGCCTGCTGGGCCACGGCAAGCACCGCACCTCCACCGGGCCCGAGCGCGAGGCCTACGCCAAACGCTTCGGCAACAAGCTCTTTATCCCCGCCCTGACCCTGCCCCTGGTCACTGTGATCCTGGTGCTCGCTGCTCCTGTGCTGGTGATCGGCGGCACCCCGCTGCTGGATCCCAAGAACACCACGCTCGTGGCGCTGGCCATCGGCGCCGTAGCCGCCGTCGTCGTCGCCCTTGTCATCCTCAAGCCCAAGAACCCGGCCACGCCCCTCTTCGAAAGCCGCCGGATCCTCGAATCCATCGGCTGGGCCGCATTGCTGCCACAGATGCTCACCACGCTGGGCATCCTCTTCACCAAGGCCGGCGTCGGTACCGCGGTGGGTACCCTGGCATCCGGCCTGCTGCCCAAGGGCTCGCTGATCGCGGGCGTGCTGGTGTACTGCATCGGCATGTTCCTCTTCACCGTGCTGATGGGCAACGGCTTCGCGGCCTTCCCGATCATGACCGCCGCCATCGGCTGGCCCGTACTGGTGCAGACCTTCCACGGTGACCCCGCCATCATCTTCGCGATCGGCATGCTCGCCGGCTTCTGCGGCACCCTCTGCACGCCCATGGCAGCCAACTTCAACCTGGTGCCGTCCGCGCTGCTGGAGATGAAGAACAAGTACGGCGTCATCACGGCCCAGGTGGGCACGGCCATCCCGCTGCTGGCAGTCAACATCGTGCTGATGTACTTCCTGGCCTTCCACTAAACCTTCCGCTCATCCCGGCTTTCAAAGGAGCATGATGGACAACGATCTTCGCGTACAGGCGGCCCCGGACTACGCCGCCGTGGTGCTGGGCAACCTTTCGGAGCCCTACCCGCACTCGGCACACCACACCCAGGTGTCCGCCGACGACCGTCCCACGCCGGAGCAGATCCACCCCGCGTTCTACACCTCCTTCGACTGGCACTCCTGCGTCCACATGCACTGGCTGGGGGCCAGCCTGCTGGGGGCCGCCTCAGGATCGCCTTCGTCCGGGGCTGCTCCGCAGGGGGCGTCCGACGGCGGGACGGCGGCTTGGGTGGACGGCCCGACTGCCGCGTCGCTGCGGGAAGCCCTGGGCGCCAACCTGACCCCGGCCAAGCTGGCGGTGGAACGGGACTACCTGCTGGCCAACCCGTCCTGGGAACGTCCGTATGGCTGGGCGTGGCTCATGCGGCTTGCGGCCACCTGTTCCGCGTCCTCCGATGCGCAGATCCGCGAATGGGGCTCCGCCCTGGAGCCGCTGGTGGATGCAGTGGCGGAACTCAGCGTGGCGTGGATGGCCAAGGCGCAATACCCCGTCCGGCACGGGCTGCACACCAACGCCGCGTTCGGTGTGGGCTACATGCTGGATGCCTTCCGGTCACTGGGCCGCGCCGATGCTGCCAGGGCGTGCGAGGAAGCGGCCCGTGAGTGGTTTGGGAACGACCGTGGCTGGCCGGGGGACTGGGAGCTCAGCGGCCAGGACTTCCTCTCCGCCGGCCTCAGCGAGGCGGACCTGATGCGCCGGGTGCTTTCCGCGGACGAGTTCGCAGGCTGGTTCGCGGGGTTCCTGCCTGAGCTCTCCACGGCGTCGCGGATCTTGCAGCCGGTGAGCGTGACGGATGAGACCGACGGCTACCTGGTGCACCTGCACGGACTGAACCTGACCCGGGCCGGCCAGGTGGCGCGCATCATCGCCGCCCTGCGCGAATCCTCCAAGCCCGAGGCATCCGCCGCGGCGGCCGTCCTCAGCGAGGCACTCGATCCGCTGTTGAAGGCCGGGCTCGCCGGGCTGGAGAGCGGCGACTTCATGTCCACGCACTGGCTGGCGAGCTTCGCCTGGGACGCGCTGGGATCCGTGGCGGCGCTGGACTGAGGTTGCGCTGGCCGGGGCCGGTTTGCCGGTAGGCCCGTCGCCGGCTGACCAGTCACACTCCGTCCAAAGCCTCCGGACCATGCATGCTGTGCCATGGCGCGTTAGTCTTGCTGCACCACGCCGGCGTGCGTGACCTGGGAGCAGCGGGCAGGGTTGTAATGAGCTGACTGTCCGCCCATGAGCCCGGAGGAAACCGATGCGCCAGCACGTCAGTACATGCCTGCCAGACCCTGCCGTGGCAGGGGACACCGCCACCCTCAAGCCCCGGCGGAAGCGGACCAGGCACCCCCGGCTTGCGGTGGGGGACCGGGTCAGTTTTGCCGAAGGAACCTTGGCCGGCACCGGGGTCGTGGACGCCGTGACCTCCGATTATTCGATCATCTGGGTGTGGACCGATGAAGGCCAGGGCCGCAGGATGTTCTTGCAGGGGTACGGAAGCATCGTTTCTGCGGTTTAGGTTCGACGCCGAAGCCCGGGCGGCCGCGGACGACCGGCCACGAGCCACACAACTCCGCCCACCACGCCCGAAGGCAACCACAAGGCGGCGCCTGTCGCATTCACACGTCCAGTATGCTCCGGTTCCAAGCTCCCGGACGCCTTTGGTGGGACAATAAGTGCAGGGCCCCTGTCACGGCGCCAGCCAGGTGCCGGCACGGCCCGCGCAAAGACCAGGAGGGGATCCCGATGGACCCCACCACCGTGACTGTCATTGTCCTCGTTATCCTGCTTCTCGTTGCTGCGCGGATGTCCATCCGGATCGTCCGCCAATACGAGAAGGGCGTACTGTTCCGGCTTGGCAGGGTGGTCGGCGTAAGAGACCCCGGCCTGCGGTTGATCATTCCTGTTATCGACCGGCTGCCGCTGGTAAGCCTCAGGATCGTGACCATGCCCATCCAGTCGCAGGGCATCATTACCCAGGACAACGTCAGCGTGGACGTGTCAGCGGTGGCCTACTACCGGGTGGTGGACGCCGTGAAATCCGTCATCGCCATCGAGAACGTGGCCGCGGCCATCGACCAGATCGCCCAGACCACGTTGCGGAAGGTGGTTGGCCGCCATACCTTGGACCAGACCTTGTCCGAGACCGAACGGATCAACGGCGACATCCGCGAAATCCTCGACGTGCTCACCGTCGAATGGGGCGTGGAAGTCACCCTGGTGGAGCTCAAGGACATCCAGCTTCCCGAAAGCATGAAGCGTGCCATGGCCCGCCAGGCAGAAGCCGAACGCGAGAAGCGAGCGAAGATCATTGCCGCCGAAGGCGAGGCCATCGCCGCTTCAGCGCTCGGCGATGCGTCCGACACCATGATGGCGCACCCACTCGCGTTGCAGCTCCGCAACCTGCAGTCCCTGGTGGAAATCGCCGTCGACAAGAACTCCACGGTGGTGTTCCCCGCCCCGCTGATGAGCACCATCGGTGAACTCTCCGCCTTCCTGGCCCGCGAGAACCAGGCAGCGTCCGCCGCCGGGCCGTCCCCTGTGAAAGCGGCCTGACCGGCGGACCGGCCTGCGTACAACCAACGCGTCGGCCGGGCCCGCGCCAGTCCAGACGTCGGGTCCGCACCACAGCGGCCGCTAAAGTCGTGCCATGACCACTGCTGCTCTACGCCCTGTCTACTTCCTCTCGGACAGTACGGGCATCACCGCGGAAACGTTGGGCAATACGCTGCTGACCCAGTTCCCGGTGGCCGACTTTGACCGTGTCACCATCCCCTTCATCACCACGGCCGAGCAGGCACGGGCGGTGGTGCGCACCATCGACGGCCTTGCCGCCACCGGGCCCCGGCCGCTGGTCTTCTCCACCGCCGTCAGCAGCGAAATCCGGCAGATCCTGGCCGGCTGCAAAGGCGTGATCGTGGACCTGATCGGCACGCACGTGGGCGTGCTGGAACAGGCGCTCGGCGCGCCTGCCAGTGGCGAACCCGGCAGGGCGCACGGCCTGGGCAACGCCGCGCGCTACCAGTCCCGGATGGCGGCTGTGGAGTACGCGATGGAGCACGACGACGGCCAGAGCCTGCGTGCCCTGGAGAAGGCGCAGGTGATCCTGGTGGCCCCGTCCCGGTGCGGCAAGACGCCCACCACCATGTATTTGGCACTCCAGCACGGGATCTTCGCCGCCAACTTTCCGCTCGTTGACGAGGACTTCCAGCGGGACGGCCTGCCGAAGCCGCTGCAGCCCTTCGTGTCCAAGTGTTTCGGCCTGTCGTCCAACCCGCTGCGCCTGAGCCAGATCCGCACCGAACGGCGGCCCAGCTCACCCTACGCATCCTTGCGTCAGTGCGGCTTTGAGTTGCGCAGCGCCGAGCAGTTGTACGTATCCCACCGGATCCCGTACCTGAACTCCGCCACCGTGTCCGTGGAGGAGATGGCGGCCACCATCCTGCAGCGGATGAATCTCAAGCATTAGCAACAATTCACAAACGTGGCGTGGCGCACATCATGTGGAAAGTGCGCGGCAGACCTGCCACTGTTGACAAGGTTTTTCTTCCGGCCGGCACTACCGTGGCGGCCAGCAATGCCTAAGCCACCTCTGCAAAGGAGCAGTAAACATGACCACAGACGTTCTTTGGTTCTCCGAACTCGGGCTTGAGGACTTGGACAAGGTGGGCGGCAAGAACGCCTCCCTGGGCGAGATGGTGCAGAACCTGACGTCCGCCGGCGTCCAGGTCCCGGACGGATTCGCCACCACGGCGGACGCGTATCGCCGGTTCCTGTCCGATTCCGGCCTGGACCAGAAGATCGCCGACCGGCTCGTTGGCCTTGACACCGATGACGTGACGGCGCTGGCGGCTGCCGGCCAGGAGATCCGGTCCCTGGTCCGCGACACGCCGTTCCTGGCGGATTTCGAGGCGCAGGTCCGCGAGGCGTACGAGCAACTGGTGGACAAGCACGCCAGCTCGCAGGATCTTTCTTGGGCGGTGCGCTCCAGCGCCACGGCAGAAGACCTTCCCGACGCCTCGTTCGCCGGGCAGCAGGAGACCTTCCTTAATGTCCGCGGCATCGAGAACATCCTGCAGGCCATCAAGGACGTCTTTGCCTCGCTCTACAACGACCGCGCCATCGCCTACCGCGTGCACCACAAGTTCGAGCACGCCGAGGTGGCACTCTCGGCGGGCATCCAGCGCATGGTGCGTTCCGACGTCGGCGCTTCCGGCGTCATGTTCACCATGGACACCGAGTCCGGCTTCCAGGACGCCGTGTTCGTCACCTCCTCCTACGGGCTGGGGGAAGCAGTGGTCCAGGGCGCCGTGAACCCCGATGAGTTCTACGTGTACAAGCCCGCCCTGGAAGCCGGCCGGCCGGCCATCCTCAAGCGGGGCCTGGGCGAGAAGGCCCTCCAGATGACCTACACCACCAACAACGAGATCGGCCGCACCATCGACTTCGTGCCGGTGGAGGAGTCCCAGCGCTCGCGCTTCAGCCTCACGGACGACGACGTCGAGCAGCTGGCGCGCCACGCCGTCGCCATTGAGAAGCATTACGGCCGCCCGATGGACATTGAGTGGGGCAAGGACGGCATCGACGGTGGACTGTACATCCTGCAGGCCCGCCCGGAAACCGTGCAGTCCCGCCGGGCCCCCGGCAGCATGAGCCGGTTCCGCCTGAACGCGACCGGCCCGGTGCTGGTGGAGGGCCGCGCCATCGGCCAGCGGATCGGCGCCGGCAAGGTCCGGATCCTCACCGCGATCGACCAGATGGCCTCTTTCCAGACCGGCGATGTCCTGGTGGCGGACATGACCGACCCTGACTGGGAACCGATCATGAAGCGTGCCTCCGCGATCGTCACCAACCGCGGCGGACGCACCTGCCACGCGGCCATCATCGCCCGCGAGCTGGGGATTCCCGCCGTCGTGGGCACCGGCAACGCCACTGACGCGCTGGCCGACGGCCAGGAGGTGACCGTCTCCTGCGCCGACGGCGAGACCGGCACCATCTACGAGGGCCTGCTGGACTTCAGCGTCGAGGAGACCGGGGTCACCGATCTGCCCGAGGCGCCGGTGAAGGTCATGATGAACGTCGGCACGCCGGAACAGGCGTTCACTTTTGCGCAATTGCCCAACCACGGCGTGGGGCTGGCCCGGCTGGAGTTCATCATCAACCGGCAGATCGGCATCCACCCCAAGGCGCTCCTGAACCTGGACAGCCAGCCGGAGGAGGTGGCCGCCGAGATCCGCGGGCGGATTGCCGCGTACGACAGCCCCCGCGACTACTACATCAAGCGACTGGCCGAGGGCGTGGCCACCATTGCCGCCGCCTTTGCGCCCGAACCGGTGATTGTCCGCATGTCCGACTTCAAGTCCAACGAGTACGCCAACCTCATTGGCGGCCCGGCGTACGAACCGCACGAGGAGAACCCGATGATTGGGTTCCGCGGCGCGTCCCGCTACCTGGAACCATCCTTCCGGGACTGCTTCGACCTTGAATGTGAGGCACTGTCCTTCGTCCGCAACGAGATGGGCCTGACCAACGTCAAGCTGATGATCCCGTTCGTGCGGACACTGGACGAGGCACGCGGCGTCATCGACCTGCTCGCCGAGAACGGCCTGCGCCGCGGCGAAAACGGCCTTGAGGTCATCATGATGTGCGAACTGCCTTCCAACGCGCTGCTCGCCGACGACTTCCTGGAGTACTTCGACGGCTTTTCCATTGGCTCGAACGACATGACCCAGCTGACCCTGGGCCTTGACCGTGACTCGGCCATCGTGGCCAACAGTTTCGACGAGCGGGACGCGGCAGTGAAAAAGCTGCTCAGCATGGCCATCAAGGCCTGCCGGGCGCACGGCAAGTACGTGGGCATCTGCGGACAGGGCCCCAGCGACCACCCGGACTTCGCCGAATGGCTGGTTAAGGAAGGCGTCAACTCCGTCTCCCTGAACCCGGACACGGTGGTGGACACCTGGCTGCGGCTCGCGGGCGCGGCGGAAGACTCGTCCGCCGGGCCAGTGGCTGCCGCGGCCGGCGCAGCCTGACCAGAGCGCCGAAAGGTCCAGGGGCGGTCCCGCCGCGGTGTCATCGCCGTGACGGGACCGCCAGCACCTGCTCGCGCAGGATGTCCGCGTGGCCGCAGTGCTGGGCCAGTTCCCGCAGCATATGCAGGTACACCCAGCGCAGCGGAAGCGGGCCCCGCCGGTTGCCGGTGAGCACATCGTCCAGGCCCAGCCCGGCCGCGGCCGCCCGGGAGGCGGCGCACGCCTCCCGGTGGGCTGACCGGACGGAGGCCACCGTGTCGGCGTCGTCAAGCATGAACGATTCGTCCGGGGTGGCCGGGATGCCGATCTCACTGCGCGCGCGGCCCGTGACGGCTTCGTCGAACCAGACCTTCTCCACGAAGGTGGCGTGCTTCACCAGGCCCAGCAGCGTGGTGCGGGACGGAACCAGCCGGCGCCGGGCCTGCTCTTCGGTCAAGCCGTCCAGGCAGTCGTCGAGCGCAGCCCGGTGCTCGTCCAGGAAGAACTCGAACTGGGCACGCAGCGGCTCGGAAATCACGTCGTCCATGGAACGGGGGAGGATGGCCATACGCCGACCCTAGCAAGCCGGAAAGGATGCGCGGCTACAACGTCCGGGCCAGGGAACGCCCCACCGTCCTGCCGGTGAAGATGCAGCCGCCCAGGAAGGTGCCCTCGAGGGCGTTGTATCCGTGGGCGCCGCCGCCGCCGAACCCGGCGGCCTCCCCGGCGGCGTACAGCCCGGGAATGGGGGCGCCTTCCTGGCCGAGGGCCTGCCCGGACAAATTCGTCTGGATGCCGCCGAGCGTTTTCCGGGTGACGACGTGGAGCCGCACCGCGATCAGCGGGCCCGCCTTCGGATCCAGGATCCGGTGCGGCTTCACTGTCCGGAAGAGCCGGTCACCCAGGTAGCGGCGGCTGTTGCGGATGCCCGCCACCTGGGCGTCCTTGGAATAGGCATTACGGATCTCGGCGTCGCGTTCCCCGATCTGGCGCCGCAGCAGCGCACCGTCCAGCAGCGGTTCCGCGGTGAGCCCGTTCATGCCGCGGACCAGGTCCGGCAGGTTGTCCGCCACCACAAAGTCCGCGCCGTGCTCCTTGAACGCCTCGATGGGACCGGACGCGCCCCGGCCCAGCCGGGTCTTCAGCAGCAGCCTGAGGTCCCGGTTGGTAATGTCCGGGTTCTGTTCGGAGCCGGAAAGGGCGAACTCCTTTTCGATGATCCGCTGGTTGAGGATGAACCAGGAATGGTCGTACTGCTGGATGTCCGGGGTGGTCCGCAGCAAGCGGAGGGTGCCCAGCGTGTCGTAACCGGGCAGGCCGGGGGAGGGGAGCCGCCGGCCCAGAGCATCGAACCACAATGAGGAGGGGCCGGGCAGGATCCGGATGGCGTGGTCCGGCCAGATGGGATTCCAGTTCTGGATCCCCTCGGTGTAATGCCACATCCGGTCCCGGTTCACCAGCCGGACTCCGGACCCGTCGGCGATGTCCAGCATCCGCCCGTCCACATGCTGCGGCACCCCGGTGACCATCCTGCGCGGCGGTGTCCCCAGCCGGTCCGGCCACCAGCGCCGCACCTGCTCATGGTTGCCGCCGATCCCGCCGGAAGCGATCACCACAGCCTGCGCCCGCAACTCAAAGTCCCCAACAATACCCCGGTTGGAGGACACCCCACGCGGCGACGCATCAGGTGCCAGCACTGCGCCACGCACCCCGGTGACCGTACCGCCGTCGTACGTTAAACCGTCCACCCGGTGCCGGAAGAAGAACGTGACGCTGCCCGCCGCGGCCGCCTCCCGCGCCTTGTCCGCGAACGGTTCGGACACCCCGGTGCCGGTGCCCCACGGGACGTGGAAGCGGGGGACCGAGTTGCCGTGGCCGCCGGCCCTGCCATCGCCGCGCTCGGCCCAGCCCACCAGCGGCGTGAACCGGATGCCCTGCTCCTGCAGCCAGGCGCGCTTGTCGCCGGCGGCGAACTCCACGTAGGCGCGGCCCCACTGCGCGGCCCACTCGTCGTCCGGGTGCGGTCCGGAAAGCTGGTCCCATTGCGCTGAGCCCTGCCAGTCCTGCCACGCCAGCTCGAAGGAATCCTTAACGCCCAGCCGGCGCTGCATGGGGGTGTCCACAAGGAAAAGCCCGCCCAGCGACCAAAACGCCTGGCCGCCCAGGTTGGCCTGATTCTCCTGGTCCAGGATGGCGACGCGCTTTCCCGCACGGACCAGCTCGTTGCAGGCCACCAGCCCGGCCAACCCGCCACCAATGATGATCACGTCCGCGTCCATGCGTGCCTGCCCGGCGGGTTGTCCACTCATCGTCCCACTCTGCCATCCGAACCGGCCGTCGGAAACCAAGGCCGCGGGTTAGGCTGGAGCCACCCGCACCAGGAACCCGGAGAACACGTACGCCATGGCTGATGACGGAGCACCTGCCGCACCTTTCGACCGTGCCGTCCTGATCTTCAATCCCGGCCGGCCTGGAATGGGCCAGCGGATCGAGGCGTTGCAGCGGGAACTGGCCACCGACCTGCCGGGGCTGCCCGTTCACCTGTTGCCAACGGAATTTGCCGGCCACGCCCGTGAACTTGCCCGGGGCGAGGCGCGCCGGGGTGTGCCGCTCATCCTTTCCGTCAGCGGGGACGGCGGGTACAACGAGGTGGTCAACGGCGTGATGGACGTGCCCGGGAGCAAGGCCGTCTGCGCCGTCATTCCCGCCGGAAATGCCAACGACCACTACCGAAGCCTGCCGGTGCGAACCTTCGCGGAAGCAGTGTCAGCCGGTGTGGGCCGGCGCATTGACCTGCTGCGGATCACGCTCCGCACCGGAACGCAGGAACGGGTCCTGTACGCGCATTCCTACGTGGGGTTCGGGCTGACCTCGCTGATGGCCATCGGCATTGAACAGGGCGGCAAGGGTAAGGTCCTGGAGCTCGTCTCCGTGGCCCGCACGCTCTCGAGGTTGAAGCCCTTCGAACTTGTCCGAGATGACGGGGCCACCGCCCGGTTCGACAGCCTGATCCTGGCCAACGTCTCACGCATGGCCAAGTACGGCACCGTCAGCGAGTCGCATTACCCGGACGATGGGCGGTTCGAGGTGGTGACGCTGCCCCACGCCGGGTTGATGAAGATGGCCCTGATGACGCTCCGCGCGGTCACCCTGGGGCTGGGGCATCAACCGAGCGTCAGCCGCTATGCCTTCTCCACCAGCGATACGGTGCCCTGCCAGATTGATGGTGAGGTGGTCTACGTCGAGGCGGGAACCCATGTCCTGGTGGAAAGCGCCAAGGGAGCCCTGGCCACCCTCTGACGTCTTAGGTCGGAGTGACGCGCGGGCCGGGGTACCGCCGCCGGGCGGCAGTACCCCGGGACCAGCTACGGCTGCACGGAGTCGAAGAACGTGTAATCCGGATTCGGCCCGGCCTCATGGGATTTCATCCTGATAAAGTCCACGTCCTCCCGGGACAGCGTGGTCTCACCGTGGGGATCTCCGTTGGCTCCCTCGCCGGCGGCTGCACTGATCTGGGCGGAAATTGTCCGTGGCAGAATCATGCAGCCTGGGTTCGCCAGCAGCCATTGGGTGACCGGAGCGGGAAGCAGGTTCCACTGGTCGCGAATACTGATGTCAGTCATGGGGTGTGCCTTTCGTAATGGTGTCAAGGACGCCCCCAGGCCCGGGATGCGCCGGTGCCGGCCGCGGTTTACGCAGCCGGCACACGAGGAGGAAAGGCTTAATCGAAGTGGATGTCTGCGGCCGCCTTGCGCAGCGACTCAAGGCGCTCTTCTTCCACCAGGCCCAACGCTTCGAGTTCGTCGGTTCGGTGGGTCCGTTCCTGGGCGGCCTGGGCTGAAATGTCGCGCAGGATCACGCCTACAAGATGGGCCAGGCCTGCTTTGAGGTCCACCAGGTTGGTGTTGGTGATCAGGAGGCGGCGGTCTGAGACGCGGAGTTCCACATCGCTGTACCCGGCGTCGGCCAGGCGTTGTTTCGTCGCTTCGCCGTGCAGCAGCTCGATTTCGCGGGGCTGCGGCCGGCGGGAGAATACCGCCGGAACGGTGTACCGCGTGGGGCCTTGGGCGGTGCCCAGGTTCGGTGGCAACGCGGATGCGAGGACTCCGCTGACCGATAGCGCCGAGTCGGCGCGTATAACAGAGTCTTGGATGGTGGTCATGGTGTCTACCAGCGTTCTGAAGGGTGCACTGCCGGATCCCGGGACGCGGGGCGGAGTGGCTGGGGCAGGGGATCCGGGGCCGGATCGGCTGCAGTGGAGGTGAACGGTGTTAACCCGTTCCGGCCGGTGTTGTGGTGCGGCCCCTCGTCGTACCGATTCCCTGCTGTGCCGGCGTCGAGGCTACTCGGTACGGCGCGCGCCGGCGGCCGTGGAAGGCAACCGGGAATCGGGCTCATTTTCGGGGCAACGGATGTCCTGTCACGATGTCCCGAGATACTTTGAGTCTACGCTCATCAGCGACTCTTCCGGGCCGGGATGCGGAACCGGCCCGCCGAAGGTCGGACGCCGGCCGGAACGGTAGGCGGAATCAATTACGGATGCGAGTTCGTCCAGCACGGTGTGGTTTCCGGGGAGCACCACGTGGGCCAGGAATTCCGATTCGAGGGAGGCGATTCCCGCGGCCACGGCTCCGAGTTTGGCGTCAATGGCCAGGGCCAGGGCATGCCATGATTTGCGGTTAGCGCGTTCGAGGATTTTCGCGTTGGCTTCGTGGACCCGGCTGTCCGCGATGTCGCCACGAATGGCCAGGGCGCCGTCGGACTGCAGCAATGGCATGACAATCCGGAATTGCCGTCCGGTCCCCCTAAAAGCCACAGCGCTCCGGTCCCCTCGCTGGGTGAACAGGATGTCCGTTGCCCCGTAGTCCGTGAGCGCCTGCCTGATGTGCTTCCGGGAAGCCTCGCTGCTGAAGGAGTCGCCGCGGGTGTAAGGGCTTGTCATCTCCTAACTATGCGCCTCGCCGCCACCCTTTCCTAACGTCGCCATAACGCATCGGCCGCGGAACAGCAATGGACCCGGCAAACGCTGCACTGCAGTCCGTTTGCCGGGTCCATTCGAGGGGAGGCATGCAGCCCCGGTCAGGCTCAGACCCCCGCGTTGTACACGTCCAGGCCAAACCGGTTGAGCCCGGGCGTCCCGGCGTACCCCAGGTACGGCAGCCCAAAGGTGTCCTCGATGCTGGCGAGCAGGCTGTAGTGGTTGTACGGCGTGGTGGACCAGGTTCCGCCCTTCGTGAAGGGGGAGAGGACCAGCGCGCCGACGCGTCCGCCGCCCATGCCCGTGATGCCTGGCAGGGCCGCGTTCGGGCCCGGGCCTTCGCCGCAGCAGGCACTGGCGTCCGACTGGGGCCCGTCGGATTCGTCGAAGGTGATCACCAGGACGCCGTCCTGCTTGAACGCCGGAGAGTTGGTGATGACCGGAACCCATTGCTTGAGCCAGGCGTCAGCGCTTGCCAGGCCGCCGGGCTGCCCGTCCACGCAGGGGGAGTCGTGTCCGTCGTGGCAAAGGTTGGGCGTGATCATGGACAGGTTGGGCGTGGTGGCAGCCGAGGCGAGGTCCGTCTGCAAGGCGGAGAGGTCGACGTCGTTCGTGGCGCAGTCCGGTGAGCCGGTGATCCCGGCGAAGTAGACGAACGGGTTGTGGCGGGCGGCGTACTGGTCGCCCACCTTGGCTTTCTGGGTGTCATCGACGGCGCCCAATGCCGGGTGCCGGCAAGGGGTGCCCATGTCCTCCATGTACCCCTTCCAGGATTTCCCGGCGTCTTTGAGCTGCCCGGCCACCGTGGGAACGCTGGCCGGGAACACGCAGCCGTCGCCGACTGCTTGGCCGGGGCTGGCGGTGCCGCTGCCGACGAACGGGGTGTAGGTCTGGCAGTCGGCCTGCATCTGCGGGTTGGGTCCCTGGCCGGAAATCTGCGCCACGTAGTTGGGCTGGGAGTTGTGCGCCGTGCCGTAGTACTGGTTCAGCAGGACGCCTTGGCTGCGCAGGGTCTGGGAAAGATAAGGAGCGGCCGACGCCGGGCCCCAGGTTTCGTCGTAGCCCTTGTTTTCGAGGTTGATGACGAAGACGTGGTTGGCGCCGGGCAGGTAGCTGGAGGCCGCCGGCGCGGTGGCGGGAGCGGGGGCTGCGGCGGCCGGCTGTGACGGCGTTGCCGCCCCGCCGACGATGGCGGCGGCGAACACGGCGATGGCCGCTGCGGCGGCACGGAGTTTCATTGTCACGGGAGTTTCCATCCGTCGGCGAGTGCTTTCTGTTTCAGTCCAGACCATTCCTCTTCCGGCGGCGGACCCACCGGGGAGCAGGCGGGGCCGGCCACGAATGGCGGAACGAGGTATCTCGGGGCGGCCAGGTTGGCAGGGGTGCCGAAGTCCAGGACCTCTGCAATATTGCGGGCGGCCTGGTCACGCTGTGTGAGGGGCGCCAGGTTCCAGCGCCATTCGATCGCTTTCAGGACCGAGGTGTGGTCGTAGACATCGTGGGCGACGTACCGGCGCCGCGCCCTGGGCGAGACCACCAGGGACGGCACCCGGAAGCCCCGCAGGGCGGTGTCCGGGTTGGTGTCCGGGGCGGTGGCCGGGGGCACATGGTCGTAGAAGCCGCCCCATTCGTCGTAGTTGACCACCAGCAGGGTGGTGGCCCAGCCCGGCCCTGACGTCACGGCGTTGTAGACCTCGGCCAGGAACGTTTCTCCGGAGCGGATATCGGCGTGCGGGTGGTCATCGCCGGAGGTCCCGGAGCCTTCGTCGGTGAACCGTGGATCCACGAAGGACACCGCCGGCAGCGCCCCGGCGGAGCAGTCGGCGAGGAACTCCGCATAGGGGTGGGAAATGCCCTGGTACTTGGCTCCCCAGAGTGCGGTGAACGGGATGTCGCCGTAGTAGTACTTACCGGATACGCCTGCGCTGGCCAGCCGGTCCCAAATCGTGGGAAGGGTACTGGTGGCGGTGGAGTTGTGGATTCGGTCGGTGGCGGCGGCGTGCTGGTAGAACCGGTTGGGGTAGGTCTCGGCCATCGTCGCGGCGAAGTAGCGGTCGCAGACAGTCCAGTCGGGGCCGGCCTGACGCCAGAAGTCCAGGTCTTCGGCGCCGTAGTAGCCCACGGCGAACTCGTCGTTTTCGCCGGCCCGGAGCCAGCCGTCGTTCTTGCCGTTGTTGTATTGGATCCGGCCGCCCTCGTAGGAGTGGTCAGGATCCGGGTGGCCGCAGCCCTGGAAGTCGGTCAGGTGGTAGGTGGAGTGCGGGATGCCGTAGCGGTCCCGGAAGGTCAGTCCGGACTGTGTGCCGTCGGACCCGGGCAGCCAGCCGAGGAAGTGGTCGAAGGAGCGGTTTTCCATCATTACCACGACGATGTGCTCGATGCCGGAGTCACCGGGAGCCGGGAGGGCCGGCGGGGCCGCGGCGGCTGCCCGCAGGGTGCTTCCGGCGGCCAGGGTGGTGGCAGCCGCGGTGCCCGCTGCGAAGAAGCGGCGTCTGGAAAGATTCACGTCAGATTCCTTGTCCGTCATGGAGGACGGCGAAGCGGGCACGCCCCCCACGATGGGCCGATCGCCGGACCGTAAGTTACTGGTCGGTATATTTCGCGTTCACCAGTAGATCACGGCGAGGTTACGGCCCGGGCCCAAACCGGGGTCCGTTCATGCAGAGTTCACCGGACGTTCGGCGGCTTGAGGCGCGTCCCGTGGTGCCGCTCGCCGTATATTCACTACCGGTCGGCGCGCCAACAGTACGTTTGCTGATGATTTGCATGATGATTGCCGGAGGCAACGGGCCGGGCCCTTCGCCGCTGGACACCGTCGTCTTCCACCGAGCAAGGGAATCATCATCATGGGCTTCCTGGACCGTGACCGAACCATCGCCCCGCCGGGCTTCAACCGCTGGCTTGTCCCGCCGGCAGCGCTCGCTGTCCACCTCTGTATTGGCCAGGCCTATGCCACCAGCGTGTACAAAACCGCGCTGGTCAAGCATTTCGGCGCCAGCTTGACCGAGATCGGGGTGATCTTCTCCATCGCCATCGTGATGCTGGGCCTCTCCGCCGCGGTCATGGGCACGTGGGTGGACCGGAACGGTCCGCGGAAGGCGATGTTCACCTCGGCCATGTTCTGGGTGGGCGGCTTCCTGGTCGGCTCCCTGGGCATCTTCACGCACCAGCTTTGGCTGGTCTACCTGGGTTACGGCGTGGTGGGCGGCATCGGGCTTGGCATTGGCTACATCTCGCCGGTGTCCACGCTCATTAAATGGTTCCCGGACCGCCCCGGCCTGGCCACCGGCATGGCGATCATGGGCTTCGGCGGCGGCGCGCTGATCGCCAGCCCCGTGTCCCAGGCCCTGCTCAAGGCCTACGATCCCAACTCCGGTGCGCAGGGCTGGGTGGCCAGTGGCGATGCCGTGGGGAAGCTCTTCCTGACGCTCGCCGTCGTCTATCTCGCCTACATGCTGTTCGGCGCCTTCACCATCAAGGTCCCCGCAGACGGCTGGCGCCCGGCCGGGTTCGACCCCGCCAAGGTCAAGGCCGCCAAGCTGGTCACCACGGAGAACGTCTCCGCCAAGAACGCCATCAAGACCCGGCAGTTCTGGCTGGTATGGGTGGCGTTGTTCTGCAACGTCACCGCCGGCATCGGCATCCTGGAGCAGGCGGCGCCCATGATCCAGGACTTCTTCCGGAAGGCCGACGGCGGCTCCCTGGTCAGCGCCGGCGTTGCCGCGGGCTTCGTGGGGCTGCTGTCCATCGGCAACATGGCAGGGCGGTTCGCCTGGTCCGCCACCTCGGACATCACCGGCCGCAAGCGGATCTACATGGTGTACCTGGGCGTCGGCGCGGTCCTGTACACCGTGCTGGCGCTGGCCGGTGCCACGGCCACGTTCCTCTATGTGGTGCTGGCGTTCCTGATCATTTCGTTCTACGGCGGCGGTTTCGCCACTGCCCCGGCGTACCTGCGGGACCTGTTCGGGACGTTCCAGGTGGGCGCCATCCACGGCCGGCTGCTGACGGCCTGGTCAGCGGCCGGGGTGGCCGGTCCGCTGATCGTCAATGGCATCCTGGACGCGCAGGGGAAACCGGGCCAGTTGACCGGCGCGTCCTACCAGCCGGCCCTGCTGACCATGGTGGCCCTGCTGGTGGTGGGCTTCGTGGCCAACCTGCTGGTCACCCCCGTCGACGCCCGATTCCACGAACCCCGCCCCGCGCGGCACGAACCAGCCATGGAGGCCTGAGATGACCACAGCACATACCCACAGCGGGCAGGAACCGGTCCAAAGGTCCACCGGCAGGCTGGTCCTGGGCTGGATCCTGGTGGGGATCCCGCTGGCGTACGGGGTGTTCCAGACGCTGACCCAGGTGGCGGCGCTGTTCGGGTGAGCCCTGCGCGCCGTCCCGCGTCACGCAGGGCAGGCTTTAGCAGGGGCGGACGACGGCGGGTCCCGGCTTTACGGGGTTCCGCCGCCGTTCCTGGGTCTAAAGCGTGCTGTCCGTGACGCGGGCGCCACGAAGACTCAGGCTGCGGCAGGGCGGGCGAGCCGGCGCCGCAGCAAGGCGGCGGTGGCCCAGGTGACGATGCTGCAGGCCGCGGCTCCCCAAAGGATGTCCGTGACGGCCACCAGGGCAGGGAAATCCTTCAGCACGGCGAACCCGGTCAGCGCCCACGTGGCGTAGGTGAAGAACCCGAACAAGGCTGCTCCCGTGACGCGCTGGCGTACCGAGGCGTCGGGGGTGTTGGGGCGGACGCCGTAGTGCACCATTCCGGCGACGAAGATGACATAGAACAGCACGGCCCCGGCCAGGTTGGCCTTGGGAGCGAGCAGGCCGCCGATCTGGTTCTGGTACAGCGGGTTGGCCACCAGCAGGATCCACGCCACGTCCAGGACGGCGAAAATCACGGCACTGACAACGTAGGCGGTCAGCCAGTTCTTGGTGCGGGGGTTCATGCTTGGCTCCTTGAATCGGTGTACAGGTGGTCCACGAAATGCCGGGCGCGTTCGGCAAACACGGTGCGTTTGAGTTTCATCGTGGGCGTGACATTGCCGTGCGCTTCGTTGAGGTCCGCCAGCAGCAGGACAAATTTGCGCACCTGTTCGGACCGGGCCAGCCGGGCGTTTGCGGCACTGACCGCCTTGCCCACCACGCTGAGCAGCCGGGCGTCCTCGATCCGGACGGCGCCGCCGTCATCCGGAATCTTGAGCCCGCTAAGGTCTGCAATGCCTTCGCGCTCGGCCCACGCCGTCACGGACTCCGGGTCCAGCAGCACCAGGCCGCCAAGGTAGGGCTTGCCTTCGCCCACCATGATGGCGTGGGCCACCAGGGGATCGCCCTCCACATAGCCTTCCCAGATGGCGGGTGTGACGGTCTTGCCGCCGGCGGTCACAATCACGTCCTTGATGCGGCCTTTGAGGGTGAGCCGGCCGTGGGAGTCCAGTTCGCCCAGGTCCCCGGTACGGAAAAACCCGTCCACGAACGCTTCGTCGTTGTCGGAAACGCGGCGGTACCCGGCAAACACGCCCACCCCGCTGGCCAGCACTTCGCCCTGATCGGAGATCCGTACGGTGGTGCCGGGCATGGGGACGCCCACGGACCCGGAATGGATGGAGCCGGGAAGATTGCCGGTGAGCGGGGCTGTGGTTTCGGTGAGTCCGTAGCCTTCGATGACGGGCAGGCCGAGGCCCCGGAAGAACAGGGACAATTCTGTGTCCAGTGCGCCGGCGCCGGACAGCAGGTAGTCAAGGCGTCCGCCCACCAGCGCGCGGAGACGCGCGTAAAAAACACGGTCGAACACGGCCCGGCGGGCCCGCAGGCCCAGCGGGGCACGCACGCCGGGGTCGGCGTCGTGCGCTTCCGCGAACCTGCCCCATTCCACCGCGGTGCGCTGCGCCAGCGCCCAGACCCGGCCCAGGTGCTTTTGCGCCGCAGCGGCCGCCGCGGACGCCTGGATCTTCTGCAGGACGCGGGGCACCACCACCAGGAACGTGGGCTTGAGGGCGCCCAGGGCCGGCACCACTTCACGGGGATCGGCGAGGTGTGCGATGCGCATGCCGTTGGCCAGGCAGATGAGCTGCAGGCCGCGGGCCAGGACGTGCGCCATGGGCAGGAAGATGATGGTGTTGCCGCCCTCGCGGACCACGCTGGTGTAGGCGGCGCCGACGTTGAGGATCTGGCCCACAAAGTTGCCATGGGTGATCAACGCGCCCTTCGGGTCTGCGGTGGTGCCCGAGGTGTAGACGATCGTGGCCACGGACTCCTGGTCCGGCAGCAGGCGCCGTTCCTCCACGTCCCCGTCCGGAACGTCGGTGCCCAGTTCCACCAGCGCCTGAAGGTCAGCGCCGGGGCGGGCATCCATGGTCCAAATGCCCAAGTTTGGAGTTCCCGTCCGGGCGTACCCTTGCTCCAGCAGCGCGGCGTGCGCTGTGGTGCCGGCAATTGCCAGGCGGACGTCGGCGTCGGACAGCACGGCGGTCACTTGGGGCTGGGCGGAGGTTTCGTAGATGGGGACCACGACGGCGGCCGCGAACCACGCCGCCATGTCGGCCACCGCCCATTCGTACCGGGTGGGGGACATGATGGCCATGGTTTCGCCGGGTTGCAGGCCGGCCGCGATCAGGCCCTTGGCAAGGGCCCGGACCTCAGAATCGAACTGCCGGGTGGTCACCTGGCGCCAGGGGGCGGTGATGTCGGCACCGTTGGCCCGCACCTCGAAAGCGACGTGCTCCGGGGAGGTGCGGTACCGGTGCATTAGAAGATCGGTGGCGTTCCGGTGGGTGGACAGGTCGGCCAGGGGCGGCGAGGTGAACTCTCTCACGGGGTGTCCTTCTCGGAAAGGGAATGCAGATGGTCCTGCATGAGGGTCAAGGCGACGTCCAGGAATCCGGCGATGGCTGCCTGTTCGTCCGCGGGGAGCGTGTGGATGTGTCGGTTGGTGGCATCCATGAGGGGGAGCATCAGGTGCCGGATCCTGTCGGCAGCGGCGGGGGTGGCACTGACATGGACATGCCGCCTGTCCTCGGCGGAGCGCAGGCGTTCAGCGTAGCCGCGGGCTTCGAGCCGGCCGACAATGGCGGTGGTGGTGGCCGCGGTGGCGCCCAAAGTTTCCCCGAGGGCGCCGGCGGTGAGCGGTCCGGACTGGAGCAGGGCGCTAAGTGCCCGGTAGTCCGTGAGGTTCAGTTCAAGATGGCGGGCCACCTCGCGCTCTGTCTCATTGGCGAGGTTGAACAAGTTTTGGAGCGCGGCGGTGGCCGGATGGTGCTGCGGTGCGTCCACGGGTCCTCCTCCTTGGCCTTCCCATATTGTAGTTATTGTCCTCTAGTGATCAAATAGATTTGAATACATGAGAGACTAGCAGGATAAGAGGGTATCGTCAGCGCAGGATCGCGCTGGGGCCCCGGGAAAGGAGCCTGTCCGTGAATGGAAGCAGCCGCAAGGCGCTCGTCAGTACTGTCATCGCCGTGGTGGTGGCGGTCCTCATCGCCCTCGCCGGAAGCCAGGGAGGTTCCCGGATTGGCGGGTTCCCGGTGTTTGCGCTGGGGGTTGCCGCGGCGTTCGTGATCCAGTGGCTGGTGTTCATCCCCAGCTTCAAGGCGCAGACCGAGAAGTTCTATGACCTCACCGGGGCCCTTACCTACATCTCCATCACCGTGTTCCTGGTGCTGGCTTCCCCCGGCGTCGATGCACGCGGCCTGCTCCTGGCGGCCATGGTGGTGCTGTGGGCCGCGCGCCTGGGCAGCTTCCTGTTCCTGCGGATCAGCAAGCACGGCAAGGATGACCGGTTCGATGAGCTCAAGCCGGACTTCCTCCGCTTCCTGAACACCTGGACCATCCAGGGCCTGTGGGTGGTGCTCACGGCGGCGCTGGCATGGGTGGCCATCACGTCGGACAAAAAGGTTGGCCTGGACGGGTTCTTCTGGGTGGGCCTGCTGGTGTGGGCCGCGGGCATCACGGTGGAAACCCTGGCGGATATTGAGAAGAACCGGTTCAAGGCAGATCCCGCCAACAAGGGACGCTTCATCAATACCGGCCTGTGGTCAAAGTCCCGCCACCCGAACTACTTCGGCGAAATCACCCTGTGGGTGGGGGTGGCCATCATCGCGCTGCCCGTACTCCAGGGCTGGCAGTGGGCCGCGCTGATCTCCCCGGTGTTCGTGGCCCTGCTGCTCACCAAGGGCAGTGGCGTCCCGCCCCTGGAGAAGAAGGCGGACAAGAAGTGGGGCGGCCAGCCGGACTACGAGGCGTACAAGAAAAACACGCCGGTGCTGGTGCCAAAACTTAAATAGCGGCCCGGAAGGACGTACGACGACGGCGCGCGCCCCGGGTGCCGATGTACGGGCCGGCGGCCCGGCAAGGGAAGATCTCCCCATGCCGGCTGCGGGCGGGCAGGGGATGGTGCCGCCTAAGCTGTGGTCATGGAGATAACACCCTCAGCTTCCGCGGCCCCGATGAAGTCCTTGCTCTACTGGCGCAAGAGCATGATCAACGGAGCGAGGACAGTACCTGCCATCGTGGCCATGGACAGCGCGGGAACGTTCAGCATGCATGACGCTGACGGGGTGCCGGTATTTTCCGTGCCGGCAGCCCAGGCGGCGGTCCGGTTCACGAGTATGGGGACGATGGTGGTCACGGCGAACGGCCGGAAGTACGACATCGTGGGCGTGGGCGCGTCCTTGTCGCCCAGCCCGTCCTCCTGGCAACTCGCGGAGATGGCCGCCGGCGCGGATGGCCGCACGGACCCTACCGGCCTGAGCCGCACCGGTTCCGCCGGAGCCGCCATGAGCGGCGCGGGCGGCCTGGGTGCCGTGGCGGGCGCGGCCGGCGGAGCCGCCATGATGTTCGCCTACTACCAGGGCCTGGACGCCATCAAGGCATGGCAGGAAGCGCTCCCCAACGCCGGAGCCACGGTGCAGAAGAGCTCGATGAAGGCCGGACTCTACATTTCGCTGGGGGTTGTGGCCGCCGTGGTTATCGGCCTTGTGGTGGCGCTGAGCCTCAAATAGTCCACACCCCGGCCGCGGCGCTGGACTTCAAACAGCCCAGTCCCGGGCCGTGGTAGTCTCCCCGCTATGGCCGTGGACCCTGAATTGCTGGACTGGCTGCTCGACTCCGATCCCGCCCTGCGATGGCAGGTGCAAAGGGACCTGGGAGGCGCCCCGCCGTCCAACTGGGAAGCCACCCGGGCCAAAGTCCGGACGGAGGGTTTCGGGGCCAGGCTCTTGACGCTGCAAGACCCGGACGGGCAGTGGGCCGGTGGCGCCTACTTCCCGGCGGACTTTGACTTCGAAGGCCTGGAGGCCTCGGCCGACGCCGGTCAGCCGTACACCGCCACCACCTGGTCCTTGAACATGCTGCGTGAGTGGGGGCTGGAGGCGGACGCACTCCGCGGTACCGCCGAAAAGCTTGCCGCCAACAGCCGGTGGGAATACGAGAACCTGCCGTACTGGGACGGCGAAGTGGATTGCTGCATCAACGCATTCACCCTGGCCAACGGCGCGTGGCTGGGTGCGGACGTGGCCGGGCTTGCCGAGTGGTTCCTGGAGCATCAGCAGGACGACGGCGGCTGGAACTGCGAGTGGGTGGAAGGGTCAACGCGGTCCTCGTTCCATTCAACAATCAATTCCCTCAAAGGCCTGTTGTCCTACGAGGCAGCCATTGGCGGGTCAAGGGAGCTCCGGGCCGCCAGGAACCGTGGCCAGGAGTATCTCCTGGAGCGGCGGTTGCTGTACCGGAAAACCACGGGCGAGCCTGTGGCGACCTGGGCGTCGCGGTTCGTCTATCCGTTTCGCTGGTTTTACAGTGCGTTGAATGCGCTGGACTACTTCCGCGCCGCCGCGTTGCACGACGCCGCGGCGCCCGATCCGCGGCTGGCGGAGGCCGTTTCGTTGGTCAGGTCCGCCCGGCAAGCTGACGGCACGTGGGTCCAGGAGCGGCGCCACCCCGGCCGGGTCTGGTTCGAAACGGACGTTCCACCGGGCCAGCCGTCCAAGTGGCTGACATTCACCGCAATGAGGGTGCTGGATTGGTGGGACCAGGGCGGCGCCGTGGCTCCGGCCGTCGCTGCCCCCGCCCCAGACCGGCGGTAGGTCAGGCGGGGTTCGTTGGGCCACGGCTCACGACGGCGGGACCCGGGTGGCTGCCGGCGTGGCCACTTCGTGCCCGTGTTTGGGGACGGTGGTCCGTCCGAACAGTGCCACGCCGAGCGTGAGCAGCGCTGTCAGCAGGACCCCGAGGCCCAGGTGGAGATGCACGCAGCCCGCGCCGACCGCGGCTCCTGCCATGATCAGGCCCACTGCGGCAAGGCGCCGGCCCCAGAAGGGGTGCGTGCGGGCGCCAAGGTGGGAATCGGCCGCCAGGCCGGTGATGGTGGAGGTGACCACCACGGTGGGGACGTCCTTGACGTTCAGGTGCCGGGCGGTGGCGGCCTGCACGCCCATGGCAACGGCCAGGGTGCCGGTGATGGCTACGGTGGCGGTTTCGCTGCTCCTGGGGTTCGCGCCGCTGAGCAGGAGGATGGCCACGGCCGCCATGACGGTGCTGACGCCCGCCAGCAGGACGGTGGTGCGGTGGTTCCAGCCGGACTTGGTAGGCCGCAGTGCCCGTCCCGCGATGAGGGCGCCGGTCATGAACCCGGCCAGGGCACCGATGGGGCCCAGGATGGGGAGGTTGTCCGCGCCCAGCAGGGCCATGCCCAGGATCACCACGTTGCCGGTCATGTTCGCCGTAAACACGCGGTCCAGGCCCAGGTAGCCGACGGCGTCGAGCACCCCGGTGGAGAACGTCAGGACCAGCATGAGCACCAGGTGCAGCTTGGCCGGATTGGCGGGGGAGGTGCTGGCGGGCATGCGGGTGCCTTTCGGGGTCCGGGTCCGGAGGGGATGCGCGCGTGGTGGGGCGGCTCTTCCAGTATGCGCCGGACCGTCGCCGCCCGCGGAACCCGGGGTGCCGCCGTCGGGCGTCGCGGAGGGGTGGCAGACTTGAGGCTGATCCCACGAGCGAAAGCAGCCCCCTTGATTACCTTGCACCAGGACGCCGAAGGCTTTATCCGGATGAGCCGGCACTACCCGGCCGGTATCCGCATCCGGATCGCTTTCGCCGATGGCAGCACCGGTGAATTCTCCGGCCGGACCCTCAACAACGCCTACGATGCTGCGCTCGCGGAATTCCGGGCCAAGAACGGGCTCGACGCGCGGGGGTTCAACCGTGCCCCTGCCGGCCGGACCAACTCCGGCAACACCGTGGACTACGTTCCGGTGCATCCTGGCATGGGGGAGTAGCTCAGGCCAGCTGCAGCCCGTCCGCCACCACGGTGCCGCGGTGGATCACCGTGCGGCCGGGGAGCTTGTCCATCACGGCGGCGGTGACGGTGTCGCCCTCCAGCAGCACCAGTTCCGCGGGGTCGCCCACTGCCAGGCCGGGCCGGTCCGCCACGGAACCAAGCCGCTGTGCCGCGGGGTCGATGATGCTTGCCCCGCCGATGGTGGCCACGGCCGCACAGTGCTCGATCAGCCCGTCCGCCCGGAACTTGTTGGTGAACGCCAGCTGCCAGGTCCGGTCCAGCATGTCCGCGTTGCCGTAGGGGGACCAGTAGTCGCGCTGGCCATCCTCGCCCAGGCCCACCCGGATGCCGGCGGCGGTGAGCCGTTCCAGCGGCAGCGGGGACGCGGGCGCAACCGTTGCCACGGAGACGTCCAGCTCGGCCATGTCCGCCAGGAGCTCGTCGAGTTGGGCGTCCGGCAGCTCACCGAGGCAGAAGGCATGCGAGATGGTCACCAGCCCCTGCATGCCCAGCGCCTTGGTGCGTTCCAGGATCAGCTGGGTACTGAACAGGCCCAGCTGGCCCGGCTCGTGCAGGTGGATGTCCACGGGTTTGCCGTACTTTTCGGCCAGGCCAAAGACGATGTCCAGGTGCCGGACCGGGTCGCGGTCCAGTGCGCAGGGGTCGATCCCGCCCACCACGTCCGCGCCGAGCTTCAGCGCCTCCTCCAGTACCTCGGCGCTTCCCGGCTCCCGAAGCAGCCCGGCCTGCGGGAACGAGATCACCGCGACGTCCGCCCGGCTGCGGTGCGTTTCCCGGGCGGCGAGGACCGCCTCAAAGCGTTCCAGCCCGGCGTCGGCGTCCACCTGCGCGTAGCTGCGCACCCGGGTGGTGCCGCGCCCGATCATCGCGCCCAGGGTGTGCGTGGCCCGCTCGGTGATGGACGCTTCGGCGTCGCGCCAGTTGTTCCGGTCGTTGAGCATCATGTTCCACACCCCGGGCGTTCCGGTGTGCGGGCGGAACGGCAGCCCCAGCCGGGTGGAGTCGAGGTGGACGTGGACGTCGGAGAAAGACGGCAGCAGGATCCGGCCGCGCCCGTCCACGGTGGCGGCGGGCTTGGAGCCCGGGTCCCCTGGAGCAGCCCCTTCCACGGCAACGGGGCCGACGGCGGTGATCACCCCGCCGTCGAGCGTCACGTCGGCGGCGTCCCCGCCCCAGGGGCGGACGTTGTGGAGGACGAGGGTCATGGGCGCGGTCCTGTCATGGGAAAGTCGGCGGCAGGGTTCGGACTTCAGTTTAGGGCCGGCGGCGGAGGGTACGACGACGGGCCCCACCCGGGCGCCAGGAGCGGCCTGGTGCCGCTTGATGCCGTGCCCCGGCCGGTCCGGGCGGCAAGGCTTCCTGATGGGGGTGCGGCCCGCCACTGGGTCTGCTGCGCCGCGTAGGTAGGATCGGAGGACTGCCGCGGGGGTCGGCAGGAATTTGGGGGAATATCGTGATCCATCAGCCGCTTCGCCGTGCCGCCGGCGCGGTCTCTTCTGCCGGGATGGCACTGCTGGCCGGCGCCGCGCTGGTCCTGGCCTCCGCCGTCGTGGCCCCCGCCTGCCGCTGCCGCCGACGCCAAGTCGCTTGACGCCGTCGGCCAGCCCCTGGGCATTGCCACCGGACCGGACGGCACCCTGTACGTCAGCGACGACGCCTATGCCGGGGTTGTCAACGCCTACGCGCCCGGGGAGACCGCACCGTCCCGCACCATCAAGACCGGGCGCGGCCCTACCTCGCTGGCGGTGACCGCCGACGGGACCCTGTACGTGTCCCAAAGCGAGGGCGCCCAGTCCCAGATCGGCGTTGTTGCCCCGGGCGCCGGCGAGGTTTTCCTGGTGATGAAAGGTGTCTTCCGGGACCCACTGGCTGACCGTGGGCCCGGAGGGATCGCTGTACGTGGTGAATCCGGACGAGCACTCGGTGTCAGTCGTCAAGCCGGGCGACGCGTGGGTCCAGCGGACCATCCAGGCCGGCCCGCATCCGGTGAGGCTGGCGGTGGCCAAGGACGGGACAGCCTACGCCGTTAACGAAGCCGCAGGCACCGTGACCGTGATTCCGGCCGGTGCGCCGTGGCCGTCGCACACCATCGACGTGCAAGCCGGGGCCCACCCGCACGGGATTGCCGTCGCGCCGGACGGGACCGTCTACGTTGCCAACATCATGACCGCCGATGTGGCGGTGATCGAACCGGGCGGGACCACGGTGGCGCGGCGGATCCCCGTAGGCCAGGCGCCGCAGGAGGTCCTGGCCGCCGCGGACGGGACCGTGTACGTGACCAACAGCATGGACGATAATGTGTCCGTCATCGCGGCCGGTGCTGCCGCCGCGCAGACGGTTGCCGCCGGCGATGATCCGGGCCGCATGGCCCAGCGGGCTGACGGGTCCGTGGTGGTGGTCAACAGGCGGAGCAGATCGCTGACAGTGCTCGACGCCGGACAGGCCGGCGCTGTTGCGGCCCCCGCCACGGGTGGGGACGAGCCAGCGGAAGCAGCGGCCGACGGCGGCGCGTCAGACGGTGCGGTTGTTGCCAAGGCGTCCTTCAACGTGCCCGTTGCGGCAGTTGCCGCTGTGGCGGGTGTTGGGCTCCTCGCCAGTGCTGCGCTCCTTGTGCTCGTGCTCAGGCGGCGCAGGAAAACCGGCGGGGCCGACGCCGCCGCGGCCTGGGCGCTGGAC
Source organism: Pseudarthrobacter sp. AG30 (assembly GCF_003116525.1). Taxonomy (NCBI): domain Bacteria; kingdom Bacillati; phylum Actinomycetota; class Actinomycetes; order Micrococcales; family Micrococcaceae; genus Pseudarthrobacter; species Pseudarthrobacter sp. AG30. The sequence continues at coordinate 347,682 of NZ_QEHL01000017.1, read as the reverse complement.
TAAGCCCGGCTCCCAGCCCGGGGTGCCGGGCTGGTAACTACTGCGGGCACTGCCTTGACGCGAGGGCGGCCAGATCGTGGATCAGGCGCCGTACCTCATGCTCCCGGTTCCGTGCCCTGGAAGGCTGGCCCTGGATGGGTGTGAGCTTGGTGCGTGGGGGAGCAGGGACAGGCCGCCGGTGGGCGGCCGGTGCCGCCGTTCGCTGCTCCTTGGACACCGCTGGTTTGGCTATGCCTGCGTGCTCTGCCGCATCCGATGCGTTGCAGCTTGTGCCTGAAGATTCATCCGTGAATTTCAAGAGGGACCCCCTTGGGCGAGCTTGTCTGAACACCATAGGGACCTGTGCTGCGGCGGGGAAGGGGATTTATCCATGACGGGGATTAATTGCGCGAATCTTGAGATCACCCCGTGCGTGCCGGTCCTCGGCCGGCCGGAGCGTGGGCGGCCGGAGCTGGGCCACGGCGGGAGGCCAGCGCTTCCCGGAGAAGAGCTGACAACTGCTGCGAAACATATCAATGAAACCGGTGTCAATAGGCCCATTTTCCATCCGGCCGAAAATTCTGGGGTAAATTTCTTGAATGGAATCTCGACGGTATGGCAGCGCTACCTTGCTGGATGTCGCGCGCATGGCCGGCGTCTCCCGGTCCACCGCGGCCAGGGCGCTCGGCGGCTACGGCTCGGTAAGCCATGAGCTGCAGTCGATGGTGGCGGCTGCTGCCGAAGCGTTGGGTTACCGGGGGAACGCCCTGGCCCGGAGCGTGAGCTCCGGACGCTCGCACACCATCGGGGTGGTCATCAGTGACATCGAGAATCCCCACTTCGCCAAAGCCGTCCGGGGCATGACCGATGCCGCGAAGGCAGCCGGGTTCGACGTCATCCTGGCAAATACGGACGAGAATCTGGACGCGGAACGGGCGGCCGTCCAGGTGTTCCTGGACAAGCGGGTGGATGGGTTGATCGTAGCCTCCACGAGCCGAAGCGATTCCGCGCATTTGCTGGACGTGGTGCGGATGGGCCGGCCGCTGGTCCTCTTCGACCGGCGCCCGGACAATGTGGAAGCCGACTGGGTGGGGACTGACTGCTATGCCGACGCCACCGCTGTCATCGAGTACCTCATCGGCCGCGGCCACACGAACATCGTGTTCCTTTCGGCCACCACAAAGACGCCGGAGGAGCTGGAATCCGGGCATCCGCTGCCCATTTCCACCATCGCGGACAGGGTGCGCGCCGTCCGCACGGCCGCCCGGGCAGCGGGGATCCGGTACGAGTTCATCTCCGACGCCATGTCCCCGGAGCGGGCCCACGAAATTGTTGCCTCCCTCCTCCGCCGCCCTGACCGGCCCAGCGCCGTCATTGCCTCCTACAGCCGCCTGGCGCTGCCGGCGTTCCAAGCCTTCCGGGAGGCAGGCATGGAGGTTCCCCGGGACATCTCCCTGGTCTGCCTGGACGACGCCGAGTGGATGACCGTCAGCAGCCCCGAGGTGACGGCCGTTGCCTTGCCCGCTTATGAGTTGGGGCTGAAGGCGGCGGAGGTCCTGGTTGGCCGGATCGAGCACTCGGGTCCGGACCAGAGGGACCATCTGCTGCCGGCCACGTTCACGGAGCGTGGCTCCGTGGCGAAAATTCCCGCAGGCGCGTAACGGCAGGGCAGCTCCTCCGAGGGCTCCTGCACCGCGTGGCGTCCTCTTACTTTCAGCGTGCCCGGGCGCTTCGTCGCGCCTTCCTGGCCCGTAACAAACACCAGGTTCTCCGGTCACCTGGAGCGGAGGAGTAGTCAGGATACCGGTGTCTCAGCCACAATGATTTATCTTCTGAAACCGGTGTCACGAAATCGGCGTCATCAAATTAATAGGTGCGAAACAAAGCGGAAATCATTGACAGTTAGGGTTTACCCCAGAAATACTTTCGTTGCACGAAGTGATACGGATCACTTCCCGGGCAGTCTTCCCAAGGAGCTAGACGCATATGCAAGAACAGACAAAGCTGTGGGGCGGCCGGTTTGCTGGTGCCTCCAGTCCCGAACTCTCCCGCTTCTCACGGTCCGATCCGCGCTACTTCCGGATGGCCCCCTACGACCTGCATGGTTCCCGGGCCCACGTGCGCGAACTCAACCGGTCGGGCCTCATCGATGACGCCGAACTCGCGCTGTTCCTCGACACGATCGATCTCCTGGCCAGGGACATTGAAGCGGACCTGGTCCACCCGCAGGAAGCGGACGAGGACGTCCACACCTTCCTGGAGCGGCTGCTGATCGAACGCATGGGTCCGGTGGGCGGAAAGATCCGCGCCGGCCGCTCCCGCAATGACCAGGCCGCCAACGACCTCCGGCTCTACATGCGGGACAAGGTCCGGCTGATCGCCGACCTCCTGGTGGAACTGGCCGAGGCGCTGGGCTCCCAAGCAGACCGGCACCTCCACACTCCGGTCCCGGGATTCACCCACCTGCAGTCGGCGCAGCCCGTTGTGTTCGCGCACCAGCTGCTGGCCCACGCCCAACCCCTGGTCCGGGACCTGGACCGGTTCCGGGACTGGGACCGCAGGGCAGCCGTCTCGCCCCTTGGCGCGGCAGCGCTGGCCGGATCCACCTTCGCCCTGTCTCCGGAACTCGCAGCCCTGGACCAGGGCTACGATTCGAGCGCGGAAAACTCGATCGATGCCGTGGGAAGCCGCGATGCCGCCATCGAGTTCCTGTTCGTCTGCTCCCTGACGCTCATCGATATCTCCCGGCTCTGCGAGGAGATCATCTCCTGGGCGTCCCAGCAGTTCCGTTGGATCACCATGGACGATGCCTACTGCACAGGCAGCTCGATCATGCCGCAGAAGAAGAATCCGGACATCGCCGAACTCGCCAGGGGGAAGGCCGGCCGGGTCCTGGGGGACCTCATGGGGCTGATGGCTTCGGTCAAGTCGCTGCCGCTCGCCTACAACCGGGACCTTGCCGAGGACAAGAACGCGGTCATCGACGCGGTCGAGACCATCGAGGTCGCCCTGCCCGCCCTGTCCGGCCTGGTACGGACGTTCTCGGTCAACGTCGAGGAGGTCCGCCGGCAGGCAACCGCCGGCTACACCCTGGCCACCGAGGTTGCCGACTGGCTGGCGCGGCAGGGAATTCCGTTCAGCGAGGCGCACGAGATTTCCGGAGCGCTGGTGCGGTTCTGCGAGTCACACGGCCTGGACTACGACGACCTCACTGATGAACAGCTCGCTGCCGTGGATTCGCGGCTGACGCCGGATATCAGGGAGGTCCTCACCCTTGAAGCTGCCCTCGCGGCCCACTCCGGGTTTGGCGGTACCGCCCCGGAACGAGTCGCCGAACAACTGACGCGTCTCCGGGCGAAGCTTGACCAGGCACGGAGCTGGGCGGCCGACTACCAGGGGCTTCGCGTCCCGTCCGGCGCAGCGGGCTGACCCGTGGCGCCCACCAACGCCGGTCCCCGCGGCGACCTTGAAACCCTCCACGATCAGGAAAACGCCATGAAGACTCAACCAGCGCCCAGCATCACAGGCACTGCAGCGGCAGATCTGAAAATCGTCCCGCGCCGGCATATCGGGAGGTGGATTGGTGCTGCGGCCGTGGTGCTGCTCCTGGTCTGGCTGGCCGTCTCCTTCTCACGGGCCAAGATCAACTGGCCCACCGTGCAGGAATACCTGGCCGTTCCCGTCCTGATCCAGGGAATCGGAGTAGCCCTAATCCTCACCGCCGTCGCCATGGCGATCGGACTGGTTCTTGGCGTGGTCACCGCCGTAATGCGCCTGTCGAAGAACCCGGTGGTCTCGGGCGTTGCGTGGCTCTACATCTGGGTCTTCCGCGGCACCCCGGTGTACCTGCAGTTGTTGATGTGGTTCAACCTGGCCCTCATTTTCCCGGTGATCGGCATCCCGGGGCTCTACTCGGGCCGCATGATCGACATCCTGACCCCCTTCGTCGCCGCCTCCATCGGCCTGGGGCTGAACCAGGGCGCCTACACCTCCGAGGTGGTCCGCGGCGGCATCCTCTCCGTTGATGAGGGGCAAACGGAGGCCGCGCAGGCTGTCGGGATGACCCGGCTGCAGGCCATGCGGCGGATCGTCCTGCCGCAGGCCATGCGGGTCATCATCCCGCCCGTGGGCAACGAGGTCATCGGGATGCTGAAGACCACATCGCTGGCTTCCGCGATCGGCGTGAGCGAGATCCTTTCCGAGGCCCAGCACATCTACTACGTCAACAACCGGATCATGGAGCTCCTGATCGTCTGCGCCGTCTGGTACCTGGGCGCCGTGTCCATCCTGAGCATCGGGCAGTTCTACCTGGAACGGTTCTTCGCCAAGGGATCCTCAAGCCGCCAGCTGCCCATGACGCCCCTCCAGCGGCTGTCGAGCATTTTCGGTACCAACAGGAAGGCACAGTCATGACCACCAACGTTCTGGTCCGCGCCGAAAACGTCCACAAGAGTTTTGGCCTCAACGAGGTCCTCAAGGGCATCAACCTCGAGGTCAACAGCGGCGAGGTGGTCTGCCTGCTCGGTGCTTCAGGGTCCGGAAAGAGCACCTTCCTGCGGTGCATCAACCACCTGGAAACGCTCTCCAACGGGCGGATCTGGGTGGGGGACAAGGTGGTGGGTTACCGCCAGGACGGCAACCGCCTCTTTGAGCTCTCCGACAAGGAAGCCGCCCGCCAGCGCCGGTCCATCGGCATGGTGTTCCAGCGGTTCAACCTCTTCCCACACATGACCGTGCTGGAAAACATCATCGAAGGCCCGGTACTCGTCAACAAGGTCAAACCGGCCGAGGCCAAACGGCACGCCTCCGAACTGCTGGCCCGGGTGGGCCTGGAAGGACGCGAAGGGTCCTACCCGCGGCAGCTCTCCGGCGGCCAGCAGCAGCGCGTGGCGATCGCCAGGGCCCTGGCCATGAAACCCGAGCTGATCCTCTTTGACGAACCGACGTCGGCACTGGACCCCGAACTGGTGGGCGAAGTGCTGGACGTCATGAAGGACCTGGCAAAATCCGGCCTCACCATGATCGTGGTGACCCACGAGATTGGCTTCGCCAAGGAAGTGGCCGACCGTGTGGCGTTCATGCACGGCGGCGAAATCGTCGAAATCGGTCCTCCGGCCGAGGTCCTGGGCAACCCGCAGCACGAGCGGACCAAAGCCTTCCTTTCCCGCGTCTTCTAAACATCACCCCAACCCCTTTGGAGCCATCCATGAAGAAGTTCACCACGGCCGCCCGCATTGCGGCCATCACCGCAGTTGCCGCGTTCGGCCTCACCGGCTGTGTCGGCGGCGCCGAAACCACCGCGGACACCAGCGCCGGCAGCACCGGCCTGCCCCAGGCCATCAAGGACGCCGGGAAGATCAGGATCGGCCTCTCCCCGGACTTCCCGCCCATGGAATTCCGCGACTCCGACAAGAAGCTGGCAGGCGTGGACATCGAGCTGCAGCAAAAGCTGGGCGAGGCGCTCGGGGTTCAGGTCGAAGTGGTGGAATCGCCCTTTGACCAGCTGATCAACTCCGTCCAGACCGGCCGCGTGGACCTGGTCATGTCCGGCATCTCGGACACCGTGGAACGGCAGAAGACGGCCGACTTCGTTGACTACTTCAAGTCCCAGGGCCGCCTCTACACTTCGGGCACCCGGGCCGGTGAGTTCAAGCAGGAGAGCGATCTCTGCGGCAAGACCCTCGCGGTAAGCGGCAAGACCGATTACTTCGAACAGGTGAAAACCCTAAGCAAGACCATCTGCACGGACAAGGGCCTCCCGGAACTGAGCATCCTGCCCACGGACTCCGGCGCGGCCGCGCGGCTGCAGATCGACCAGGGCCGCGTGGACCTGGCCGCCCAGGGTGCCGAGAACCTCGCCTACTTCGACAAGACCGATCCCGGAAAGTACGCGGCCGTGCTCGATCCGCTGCCGGCCAAGCCCTTCGGCATCCTGATGCAGAAGGACAACACCCAGCTGGCCAACGCGGTCAAGGATGCCCTGACCAAGGTCACGGACAGCGGTGACTACCAGAAGATCCTGGACAAGTGGGGCATCGGCTACGGTGCCATGAAGCCCGAGATCAACGGGGTTAAGTGAACCAGCAGTCCCTGGAGGCGGGGGCGGCGCTGCGGTGGCCGGAAGGCAAGCGCAGCGCCGTCGCCCTGGCCTTCGATCTTGACGGTCCCACCGGCGATGCCATGTTGAAAGGCACCATCTGGACCCGGCCGGAGTATTTCAGCCAAGGTGCCTACGGACCGTGGCGGGCCCTGGACCGGATCCTCCGGCTCCTGGACGCCCACCAGGTCCCGGCAACTTTTTTTACTCCCGCCTGGGTGGTGGAAACCTGGCCCGAACAGTGCCGGCGGATCGTGGAGCACGGCCACGAAGTAGCACACCACGGCTATAAGCACGAAAAGTACTGGAACCTCAGCACGGGTGAACAGCGGCAGGTGATCGAGACCAGCCAGCGGATCTTCCAGGACGTCCTGGGCACTACGGCCGTCGGTTTCCGCACCCCGTCCGGTGACTGGCGTCCCGAGACCCCCGCCCTGCTCGCGGAGATGGGCTTCCTTTACTCCAGCTCCATGCGGGGCGACGACCGGCCCTACCTCCATGCCGGGGGGAAGCTTATCGAGATCCCGGCCAGGTCAGACATGGACGATTACGCCTCCCTGGCGTACACCACCAACCCGGACTGGCCCTCCGGCGGGGACCGGATCGCCGGCTACGAGCCCACCTTGGACAACTGGACCAGGGAGTTTGACGGGTACCACGCCGAGGGGCTGTGCCTTTCCACCATCTTCCATCCGAAGGTGGTGGGGAAGCCCGGCCGGGCAGCGCTCCTGGACCGCTGGATCCAGCACATGAAGGAGGCCGACGGCGTGTGGTTCGGCACGTGCGCGGAGATCGCCACCTGGTGGCAGCAACAGCACGGAACGGAGCAGGCAGCATGACGTTCACGCAGGAACCGCCGGCGGGGCGCTGGCCCGGGGCGAACCGGTGCGCCTTCGTGGTTACCGTGGGATTTGAAGCGGAACTGTCGGTGCTCGCGGCGGCGCCGGACGCCGTCGACCGCGCCAAAAGCCTGTCCGTTGGCCAGTACGGCGCCACCCGCGGCGTGGACCGGCTCCTGGCGGAACTCGGGCGCACGGGCACCACTGCGAGCTGGTTCATTCCCGGGGCCAACCTCGGCACCTACCCGCGCCAGGTTGAAGCCGTGGCGGCGGCCGGGCACGAACTTGCCAACATGGGCTGGGCGCTGGAGGACATGGGGCTGCAGCCGCTGCCGGAACAACTGGACAGCATCGGCCGGGGCCAGGACGCTTTCGAGGCGCTCCTTGGCGTGCGGCCGCAGGGCTTCCGGGCGGGCCGCGGATCCATGGGGCACGGCCTGCCCGGTGAGCTGCTGGACCTGGGGTTCACCTGGTCCTCCTCGTGGCACGGCGATGACCTGCCCCATTTCCATGCCGGCCGCGCTGCAGGACTGGTGGAGGTGCCACGGCACCATGAACTGGACGACTTCCCCTATTTCGTCTTCAACCTTGACCCGCCTATCCCCAAGGGCAGCCCGCGGATCGCGTCCAGCCGGGAGGTGCTCCGCAACTGGATCCTGGAATTCGAGGCCTACCGCGCCGAAGGACTCTGCTTCGTCCTGACCCTGCATCCGGAGATCATCGCCACTCCCGGGCGGATCGGGATGCTCAGGGAGTTCCTGGACCACGTCCACTCGTACGGCGACGTCTGGCATGCCACCGGCGGGGACGTGGCCCGGTGGTGGCGGGAAACCGCCGCGCCCAACAGCCCTTCCCACCCGGCAGAAATCTTCCATTCCCTCACCCATGAAGGCACCCCGGCATGAGCCCAGAGCTGACAGCATCGGAACGCATAGCGGACTTTCTCACGGCATTGCGTCCGGCGGACATCCCTCCCGAGGTCCTGCAGCGGGCAAAACTCCACCTGCTGGACACCCTGGGCGCAGGCATTGCCGGGGCGGCGTCGCGGGAAGTCCACCTCAGCAGGTCGGCGCTCGCCGCAGCGCACGGAACCCCCTCGCCCGGAACGGGCTCGCCGGTGTGGGGCACGCCCGCCGGGCTGCCGCCGCTGGCGGCCGCCTTCGTCAACGGCGTGGCGTGCCACGCCTTTGAGCTGGACGATTCCGGCGGGTGCGACCACTCCGGAGCCGTGGTGGTTCCGGCTGCGCTCGCCGCCCTGGCCGTCCGGGCCGGCGGTTCCGCGGGGGGAGCGGACGACGACGGCACGGGAGTTGACGGCGGAAGGCTCCTTCACGCCGTCGTCAGCGGGTACGAGGTGGGCCGCAGGGTGCAGGACGCCCTGGGCGGCTACGACCCGGTGAACAACCAGGGCTGGCACTCCACGGGGGTGACCGGCACGTTCGCTGCCGCGGTGGCGGCGGGCGTGGTCCTGGGGCTTGATGCGCCGCAACTGGTGTCCGCCATCGGCCTGGCCGGCTCCTTCACCGGCGGAACCTGGGCGTTCATCGGGGACGGGGCCATGTCCAAGCGCATGCATGTGGGGCGCGCGGCCGAAGCCGGTCTGAACAGTGCGCTGCTGGCCAAGGCCGGATTCACGGGGCCGCGGGATCTGTTCTCCGCTCCGTGGGGCAGCTTCCTCAAGCTCTACGGCCAGCCGGGCGATGTCCAGGAGTCACGGCTCTTTGACACCCTGGGGGAGGACTGGCAGGTCCAGCGCGCGTCCATCAAGCCGTACGCCACCTGCCGGAGCACCCACTCCGCCATTGACGCGATCCTGTCGCTCCGTGACCGGGGGATCACCGCGGAGGCAACGCAGAAAATCACGGTGCGGACCAGCGCCCTCATCGCGGACATGTGCGGCACCGCCGATGTCCGTTCCCTCGTCTCGACCCAGCTGAGCATGCAGTTCGCCCTCGCCGCCGCGCTCATGCACGGCACCGTGGGACTGGACCAGGTGGCGGAACAGGGCCGCAACGATCCCCGGCTGAGGGAGCTGATGGGCCGAATCCATGTGGAAGTGGACCCGGAGCAGCACGGCGGATCGGCCGAACCCTTCCTCACCGTGCAGACGGATACGGACTCGTTCGGGGTGCAGGCGGTCAAGGCAAAGGGGGCCGCCACCAACCGGCTCAGCGACCAGGAGACCATCGGCAAGTTCGAGGGGCTGGCCGGCACCAGGCTGCCCGGCGACCGCGTCAAAGCCATCAGCCGGCTGGTGCTGGGCCTGGAATCCGTGCACGACGCCGGACCGCTCCTGGGGCTGCTCGCGGCAGATTCGGAGCCCGCCGTCCTTACGTAGCCCGTGCCTCGGGTTCCGTGCGGTCACCGCCGGCCGTTGGCGGTGTGCCCGGCCCGGGCCGGGCCAGGCGCTGGAGCAGGGACACGGCATCGTCCACGGGCACCGGCTCGAAGAACCTTGCGTCGGCGAGTTCGACGGCGGCGATGGCCCGGGGAGCCAGCTCGGCTCCGGCGTCGGTGACGCGCAGCCGTTTGGCCCGGGTGTCCGCCGGGTCGACTTCCCGCTCGATGAGTCCCTTCGCTTCCAGGGCGCGCAGGACCTGGGAGGCCATCTTGACGTCGGTGCCCGCCTGCCGGGCGAGGGCCAGCTGGTTCGGGTGCTCGCCCTGGTTGTTGAGCCACCAGGCGCAGGCGAGCAGCACGAACTGGACGTGGGTCAGGTCGAGCGGCGCGAGTGCTGCGGCGATCTCCCGCTGCCAGCGCAGCGTGGCGTGCCAGAGCAGGAATCCGGGGCTTTCGCCGGGGTTGAGCGGCATCAGCCGCCAGCCATCTTGACCAGCGCGGCCATGGTCTCCGGCCAGTCCGCGGTGATGCCCGGCCCAATCTGCGGCCCGGCCTCGTCGGCGCCGTCGCCGGTGATCTCCATCCGGTACACCACCCGGATCCGGTCCCCGCCGGCTGGATCGATGCGGTGGGTGGTGCGCAGGAGCAGGCCGCCGAAGCGGGCCTCGTCCACGAAGCGTTCGTTTTCGACCGCCTCGGCGATGACCAAGGGGATCGGATCGTCACCCGGAGGCGTCATCAGGATATGGCTGCCTTCAGCGAAGGGGCCGTTGATCTCGATCTTCTCGATCTCCCCGTTCCAGGCGCCCCAGTTCTCGACGTCGGACCAGAGCCGCCAGATGGCCTCTGGCGTGGCGTTGGTGTCGATGCCGTGCTCGTATTCCCACATGGTGTCCTCCCCGGAAGATGGTCTATACAAAGATTATCTGTGCACAGACTATTTCCTGTCCAGAGGGAAACCGCATGTTTTACCTGTACCCTGACACGGTAGGTTCTGGGCTTCAGCGCCCTCCATTCACTCATCCCGCGTTTGCTGCCGGCGGACGGTCTGGACTCTTGGCAGCGTCCCCTTCGACGTCGTCGAACCCCCGCTGTAATCGGCCCGAATCCGATCGCACCCAACATCTTGGAATGGAACTTCATCCCTACTGGCACCCCAGCTCCGGCGGAAGTCCCGCCCTTTGACCCCACCCCTTTGAACACAGCCGCGGCGGCCGGGCACGTGACTTGGGAGGACGCCGGCACCGGGATGGCCGCGCGGTGGCGGTCGGCCAACGGCAGGCCGGCGCCCGGGCGGGTGGAGGTGGTGGACGACGCCCTCACGGCCGATGAGGCGTACCGCATGGCATCCCAGGGGATCGCGCTGCTCTGGCACGGAGACTTCCACAACGCGCGGCAGATCCTCAACGCCCTGGACCGCCGGATAGGCGCCGGAAAGAAGGCCGCAGGAACCCCGGCTGAAAGGTTCTACCGGCACCGGCAGGCCGCCTCGCACCGGGCACGCATCCTGGGCCTGCTGCTGATTCCCCTTGATCCGGGTCCGGTGGTGCCGCTGCGCCGCGCACCGGACATCGGCGAAGCCGCCGCGGAAGCGTACGGAGACATTGCAGAGTCTTCCGTGGTGTCCCTGCATGAGCTCGTGGGGGCCATCGGCGCCCACGAGTGGCGGCGGACCGGGGTCTACGTCGATGCCCTGCAGGACCGCATCCACCCGCATTACGGCACATTCTTCCCTACCCGCAGCGAGTATGTGGATCTCGTGGCAGCGGCCGCGCTGCCCGCGGACACGCTCGCGTTCGACGTCGGAACGGGCACCGGAGTGCTCGCCGCCGTCCTCGCCCGCCGCGGCGTCCGCCGCGTGGTGGCGACGGACAATGAACCGCGTGCCATTGCCTGCGCCGCGGAGAACTTCCGTAACCTCGGAGTCGACGACCGCGCCGAGGCAGTGCTGACCGACATGTTCCCGCCCGGACGGGCACCGCTGATCGTATGCAACCCGCCCTGGATCCCGGCCACGCCGCATTCCAGCCTGGACAGCGCCGTCTACGACCCCGGAAGCAGGATGCTGTTCCGCTTCCTGGCAGAGCTCCCCGGTCATCTGGAGCCGGGCGGTGAGGGCTGGTTGGTTCTGTCCGACCTCGCCGAGCACCTGGGCCTGCGCTCGCGTGCGGACCTGCTGGCCGCCATCGAAGCGGCCGGGCTGACGGTGGTGGAACGGCTGGACACCAAGCCAACGCATCCTAAGGCTTCGGACCGCGACGATCCATTGTTCGAGGCGCGCTCGGCCGAGGTCACGTCATTGTGGCGGCTTGTCAGCCAATAGTCACAAGGGATGTGTCCCGGACCAGCGCGGCCTGCCCCAGCTGGGCGCGGCCCGCTACTCGGTCAGCCCATTCCGGATCGCGAACAACGTAGCCCCCACCCGGTTGGTGGCGCCGATCTTGGTGTAGATGTGCTCCACATGGTTGCGGACGGTCTTCCGGGAAAGGAAGAGGCTGTCTGCGATCTGGGCCGGCGTCAGGCCGCGGCACAGCATTCCGAGGATTTCGACTTCCCGCGGGGTGAGCCCGCCTGCGGCGGCATGCGAACGCCGGGGCTGCTGGCCGGCCGCCACGAGCACCGCCTCCGCGGCTGCGGTGGCGAGCCTCCCGGCCGAAACTTCCTGCCGCAGCCGGGCGGCCGCATCAGCTGGCGTCAGAGCCGGCCGGTGCGGGCGTGGCTCCACGGAGGCATGGTAGGAGTCCGCTGCCGCCAGGATCCGCTGCTTTACCCCCAGCTCGTTTCCGCCAATCCCTCGGGGATAACCGGACCCGTCCAGCCGCTCGTGGTGTGAGCCGGTGAGGGCCGCCTCGCCCTTCAGCCCAGGCACGCGGCTGAGGATCCGTTCGCCCAGATACGGGTGCATACGGATGCGTTCCTGCTCCAGGGCGGAGAGGGGCTCTTTCTTGTCCCACACCTGGTTGGACACCCCTAAGCGGCCCAGGTCGTGCACCCAGCCCGCGCGGCGGAGCTCCCTGACGTCCCCCGCCGGGAGCCCGTGTTCCTCGCCTGCCGCGGCCGCCAGTGCCGCCACGGCACGGGAGTGTCCCGCGGTGTAGGGGGATTTGAGGTCAGCGAAGTCGCCGATGGCGCGCAGCACCGTATCGAGCTGGCTGCCGGACAAGGGAGCATCGGTGGGGGCGAGTTCCAGGGCCGCCTGCCAGCAGTCGACGTCGAGAAGCCCATCGGTGAGGGCCTCGGCCTGCTCGATGAACAGCCCGGCCAGTGCGGGATCGAACTGGCTGCCGCGGCGTGCCCGCACCATGGCCACCGCGCCGGCCACGCCCTCCGTCCGCAGGAACACCTCGGCGGTATCGGCCAAATGCATAATCCGCATCTCTAATGGAATGTCCGGCCCCGCCACTCCCTCCGGCAGACCTTTGCCGTCCCACCGCTCAAAGGTGTGGGTGAGCAGTCCTGCCACGCCGTCGTCGAGCCCTACACTGCTGGCCAGCACCCCGGCGGAGACGCAGTGCGAGGCAATCATGGTGCGTACCGCTCCGCTGCCTGTCGCGGCGAAACGCGTCCAGCGGGCGAGGCGGGGGAGTGGCGGGAGGCCGGCGCCGGCGTGGCTGAACATGCCGGCGTACATGGGCAGGCCGTGCTGGTCGCGGCGGTAGTAGTCGGCGCGGAAGCCGATATCGTCCGTGAACAGCGCGGCCAGTTCAAAGGAATCCGCGTGGCAGCCGATCCAGGCCAGCTGGTTGGCGTAGTAGATCCTGCCCTGGCCCGCGGCGTCCACGCCCGCCGCCTCGGCGATCCGCAGCGCCAGCAGGGACGCACGCAGCATGTGCTCCATCGGCTGCCCCAGCCCCAGGTCGATGGCGAGCGACAGCGCGGCCAGGACTTCGCTGCGGCGGGGCGCAGCCGGTAACTGCATCACACCTGCCATTCTAGGAAGCCGCCGGCCGCCGCAGTAGGGACCGCGCGCCGTCGGCCGCTATGCCGCCTGGCTTCTCCCGGTCCGTCCCTGGGCGGCGGCTGGCCCGGCGGGATGGGCGGTGGAGGGGAACCTGACGCCCACCTGCGCTCCGAACAGTCCACGCTGCGGAAGCCAGAAGTCCGCCAGGTGGTCCTGGACCTTGAGCGGGCCGGGCCGTCCGGCGCCCTCACCCAGGACCGTTGCCCTGGAATCGGTGACCAGCCACAGCTGCCGGGGCTGGGCCTGGAACGTCTGGCCGTTGGGCACGCGGCCGGACATTTTCATCCGGCCGGCGCCGAGCAGCGGACCGGCGAACGCCCCCATGGCCTTGAGGACGGGCTCGCTGCGCCACAACCTTTCGGGCATCCGCGCGGCCATGGCGGTCAGCATTGTGGTGGCCGCGGAGGTGCCCAGCTGCAGGTCCCAGTCGAGGACGCCCGGGACCGTGATCACGGCGCTGGACGGGCCGCTCCAGGTGATGTCGACGTCGGTCTCCACCGTGCGGTGGAACACCAGTCCGAAGTAGCGGGCGCAGCTGAATTGCGGCGGGACGTTGGCGTAGAGGGTCCATTCGCCGCCGGGCGAGCGGTGCCAGACGGAGCGGTAGCCGGGGCCGACGGAGCTCACCGGGAAATCCCGGAACGCCAGGTAGTGGCCGCTGGCGAAGGGCAGCCCGAAGACGGCGCTGCCGGCGAAGTGCTCGGCAGGGTCCTCGGGAAGGTCGGCAAGTTTGGGTGTTGCCTGTGCTGATGACTGCGGCTGGTAGATGGTCATGGCCGCCTCCTTTTCTCCATGCCTTGAGATTAGGAGCGGGCCGCGGCAGGGGCATGGGGCAGTTGCCCCATTTAGCGTCGGTTTTACGCGGTACCGATGGCGTCGAGCCACTCCTGGAACGTCTGGCGTCCGACGGCGGAGCCCGGCGCCGGGATCAGCGCGCCTGTGCGCATGGCCGTGCCCATGGGGCCCGGGACGCGGAGCAGAATGATCCGTTTCTTCTGCCCCGTCTTGGCCAGATGGGCCGAGACCAGGTCCTTGAGCTGTTCGGTCCGTGGGCCGCCGAGGTCCGGGAGCCGTCCCTTCGGGCCGGCCTCGGCCGCGTCCACCAGTGCAGCGGCCACCTCCTTCGCCGCCACCGGCTGGGTGACCATGGTGGGCACGAAGACCAGCGGGCCCACGGAGGCGGCCTTGATGGACATCGGCACGAACTCGTGGAACTGGGTGGACCGGAGGATGGTCCAGGGAACGCCGCCGTGCCTGACTTCGTCCTCCTGCACCAGCTTTCCGGCGTACAGTCCCGAGTTGGCTTTATCGATGCCCACAATGGACAGCACCACGTGGTGCGTTACGCCGGACTTCTTCTCAGCCGCCAGCAGGTTCTGGGTGGCGTTGGTGAAGAAATCCACGGCCCTCTTGGTGGACAGGACCTGGACGCCGGAGACGTCGATGACGGTGTCGGCGCCCTCGAGTGCCTGGTCGAGGCCGCGCCCGGTGATGAGATCCACCCCATCCGCGCGGCTCAGGCTGACCACGTTGTGCCCGCGCTCCCTGGCGATGGCCACCACGTAGCGTCCTACTGTCCCGGTTCCCCCTGCAACGGCAATCCTCATGGTTGGAATCCTATGCGGGATGACTGACAAAAACGGGTGCCCGCCGCGCGGCGTCCCGACGGACTCTACCCCGCCACCGCCGCCTTCGCCGCCCGCGTTGCGTTCATCCACTCAGTCAGCCATGGGGCCCGGACGCTGGACGTGATCCGGCAGTCGGCCACAAACGTGCCCTGAGCGACGGCGTCGATCCAGTGCTGCAAAGCGGAGGTCACCGTCACTGCGTGATCTTGTACCAACCGGAGTCGTCCGCGGGCTTGACGATCACCGTCAGTCCCATGTCACGCTAAAAACACAGCAAGGCCTCCGGTAACTGCCGGAGGCCTTGTGTTGTTGGGGACGAAGCTATTTGACGGCGACAAAGACCTTGTCGGCGATCATGCCCGCCCGGACGGCGAGAACGCCTTGGCCAGCTGTCGGGCTTGGTACCTGAATGGCGATATTGCCCGTTGCGGTGCCGCCCTTGTAGAGGGTGTTACTGTCGATCGCGTCGGGCGCAACGACATGGTGATCGTACGAATTAATGGTTTTACCGTCTTCGGTGACGTATTCCACGGAGACGAAAGACGGCGTTTGTCCATTGGCGTCGCTGCCGACGTAGGTTGCCGAGTAGTTCACCAGGATGTACTCCGAACCCGCAGTGGGAGCGTCGTTGAACCGGTTGGCCGCCACGACTGCGTCGGTAGCCGCCAAAGTGACAGAGTTAACCACTACCCGCCAGTCCTTTGACTCCACGACTGAACCGATCGGCGAAGGATTTTCCCGTGTTCCGGCCTTGGCAGCGGGCGCTGCTGCTGAAGCACCTCCACCCGCTTCAGTGGTCGGTGCCGAAACTTTAGTGTCGGTGCCGCCGAAAGCGTCCTTGGCGGAAGCGGTGACAACGGAGAAGAAGACAACAAAGCCGACAATGGTTCCCACGATGGACAAGATCAGGGCTGTGATGCCCATTCCCTTGGCCTTGTCCTTTAGGAAGAGGGAAACAATTGCCAAGATGAACGCAATCGGCAACAAGACCCAGCCGGCAATGAGCACACCGGGAATGCATGAAAGGATGAAGCCGAGAATCGCCGCAATAAGGGCGATGAGCCCGATGACATTTCGCTGCTTTTTTGCTTTCGCGTACTCTTTGGGGCCCGAAAGTCCTGGTGGACCATAGCTGGGCGGTGAGGGTGGAATTGGTGGTTGCTGGTGGGGCGAAGTCTGCTGAGAGCTTGCCCCCGGAAGCTCTGGTGTAGTCATGTGATGATGATGCCAGAATATTTGGCTTTCCGCATTCATGACTTTGATTTTGAAAATTGCTGGCCCGCCGTGGTTTTGGCCTGTTTCGGCAGGCCAACTCTTTATCCCACTGGAACTTTCCTCAACCCTCTGGCAATATTTGGTTTTTACTAGGAAAATCCTGCACAAACCTTGATCTAGATTCACTGTCGCTGCGCTCTGCTCTGTTTGGAGGCCCACCCTAGAGAGATCAATCAGCAGCGCCCCGCGGAGGACGGCCGCCACAGCTGAAGAGCGCGCCATCAGACTACGGCTACCTCCGCCAGCCCTGCTGCGCCCTCGTGCCGGACGACTAAATGTCTGAATAGCTAACGTAAGACTCCGCTGTTTTGATCTGTATTGTCTGTTCTGGCGCTATCCTTGACCCAGATATATCGGCTGTTGTTAGAGTCCAGGAGATTTCATGGCTGTAGAACTCGGTCTGTGGCGGGTCGATGACGCTCCCCGAAGAATAGCTACACAGGCCATGCCGCTAGAGGCAAAACTCGAAAGACTCATCCTGCAGGACCCGGAAATACTGGAAGCAAAACTTCTGCTCATTGGAAGCCAAGTACCAACTGGATATGGGAAATTCATAGATATCCTCGGGGTAGATTCCGAAGGTACACTCCACATCCTGGAACTGAAAAGGGACAGGACTCCGCGTGAAGTCGTGGCGCAGGCGCTGGACTACGCTTCGTGGGTTGAAGCCCTTGGCAACGAAGAGGTCCGTGGCATTTTCGAAGCAAACCACCCAGACAGAAGCTTTGATGAAGAGTTTGCCATCCGATTTGACGGGGCCCCTGTCCCTGATGAGCTTAACTCCAGCCATGTTATGACCATCGTAGCCAGCGATTTGGATAGCAGCACTGAAAGGATCGTTTCGTACCTTAACCGGACCCATGGTGTGCCCATCAACGTCATGATCTTCCGTTACTTCGTGGATGAAGGCCATGAGTATCTTGCTCGGACCTGGCTTATTGACGACGCCGTTCAGGTCCTGCCGACTCCCGCATCAAAGAGGGGAACGCGAGCATCATGGAACGGTCAGGATTGGTACGTAGCTTTCGGCGTCGACGGCGAGTCCCGTTCTTGGGAGGATGCAGCGGCCTATGGCTTCGTTTCTGCGGGGGGAGCGGACTGGTACTCGCGCACTTTGAAGGGGCTTCCAGTAGGAGCCCGAATTTTCGTACACGTTCCGAAACGCGGTTACGTAGGAGTGGGTACAGTGCTCGCTTCCGCCAAACCGGCAGACGAAGCAGTTTTGCAAGTCAACGGGGAGTTGAGGAATTTCAGAAGCCTAAACTTAAAGGCGAAGTACGTCCATCCGGAGGCTGGGGAAGGAGCTGACTCAGCTGAGTACGTGGTTCCCGTTGAATGGACAAAACAAGTCTCCCTCGACAACGCCCTGTGGCGCGAAGGCATGTTTGCGAACCAAAATAGTGCCTGCAAACTGCGCAATCAGTTCACCATTGACGAAGTTTCCCGTCATTTCAATTTGAACTGATGGACGAGGCTGGCGGTCCAGATAGCAACCGGAACGCCAGCCGGTTAGGTAGCTGCCGAGCCTGACGCACGGGAAACGCTACCCCGCCACCGCCGCCTTTGCCGCCCGCGTGGCGTTCATCCACTCGGTCAGCCACGGTGCGCGGACGGAGGACGTGATCCGGCAGTCCGCAACAAAAGTCCCACGAGCGCCGGCGTCGATCCACTCCTGAAGCGCAGACAGATCAGACAGGGACCGGATGACAGCGGACTCAGCCCCCAGAGCCCGCGCAACGCCACTGAAATCGACTTCCGGAATCAGCATCGGCTTCTCGGTCAGCCCCTGCGAGCCGTACTGGTGGATCTCGGCCCCGTAGGCGGCGTCGTTGTAGATCACCACAATCGCGCTGCAGGCCGTACCGATCAGGGACTCGAGGTCGGGCAGGCCCATCAGGAAACCGCCGTCGCCGGAGGCCAGCACCAGGGTGCGGCCGTCCTCTAGCGCGCGGGCTGCCCCGACGGCACTCGCCAGGCCCAGCCCGATGGTCTGGTAAGCGGTCCCCACCATCACCAGGTCCTGCGGCCGCGGGATGTTCCAGTACATGGGCGCCCAGCCGATGAAGTGGCCGCCGTCCTGGACCACCGTGCGGCGCTCCGGCAGCACGGCATCCAACGCGGTAGCGAGGGCGCGCGGGTCCAGCCGGCCGTCCTCAGTCTCGACCGAACCCACGTCATGCCCCGGCCCCGCAGCCAGGCGCTTCGAGGCTTCGGCGCGCCAACCAGCCACAGCGGGGTCGCCGTCCAGCAGCGACAACAGCCGCGACGCAGCAGCCTTCGCGTCCGCTTGAACGAACAGGTCCACCCGCGGGTTGGTCGGCTGCAGGGCGGTGTCGATCTGGATGACGGTGCTGTCCGGGCCCAGCAGGTGCCCGAACCGCATGGTGAACGGGCTCAGGCTGGCCCCGGCCACCAGGACCACGTCGGCCTCGCCCATGAGCCCGGCCGCGGTGTCGGTGCCGAAACCGCCGGCCACGCCCAGGTACCCCTCGCCGTTGAGGAGGTTGAGCGCCAGGGCGGTTCCGGCGGTCAGTGCGCCGAGCCGGTCGGCGAGTTCGCGGAGCTCGGGGCCGGCTCCGGCGAGGTGCGCGCCCCGGCCTGCCAGGATCAGCGGCCGCCTGGCACCGGCGAGGAGGCGGGCAACCTGCCCAAGGCCGCCGTCGACGTCGTCCGTCACCTTTGGTGCCGCTGCTTCCGGAAGGTCCTCGTCCGCGGCCTCGAGCGCGGCGAGGTCGTAGGGGACGGCCAGCACGACGGCGGTGCGCCGGGTGAGTGCGTACTCCACCGCCTGCCGGGTGACGGCGCCCGCGGCGTCGCGGGTGACGGTGAAGGTGGCCGCGCCGAGGCCGGCGGCGATGGCAGCTTGGTCCACGTCCCAGGGCCGGGCGCCGCTGGTGGGCGCGTCGCCGGTGACCAGGACGACGGGGATCTGCGCCTGGACGGCCTCGGCGAGGGCGGTGAGCGCGTTGGTGTAGCCGGGGCCGTAGGTGGTGGTGCCTGCGGCGAGCCGTCCCGAGGCGCGGTAGTAGGCGTCGGCCGCAGCGATGGCGGCGCCCTCATGCCGGACGGGCGTGAAGCGCAGGCCCTGCTGCTCTACGGCGTCCAGGAAGTACACGTTGCCGTTGCCCATGACGCCGAAGACGTCGCTGACATAGCTGCTGAGAACCCCTGCCACGCGGCCGGAGACGGTAAGTGAAGTCATGCAGGAAGCCTGTGGGCCAGCCCACATAATCGGCAAGAGGCGGAACTTCACTTGGGATTTTTGGCAGCAGAAGCAAGAAGTAGTGACAAAACGCCCACCTGTGGCGCGCATCACCCGCGCTCAGTCGCGAGACTCCTCCTTGGACAACCTGCTGATCAGCCCGTCGTACCGGGGCGGCATGAGTTCCAGGATGGAGATGGCCGTGCTGGTCCGCTCGATTCCCTCGATCTCCAGGATCTCAACTTGCAGCCTGAGCAGGCTGCATCTTGGTGTCGGGCGGATTACACTTTGCGGCCTATCTTGCAGCCGCTGGACCTGTCATGCCCCCGAATCCAGAAAGGCTGCAAGTGCTCTCTTTATTCGTGGTACGAAGCTCGTTATGGGAGTTGGCCTCTATGGCTGTATTGGCGCAATTACTTCGATCTCCTGTCCGAGGCGCTGCGCCCCGCTGAGGTGACGTCGGCTCATCGAACTCATGGCAGCTTCTGGATGGCCTAGTTGTGCAAGGCGGATCTTTATGAGTTCGCGCGTTACCCTCTCGGCGACACGAAAAAGATTGCCGTGGAACGGTGAGCCCTCGGCTACGTGCTCCATAACGGGTAATTCCGTGTCGTGGACGATGGTGTTACGGGTATCGGCCAGATACCAGTACCAATGACCGAAAGCGCTGTACATGTCCGTGCGCCCCTTGAATTTGCGAGGGAAGCTCAGACTTGAATCACGCCACAAAAACTCATCTGCCCCAATGGATCCCTTCACTGAACTGTAGATTTCCTCGAGGACTTTTATGCCTTGTGCTGTTCCGCTATTGCCTGAGAGGGCCTCTATGGCTGTCTTTAGCTGCACGAGGATATCGGTCATGGTGTGAGGTGGTGAGTTCTCCCACGCTCGGCTGTGCCAATGAAGGGCAGCCCAGACCTGCCTGTGTATCTTGAGTGAGTCATCTGACAGAGCTTCCAGCGAAACACGGTACACGGCGTCCAAGAGCCTGTGATCGAGTTCAAGGTCTGGAATCGATACCAGCCCTTCTGGAGCCGGTACGATGACGAAGTCATCATGCACTGTGCCGCCACCAACGATTCGCCTGTTTAGTGTTCCACCTCTCGTGCGCACAAATGTGCCGTTTTCCAGTGCCTCGAGTTCGCCAACAAGAAAAGTCGCGATCTCAGCCGTAGCAGGGTTTAGAGCGGGCGCGTCCCAGTCAATCTCATTCCCAAGGCCAGCGTTGGCATCGGCCACGCCGAATAACACCGCCGCTTGAAGGGCACTTCGTTCTTGCCCGCGTACTTCTCCCGGAGAGGCCTCTGGCTCAGTACGCTGAACGAGGGTCGCCGTCCTTAAAGGCTCGCCGGCTTCATCTCGGAACCGGGCAAGGGTAGCGCCTAGCGTCCGGCCAAAGGCGTCATGAGGCGCAGCAAGTTTCTTCGGATCGAGCGGCTGCAGTGACCACGGCCCAACTGTCACCTGCTCTCGCAGACGCAGATACGGGAAAAGATAGATCGCTGGTCGGTCAGTCACGTGTTGATTACTCGTGCCCGATGTCATGTGCGCGCCTCCTGCTCCGACAGCCGGCTGATCAGCCCGTCGTACCGGGGCGGCATGAGTTCCAGGATGGAGATGGCCGTGCTGGTCCGCTCGATCCCGTCGATCTCCAGGATCTCGTTGGTGATGCGGTAGAGGTCTGCCGTGCCGCGGGCCACCACCTTGGCCATGAGGTCCGCGTCCCCGGTGGTGGCGTGCACCTCAATGACCTCCGGGATGGCGGCGAGCCCGTTCTCCACCGAGCCCGTCCGGGTCTGGCTGATGGAGAGGGAGAGGAAGGCCATGAGTTCGTAGCCGAGCGCGGCGGGGTCCAGCCTGCGGCTGAAGGAGCGGAGCGCGCCGCTGCGCTCCAGCCGCGCCAGCCGGGCGTGGACGGTGTTGCGGGCGACGCCGAGTGCCCGGGAGAGTGCCAAGGCGCTGGCTTCGGGGTCCTTGTCCAGGGCAAGGATGATCCGGCCGTCGAGCGAATCGAGGGTGCGAGAGTTTGTAATGGTCATATTTTCACCAGAGGTACTAGAAGTTGAGCAGAAGTCCCAAGCATCGGAGCCTACCTTGCATTGTGGTTCGGGTCACTTCCATGATCGGACTTCATGACTCCAGATCAACTCCTGGCCGAACCAGCGACAGCGCTGCCCGCCCTCCGCAGCGCCGTCACCGGACTTCCGGCGTACGTCCCGGGGCGCCGCAGCCTCGGCGCGGACATCGCCGCCCTCGCCAGCAACGAAAGCCACTACGACCCGCTGCCCGCAACCGCCGCCGCGGTGACCGCGGCGGCGGGCAGGATGAACCGCTACCCGGACATGGCCGCCGTCGAACTCCGCGAACGGATCGCCCGGCACCTGGGCGTGACCGCGGAGGAGGTGGCGGTGGGGCCAGGCAGCGTGGGCGTCCTGCAGCAGATCATCACCGGACTGTGCGACGCCGGGGACGAGGTGGTCTTCGCGTGGCGCTCCTTCGAGGCGTACCCCATCCTGGTGGAGCTGGCCGGCGCCCGGCCGGTCCGCGTCCCGCTGGACGACGCCGAGGGCCACGACCTCGACGCGATGGCCGCCGCCGTCACCGGCCGCACCAAGGTCATCCTGCTCTGCACGCCCAACAACCCCACCGGCGTGCCGATCAGCCACGACCGCCTCGAGGCCTTCCTGCAGTCCGTCAGCTCCGACGTCCTGGTGGTGATCGACGAGGCCTACGTGGAATACGCCGACGCCGGCAGCGGCCCCGACTCCCTGGCTCTCTACCGCCGGTACCCGAACGTCTGCATCCTGCGCACCTTCTCCAAGGCCTACGGGCTCGCCGGCCTGCGCGTCGGGTATGCCATTACGACGCCGGCCATCGCGGAAGGTCTTCGCCGCACCGCCCTGCCGTTCGCCGTGAGCGCTTTGGCTCAGCAGGCGGCGATCGCGTCTCTGGACGCGCGGGTGGAAATGGCAGCGCGGGTTGCCGCAGTGAAGGAGGAGCGCGCCCGGATGGCCACGGCGCTGGAGGCCCAGGGCTGGACGCTGCAGCCGAGCCAGGGCAATTTCCTGTGGATCCGTGCCGACGGCGGGCTCCTGGCCCGCCTGATGGACGCGTTCAACGGCGCGGGCATCATGGTCCGTGCCTACCAGGGCGACGGCGTGCGGATCACCGTTGCGGACCCCGCCTCCAACAACCGCGTGCTCCGGCTCCTCGCAGCCCACGCTGGCTGAAGTTTTTATCCCCAACAGTTACCGACAACTAAGAGGAATCCCCATGGAACAACAGACAACGACGTCTGCCCGCCCCCTCGGCGCAGCCCTCAAACCCCGCCAGCTCACCATGATGGGGCTCGGCAGCGCCATCGGCGCGGGGCTCTTCATCGGCTCCGGCGCGGGCATCCAGGCCGCCGGCCCGGCGGTGCTGATTTCCTACCTCGTGGCCGGCACCCTGATCATCCTGGTGATGTGGGCCCTGGGCGAGATGGCCGCCGCCAATCCGGACAGCGGCGCCTTCTCTGTCTATACCGCCAAGGCCTACGGGCCGGTGGCCGGCGCCACGGTCGGCTGGCTCTGGTGGATCCAGCTGGTGGTGGTCATCGCCGCCGAGGCGCTTGGCGCGGCGGGTCTGCTCGCCACCATCTTCCCTGCCCTGCCGGTGTGGCTGATGGCCCTGGTGTTCATCGTGGTGCTGACCGCCGTGAACCTGACCAGCGTGAAGAACTTCGGTGAGTTCGAGTTCTGGTTCGCCTTGCTGAAGGTGGCGGCGATCGTCGGGTTCCTGCTGGTGGGCTTCGCGCTGCTGGTCGGCTGGCTGCCGGGCGTGCAGTCGCCGGGCCTGTCCAATTTCACGGGCGCCGGTTTCGCGCCGAGCGGTTTCGCCGGGATTGCGACGGCGCTGTTCGTGGTGGCGTTCGCGTTCGGTGGCACCGAGATTGTCTCCGTGGCCGCGGCCGAGACGGCTGAGCCTGCGCGCAGCGTGAAGAAGGCCGTGCGGACGGTGCTGTGGCGCATCCTGGTGTTCTACATTGGTGCCATCTTCGTGATCGCTGCCGTGGTTCCGGTTGGTTCGGCGGGGCTGAAGAGTCCGTTCGCCGCCGTGCTGGAGGCCGCCGGGATGTCGGGTGCGGCCACTGCGATCACTCTGGTGGCCGTGGCGGCTCTGCTCTCCGCGCTCAATGCCAACCTCTACGGTGCCTCCCGGATGGCGTTCTCCCTGGCTGAGCGGGGTGAAGCACCTGGAGTGCTTGCTGCGGTGTCCAAGGCGCGTGTCCCAGTGGTGGCAGTGCTGGCAAGCGTCGCCTTCGGTGTTGTCACGGTGGTGCTGGAGCTGATGTTCCCCGAGATGGTCCTTGGCGTTCTGCTCAACATCGTGGGCTCGACGTGCTTACTGGTGTGGACGTCCGCGCTCCTGGCCCAGCTCGCGCTGCGTCTCCGCGCCGACCGCGAGGGAACGGAGCTTCCGCTGCGGATGCCCGGCTTCCCGTGGCTCACTTTCCTGGGCCTGCTGATCCTCGCGGCGATCTTCACGGTGGGCTTCATCGGCGAGGACTCCCGGCCCCAGCTGCTGAGCACTTTCGGACTCGTGGCGCTCCTGGCGGTGGCGAACTGGGTCAACCACCGGAACAGGAAAATTATGGCGGTTGTCGAATCTTCGGAAGGTGACATGGAGCCCGTGCTTATCGACTGACTCAGCCACTTCGAACCACTTCATGGGTTCAGGGCACACGAAGGGCGCGTCCGGCTTTGGCCTGGCGCGCCTTTTTGCAACCTGTGCCAGCGATGGCCGCGCTGGCTGTCCTAAATTCGGGCCCGCCACGGGTGTGCACTATTGCCCACCGAAGCTCCGCCAGGTCCGGGGGGGGGGGGGGGGGGGAGAGAGGCTGTCCGGGTTCCTCAGGGACTAGAAACGGTGTGACAGCAGAACCGCTTCGGTCGGTCGACGCATAGGGAACGCCCTGAAGCAGCAGGCCGATCTGCGCTTGAAGCTCAAGCTTCCAGAGAACTTTCGGCGTCCCCCGGACTTTCGGGCTTATCTCCGCTTTCAGCCATGAATCTGCCGCCGACAAAAGCTAAAGCTAGGGCGGCTACGGCGCCACCGACGATTGCCATCTTATTCAGAGAATCTGCCAAGAACTGCTTATCCTCAGTGTTCTTTTGGGAGGCCATCCTTGCAAGTTCCATGAGTCGGTCGAAAATCTCCTCTCTGTCCCCCGGGGTCAACCCGTCCCTGTCGAGTTCACCCCTTAAGATTTCTCTGGTGTCCTGAAGTGCCTGATAGACGTGGTCCGTACTCTGCTTGTTAGCCGCGAGTGTTTTTTCGTGTGCTTTCCCTATCGCATCCACAATTTCTAGGGCGAACTTCGTGAATGCGGGAAATTGCTGAATGATCTTTAGAGCCACTTCCCTGTCCATGTCAGGCATCATGGCTGCGAACTTGATTACGTTGCTTTTGGAGAGATTCCTCCATGACTCGATTCCGAGCTTGCGCTTAATCTGATCTTCGTTCGTATACTTCATGGCGTGTTCCATCCTCGTTCTGCCTGTGTT
Organism: Pseudarthrobacter sp. AG30; assembly: GCF_003116525.1. Classification (NCBI taxonomy): domain Bacteria; kingdom Bacillati; phylum Actinomycetota; class Actinomycetes; order Micrococcales; family Micrococcaceae; genus Pseudarthrobacter; species Pseudarthrobacter sp. AG30. The sequence continues at coordinate 322,815 of NZ_QEHL01000017.1, read as the reverse complement.
CCCAAATTTTATAGCCGCCCCATGAATACAGTGGTGCACGTTCTGTAGCTATGGCGTTCGCACCAACAACGACTTGAGGTCCTTCGGTGTCAGCCATGGATTGCCGTGGTGGATCATGCGGTGGCAGTTGGCGCAGAGCAGGACGAGATCGGAAAGGCGCGTGGTCGTGGGGCCGGAAGCGTGTAGCGGCAGTACGTGGTGAACTTCGATGTAGTCCAGGCCTCGCTGGCCGTATGTTGCTCCAAAGTCGAACGAGCAGACCTCGCAGGCGACAGGTAGGCCTGCTTTTTTTACGCTTTCGACTTTTCGGTTCCGCAAGCCGCGATTCCGCTCCCGCTTCAGGTGTCGGGCCAGCAGTAGGCGCCCCTCCAATGCCTCTATTTCGGCATCAGGATCGTCCTGGTTGGGGAGCATAGTATCACCTCGAAGTATTTCCGCTCGGATCGCAGCGGCCACCGTCTGCATCTTGGTCGGCGCAGAGAGGAAGTCGTTCAGCACGATCGCGTCGAGCTTGTTGCCCTTGGTCTTTTGGCCGGTGTAGTCCGGATGCTGGGTGGCGATGTCCCATGTCTTGCGGGCCACGCCGGCGGGGTTGCGGAACTTCTGATCCCGAAGTTCCACCGGATGTAGGGGGCTTTCATTCAACAGTAAGGACAGGTCTAGTACGCGGCGGTCCTTCTCATCTAAGCCGTTCCAGTTGTTTGTCCTGGTCAGGTCGCATGCAAGGATTATTTCGTCCCGCGTCCAATTAATGCTCATCCCGCCCCATTTCGGCATTGCTACTTACAGCGGGCAACAGCCCCCAATGAGTCCCTACTGTACTCAGAACCTTGCCTTATTTGGACGTCAATACTCTTGTCAGAGCACAGTAGAAGGCACTGACTCCCAGAGAGGGTTATTTCTAAGTGAGTAGCCCCTTCCCCAAAAAGCCCGCAGCCCCCGTCTCAGCCCTGCGCTCCTTACCGACGACGAGTAGACCCGGCCCGTTTGGGTCATGTCTGTGGTGTGGCCTGGACTCCAAAGCTAACGGGCGCCTCGCATAGATAGGGCGTGTCTCCTGAACCCTGGTCGGGTTAGCCGGGATGCTTGATGGATTAAGTAGTCGTAGAGCTTGCCCCGACCAAATAGGGGCCGAGCAGCCGGGGATGTCGGCTCCACACTGAGAGGGTTGGCTGCTGCACCAGCCATTTTCTGGCCCAATCTCATCTCTAGTCGAACGCACATTGCTGAGCGGGATTCTGAAAAACCGTTCCGGTAATCTCGTACCCGGCCACCAAAACCTTTTGATTCTCATCAGCTAGAGCAGACAGAATTGTGCAGGACCTCCTTGCGGATAAGATGCACCTTGCAATCCGGAGGGGGTTCCACCTTAGCTACTAGGACAAAACTGTGGCGGTTACGAGGAATTCACGTGCGACATCAGCCGTCACGACTTTGAGTGGCACACTGAGCAAGATCGTGGGCTTCAGTGCGAGCAAGGATGGCGTCATGGTGGCGGTAGTCCCCTACGAGGCACCAGAGGCCTATATGCGGTCATCACCGATGAGCACATGTCCGTGTGCGAAAGTAGGATCGACGACGGCAAAATGCATTATCAACGTTGCGCACGTCACCGACAATCGCGTGGACGTCGAAATCGCATCTGAGGGCGAACACCCTCTGGGAAGGGAACTTGGCATGAGCGAGGAGTACGGCGGTAACAAGTACACGCAAGCCATGAGATGGGTCCGCCAACCCCCTGAGATTGGCTGGGGCATGTGGGAGGAGGGGCGCGTAGAGCCACCGCAGGCACCGTACACGTTTGAGGACATGGCCAGGGCTGGCGTAACCAACTTCTACGTGGACATTGAGAACAGTATGACAAACGAGGACCTGCGGGTCACGTTTTACAAGGGCGAATACGACGGCAAGCCCGTAGTTCAGATCGACGGGGGTGGGGACTTCCGGGTGAACGTGAACGAGGGCGTTGTGTTCAACCGTCACACGGACAGCAATTCAGTGATCCACGAATCGGCGCTCCGCCTCTACCAAATGGAACTGGCCAATGCTGACGAATATCGGAGCTACAGCCTGGTCAAGATGCATCGGCTACGGAATGAGCTTATCGCTGCAGGCTTCAGCCGCAATCAGGTTGACGGCAACGGAGCGCTGAAGCCACTGAACAAAATTGTGGTCGGCATCTGGTTTCAGGGTTGGTTTCACGGCAACGAACGCCGCTATGACCGGACATACGATGAGGCAACGCTTCACAAGGACTGCGAGGAGGAGGGGCGCAAGCTGTTCGCCTGGATCAGGGAGGATGAGGACGGCGATGAGCTTGTGTGGGAGCAGCTGGATCCCCATAACCTACCGACATGTGAGGTCTGCAATGGGGTGGTAGGACTGCCAGAGAAGGAGCGGGATCAATGAGCATCACCGCGCTGGGAGAAGGCGGGGCAGTCGTTGCCGACTTGTTGCGGCGGCTGGCGCTTAGGAATGCCGAGAAAAGGGAGCACAAACACTCGCTCAGGGATATGCGCCTGTAGGAGTAGGGGGCGCACCTGGCAAAACGTGCCGAAATGAATTCCCTCAAGCTGCGCCCAGTACCAGGAGAGGCTTGCCCAGGGCTGCTACTTCTTGGGTCCGTCTTCGAACAGATAGCGGGCGATAATGTAAACAATCCCGAGGACTTCGACCACGGTGGCGCTTATCCATGCCAGCATTACTGCGTCGGATATGTGTCCCCACTGAGACTTCATATAAGCCGCAAAGAGGACGACGTTGACGGTCAGGAGGGCTCCCGTACCGCCGGTCGCAGCCCTGAAGAACTCTTGGCGTAGTGAATTTGACTGCTCAGCCTTATGCGCCTCGGCATTCTTTACTCGACTAGCGGGCGTTTGTCTCGGCGGTCTTGCTCTTGCAACCTTGCTTTGACTGGCCGGCGACGGACCCTCAACGTCATCCTCTAGTTGATCTTCGGTGGCTTCTTGATCCGTTACTTCAAACGGGTCTCCCGACCGTCCCTCCCGGCTCAAGAACCAATTCCCAGCTTCATCCTTCTGACCCGTACCGCATGCTGAGAAACGCCGTAACGCCTGGCCAAGTCAGCGTCCGAAGCACCAAACCAGACCTCACTCCGCATATCGTCGGCTGGCATGAGGAGGTTTCCGGCGAACTCATTGGCGTAAAACTCGTGTGCGTTAACGGCTCCATTCCGACGATCAACGAACTCGAACTCATCGTCAGGGCGCTCGCGATACTGTCGTTCGACAAAGTGCCCAAGCTCATGTGCGCAAGTAAAGTTTTGCCGCTGGGCAGACTCGCCTGAGGCGAAGTAAATTTCTGCAGGCTCACCGGCTAGCTTAAGAATCATCCCTGACGTGCCTGGATCCAAATCTGCTTGGTAAACGCGTAGCCCCATCTTCAGTGCAATCTGGGCCGGGTCAACCGGGAAAAGGCTAGGGCTCCAGAACTCGTCAAGAATACGGTCGGCGTCTGCGCGCGCTTTATCTTTGATAAGCGTTGCCATGTGCTCGCCTCCTTTAAGCTGCTTTCCCCGCGGCCAACGGGGTCGGCCACGGGGTTGGTTCTGAGATCTACTCCGAATGATAGCGCAAGATGTTCAAGAGAGACCGCGACGCGGCAGTAATCACTTGACGAACCGAGAGTCGCCGGGTGGGTCATGCGAGGGCACCAGACAGAACCAGACCGTAATTCACATTCTGAGCAACTTGCCGCCGTTAGCCGTGCTCACGGACGGGGAACTGTACTTGTCGTGGTGACCGGTCGGGATGAAACGCTGCTCCTCTTTTGATTCGTATGATGTGACCCGAGGCCGAGGGTAGCGCTTCGTGACGTGCGAGGGCATTTTGAAGCTCTCAGCTTCCAAAGCAGTCTCTGCAGCTCTCCAAGCGAGGAACTACTCCTCCACTAGTCACCGAGGACGTCTGCTTCCTACAGGTCGCCGCTAGCTACCTTAGCGGCGGTACGGCGGTACGCGTGCTCGATGTATTGCTCCAGGTCGCTAGTTCCGATGCGCCAAGCGCCCCGATTATCTTGACTCTTCTCACGTGTAGGAATTGTTTATTCCGGCACTCTGCTGCTCATTCCTCACACATTTCAGGATGGGTGTGAGGATGACTGTTCAGCATTCAGCCAAAACTTATGTTCAAGAAGGGACCACTCGATCGGGGTGCCGTTCACCGAGCTTCAAACCGCTCATCCGAGTTGCCGACTGCGTCCCTCTACTTCGTTTCCGATCGTGCGAGCAGGGACCGTAACGGTGAGGGATCAAATTCGACGCGCCGTCGCACGGACCAAGCTTCGGCCACGTCTACGGCTTCTCGCAAGCCTGCACTCCATACGCATGCGGGTCGTCTGGCGGGTTGACCGGTAGGGCTACCTGAATCTTTAGAAAGCGGTCCACTTTTCGGAAAGTTCCGGTGCGAACTCCCTGGAAATCAGGGGTGATGAGGTTTCCCGGCACCTGGAACTCCACGTTTAGGCTCAATTCTGATTCGAGTTGATCTCTCAAACCTGAGACGCCTCGCGATAGCCGCATGAGAGCCTTTCGCCAGATCCTGCTCTCCGTAGTACCCCCCCGACAATGACTCCGACGGAGATGGAGTTGGGCCCATCGGGAAGTGGCTCGGTCATTCCTCATCGCCCGACCCTGCGTCATCGAAATCGCCCGCAGCGATCCGTTCGGCGGTGCGCCGGTACGCCTCGGCGACGTAGTCCTCGACGTCCTGGCGGCCAATGCGCCACATTCCGCGGCCGCCAACTTGAAAAGCCCTCAGTACGCCCGTCCTGATGAGACCCTGAACAAGACTTTGCTTCACGTTCAACTCATCTGCGACCTGCGCAATGGTCAGGAAACGGGGCTGGTTTGGCTCAGTAATCACGGGCCCATCCTATTCGGGGTCGGTTACCGACTCTGGACCCACCCATCCTCACGAACCTCGCAGAACTATGCGCAACCTGAGAGGCTCCTCCCCCATATCCCGAGAACAAACCGCCCCAGCTCAGACTAACGGTGAAGATAACCGCGCCCCCCGATCTGTAGTCCGCGAAGTTCACCCGACTTAAGCATTGCCCTGATTAGAGGCTCCCCCACGCTGAGCTCCTCTGCCACCTGTTCGATCGTAAGGAACCGGCATGCCCGGCTCTCTTTCGTCATGCAGCTATCGTATTGGGCAGAGAGCGCAATGGTTATGCTGCCTGTCCCATCACGATTCCTTGGGCATGACAAGGTAACCTGCCAAGTCGCCCGCCTTTAGCTTGTGCCCTGCTAGCAGTCGCTCAATATCGGCGGGGTTGTTCCATACGAGCAGCGATGCAAGCGCTTCGCTGTACGAGCGGACAGCGGTAACTAGCCGTGCCAAATTTTGGGCTGTCAGCAGACGCATGCCGTAGGGTGCGGTCGCGTCCTTGAACAGCTGGGTTTGGGAGTGCACCATGACCGGAGTTGCAATTGCGGCTTCATCGTATCGTTTCGCAAACCAAGCCATAGATTGGCCCAACTGTCCCACGTCCCGTTTGGCTATGAACTTGCTGACAGCACCCGTCTTAGCTTCAATGACCCAGAACTTGTTGTCTCCCAAGGCCCAAAGGTTGTCAGGGCCCTGGCCCATGTCCTGCTCGGGCCGCTGGGAGCCGAGACCGAGCACGTGCCCGAGCATAAGCATTGCCACTTCGAATTCGTCCGTCTTCTGTGGGTCAAACTTCAGATCCTCGAAAATCGCTTCGACACCCAGTCGTAGTGCAGCAGGGCTGCCGTACATTCCTACGAGATTTGCCGACGCTCTAGTTGCTTGCTGGTCAGCCCCGTTCAACCTGGTATATGAGACGCCAGAGATCGGTCTCGTTGTATGTCCATTCTTGCCCCGAGCAGATGTCAATAATGTCTGAGCTTCGCTTGGATCGTAGTGGTCAACATAGGCTGCTTGCTGCTCAAGAAGCCAACCTTGTTCCTTGCTGACTTTCGAGGTGGCGACCGCCTCACTGATCAGTTCTGCCGCTGTGGAGTAGTCCGACATAGCCGCCGCCTCAAAAGCCTGGCGCCTCTTCACTGCGATGGGAGACACACTTCCCGGTTGAGGTCCGATCCCGCGCAAGGACCGTTTCGCCACCTTAACCCAGCTGCTGTCCCTCTCGAGGCCCTGTCTAACGGTCCCAATAATGGCGCTCATTGGCACTTTATCCATGCTCCGAGCCACCTCCCTTGACAACTTCAATTGCGCGCGAGTCGCTGGACTGAACCGAGGCAGGGTTCGAGGGTCACTAGTGAGCTGCGACAGTCTGGAACCAATCAGGATGACCACGCAGTGATCCTCATTGCTTCTAACGCCACGACCCATGCCCTGCTCGATGCGTTGAACTTGGCGATCATCAACGCCAAATTCGTGGCTGGTCAACTGAGACTCAAGCCGTTCTTCACCAGTGAAAGCGGTTGGAAGGCCATCGATAACTAGGATTCGGCAAGCATCCTGGGGTAGATCGATCCCGTCGTATTTATTAGAAAGTAGGACCAGCCCGAGGTGGCGACCTGACTTCAACTCGGCTACGACATCTTCAATATCTTCAGCTTTCGCCGTCCGGTCAGCTTCGGGCCATGCTGCCATTGCAGCATCACTGGGCACCAATACGACAGTGTTGTACTTGGCACTCAGCTTAACTATTTCCTTCCGGATTTCGTCATTGGCGATGTCCGGGTTTATGTCTTGGGGTGCGATTATCATTCGCTCCCCAATATCACCGGCAGTGAGGGGATTGATGGGATTCCTGATGCTTGCGGGGTCGGCCCCAAAATCAGTCACGAGTACGCTATCATCGGCCATTGTGGCAGAAAGATAAACCCTGCGCTTGGCGTTTGCGAACGCGCTTACATGTGCAATAGGGGGGCATGGAGGCGTGATTGTCACTTCTCTGCTCGTAAAAACCACCCGGCACAAGTGCAAAACCCGGCTCACCGCCGGCCACGGGTAGTAGAGCTTTTGACCTCTCTTCGAGTGAGCGCGCAGGATGCTGCGACTCTCCTCCACTTTTCCCCTCCATGACCAGAAGGGCACCCGGACTAGCGCTCCAGGGCTTCTCTCCTCGATATCGAGAATCCCGTCCGGGTATTGCTGATGTAGGTCACTCCGAAATAGATCCAGCAACTCATCGAACATTGTGTCCGAATCGGGAGTCGCGAGCGCCCCTTTAGCGGGCCGCGCGATAGTCAAAGAGAGCTTCTGTCGCAAGGTTGCTATGGCCGCGTGAGCATCGTCAATGACGACAGTGCCAATAGGCACTGGAGCCGCCGCTGTCCTGTCATCCGAGAAAACCGTCCGACCATTAAACAGCTTGGATGCGTTTACAACAGCGATCGCCTCACTGGCGAGGTAGCGGGGATCGTCCGGGTCCGTAACTGTCGCAAGGCCAAGGTTAGAGGCTTCCCTAATTACCTGCTTGACAAGGTAGTTGTCTGGAGCAACGTAGAGCGCCGGGCCCTCACCCTCGTTCAGACAGCTTTGCAAGATGATTAGCCCGTCAATGGTCTTCCCGCCGCCAGTATTGACCTTGATTACGAGGTCCTGTTCCTTCCGCCGGGCGTGCCACGCCGTTAGAACCTGGGCTTGCACGTCGCGGAGGTACCCGTATCCAGGAAGCTTGTTCGGCAGTTGCTCGTGTAGCTCACGAGGCTCCACCGGCAGCGCCGATTCTTGATCTTCAAGAAATTTGCCGAAGTCCATTTCCCCCCCATGCAGCAGCGTCATTCGTTATAAGGGACTTTACAGTCTGAAACCTATCCACGGGTTGCCGTTCCAGATAAGACAACAGGCTTTGACGAAGACCCACTTACTTCACCGCTACGAATTGGGTAAGATCTGAGGAGGGGCCTATTACAATCCTTGCGTCGGCAGCGACCGTACGGGTTTGATCGCCCAGCCTACAGCTAATTCTTGGGTTTAGTGTCGGCCCCGGTATGAAACCCGTATGTTTCTAAGGCGATGGCGGTTTGCGTGCCGTCCAGACTCATGAATCGTTTGCCTCGCGAGCGAGAAATGCACTCCATGAGGCTTCGAACCGCGGCCACAAGCTCCCCATGGTATTTAACAACGGCGATATTAATTAGGCTCGCGAAACTGTCGTGGCCTTGATCCCCGTTTCTACTTGACGGTGAATTTACCCTTTACCCCGGATGCCTAGAAAGCGAACGCCGCAGATTTAGGAATGCAACGGAGGGTTACTTTCGATGACAAGTCATAAGGCTCACAACCCCTCTACTATGCTCTGTCCGCCCTGTTTATTAACACTTGCACCATTCGAGTCCTACCGGTTGTCGCTCTCGGCCTCAGCAGGATTAGGCCTCAGTACGAGGACCGACGGCAAGCATGCGCTCCGTCAATCTCACGATCAGGATTACGGCTTGAGCCGACGCGAATGCCTCGACCCCGTCAACGCTTCCATGAGTGGTCTTCTGGGAAAGGTCCCAAGCGGCACGGTAAAACTTGCGGAAGTCACTTCGACTTGCCCCTTCCGCATACTTCTCGAGGAAGGCGTCGTACCATGCCTTGCCGTTAGCCGCTTGGGGCAGTTCCAAGCTATCGAGAATTAGGGGCATTGTGGACATGACCTTGGACATGTCCACAAGAATCTCACGACTACGGCGACCACAGTCTTGCCATCCGTCAAGCGTGGTTGCCTGCCGCAGCTCCGCGGCAAGCTCCTCAATTCTCGCATCAATCTTCGGCCAGGTAGGCAGATCAGGAGAACCCGGATCGCTGACATTCTGCCCGCTGTCCAAACGGTCCAAATCCAAACGCAGCAATGAGGCGAGCTCGTTGATGTAATCCCTACGTTCCTTATAGGTTTCGAAATTCGCACGCCAGTGACCGCGCCAATCCGACAAACTTTCCCAAGGGATTGGCTGCTGGAGGCCAAGATGTCCAAGTACCGAGTTCAGGGAAGAGAGTAGTTCTTTATACTGCGGATCGGCCTTTTTCAGATCTTGACCGCCCGTAGAAACGTCGATCAGCTTTGCCACGATCTGATCTAAAAGAGTGCGCGCTTTCGCAATCTCAGTGTTGCTGATAGCCATTATGTCCAATCCTTCTTGTTTTCCAGACGAACGTAAACAAGGCGGAGGATGGTGATCGAAGACCTCCAAATTCGCCTGAAGAGGTCACAATTCGCCGCTTGCCATGCCTCGTCACTGAGCGAAGCGCGAATCCTGGTCAACTCGTGGGCCACCCATTGCTTGGTGTAGCCAAGAATCGATGAAGTCCCCTCCCGCGGTGAGCTTCGAAAAGTCGGCAACGATGCCCGTTGAAACAGATTCGAAGTCGTAGCCGGTTTTATGGGAGACTGTGCGGAAAGCCCTCCGGTATGTGCGGAGCAATAGTTCGGCACCGGAATCCGACCTGGTCAGCTCCGCCAAAGCGGCATTACCGACAAGTACGGCGGTCTCTGGTGACGCTTTCAGGACGGCACCTTTAGAGCGATGCCCCACCAGGGTGTTCCCAACGATTGCCGCGTAGAAAGTCTCAGCACCATAGGTTTCGGCAAGCAGCCTAAGCTGCTGGCCAAGGCGGGCCCCGTCACCTCCCTTTGCAGAGCCCGTCTTGTTCTTGCACTGGAATAGCCGGATTTTGTTGGGGGTTTGGGGGAGCGGTACTTGCCCGATGTCCGCCCCAGGGAACGGATTCGTCGCTGGATGAAGCACGTTCTTGCTGCCGCTTAACGTTTGCAGCGGTTCGGGAACTCGGAAGTTTCCACGCATGGAGCCGATCACAAGCTCATGCATCCCACCCAAAAGGTCCTCAATTTTCATGAGGATCTTATGGGCGATTGTCATTTCTATGGTGCGGTCCATGTTTCGACCACTGAGCAAGTCGAAGTTTGCAGCCAAGATGAAGGGATCCAAGACGTCTCCCTTATTTGCTCCGACCTGTATGTGTGCAGCCACCGTGGGGAACTTCGAAACGATGCCCTCAATCTTCGTCTCGATTTCACCCAATATCAATCTTGGCTCAGCAAAGGCACGGCAGAGTTGCACCTCATCCGCCAGGTCTGCCGCAACATCTGTTCCTGCCGGGAAGTGGGGCGCGAACAAGGTTTGCAGTTCTTCGTGCGGTGTGTTCCCGAACGATAGAGCATTCGTGTCGGCGGGAGCTAGGGCAACGATTGAGGCGTCAAGCTTGAGGTGACCACAAGCCATACTAAGAAGATCGCGTGCTGATGCGCTTTCTAACCACTCGAGGTCGGCGGTGGTTTTCATCAGTTGATGCCCAAGTCTTGGGTCAATGCCTCTGAAAGCTGGGTTGTCGTACCAGTTCACGCTGCAACCTTTCGGGCTACTTTGTTTCGTGCGGCCTGCCGCAGCGTGCTACTTGCATCAGCCAGCATGGTTTCCAAGCTACGTGACTCCACTGCACCACTGCCGCTTAGGTATTCAGTTACGGCTTTCCCTACCGCGGCTCCAAGTTCTACCGGGACTGCGTTGCCGATTTGCGTGTACTGGCTTCCTACGCCTCCCTCGAAATGCCAGGTATCGGGAAAGCCTTGTAAGCGGGCACATTCGCGAACGGTTATAGGACGAGAGAATTCTGGATGGCACATTGCCGAGCCTTTGCGGTTTGCCTTACCCGTGATCGTTGGAGAAGGCGCGTCCCAAGCGAGTCGCCGGAAAAAGCCTGTCTTACCGCCGCCGGCCAAAAGGCTTTTCTGGCCCATGGCTTCCGCGGCAACTTCCGTGGGCAAGGACCGCCAGTTCCCCCCCTCCGGAACAAGATCAAAGTACCCGCGCAGGCGTTCGCTGTATTCCGAACCCGGCCCCGCATTGTTCCGAAGGTCCCATATAGCATCACGCACAGTCCTGTACGGGAGGGCATCCTCGCCATGCGTGGCTATAGGCAACATCGGCGCCTTGCCATCTCGGGCCCCTATGATCACAAGCCGTAGGCGCTTTTGAGGCGCTCCGTGTTCGGCGGAATTTAGTACTCCAAGTGAAATGTCATAGTTCAGTTCTTCCTGAATCACCTCAAGCAGGTATTTGATGGCCGACCCCGACATTTCCTCGCTCCGCATCGGTTCGACTCCGGGATCAATACTCTGGGAGGAGGATGCGTAGGAGGCCAAGTTCCACCGCTGCCCCGGGCGCTCGGCGATTGGCCGATGTGATAAGGCCGCTGTGATCAGGTTCGCCACGTTCTCAAGCACAAACACTTTGGGCCGTACCTCATTGATCAACCGAATGAACTCAAAAATCAGGTTCCCGCGAGGGTCGGAGAGACCAGCCCTGCCACCGCCAGTGGAGAAGGACTGGCAAGGGGGGCCTCCAACCAGTAGGTCCACCTCTCGGCCATAAGCTGTTACGTCGAGGTCAGATGCGTGCAGCTTGGATACGTCTTCATTGAGTATTTTGGTTCCGCTGGTGAGGTTGGCTTGGAGCGTCCGGCAGAAAAGGGGGTCAATCTCAGCCACCAGCTCGGGCTCAAGGCCCCATCTTGTTAGGCCGAGGTCGAGTCCGCCAGCACCACTAAACAATGAAATAACACGCATGTTATTAGTATCCCTCACCCCTCCGACAACAAGTAACAAGAGGCCTGCATAACAGTTGGTCAGACCTGTCGCAGGGAAAGCTGGCAGTTTCGATGCTCGACGAGCGAATGCGGTTCGAAAGGCCGAGATCACCAAGTGGGCTCTAGTAGGTTCAGCCGCCGACACTATAGCTCCAGCGTGAACACCCATAGCAGCACGTCCTCGCCCGGCACGTACCAGTCACGGTTCGGTGCGCGGCGGAACCTCAGCGACTGGTAGAGGTTGTGGGCACGTTCCATGAACGTGGCACTCGTGATGCTGATCCCGTCAATCCCGGGCAGCTGGCGTGCATGCTCCACGATCTCCCGCACCACGGCGCGTCCCACGCCGCCGCCTTGGTGTGCCGGGTCCACGGCCAGCATCCGGAATTCCAGCTCGCCGTCCCGGGCGATCTCGCTGTACGGCTGGCCGGCGAACGTCAGCGTCACCGCCGCCACCACCTTCCCGGCCGCCTCCGCCACCCACACCTGCGCGTGCTCGGCGCGGTGCTCCACATCCTCCAGCACACTCATATAGGGATGGTCAGCGGCAAAGTGCCCAGCCCGCAGGTACGCGTCGCGGGTGATGCGCCGGATCTCCGGGAAGTCCGCCGGCACCGCCCGCCGGAACACAGCAGTGAGCGGCAACGCGACAGTCACGATGCAGCGCCCGAAGCGGCGGAGGCCTGCTCCACGTAGTGGCCCAGCTGTGCCAAATCCGGCTGCGACGACGGATCACTCACAGCATCCCCGCCCACAGCATTGGCAACAGCCAAGGCCCCCGCGTAGTCCAGCCCGCTCCTCAGCGCCCGGACCAGGGCGGCGCAGAACGCGTCGCCGGCACCGACGGTGTTCGCCACCGTGACAGCAGCAGAAGGAGCCTCGGCCACCTTCCGGCCGCGCTCGAACATCGCCGAGCCGTCCTTGCCGTACGTCACCGCCACCAGCTTCGCCTCCGCCAGGGCGGGGATCAGGGCGTATTCGCTCTCGTTGACGATCACCAGGTCGCACCGCTCCAGCAGCTTCGCCGGCAGGTCCATGGCCGGCGCCGCGTTCAGCACAAAGAAGCCCTGCGCCTTCCGTGCCGCCTCCAGCACCACGTCCAGGCCGACCTCCAGCTGGCACAGCACCGTCTCCTCCGGACCGAACTCCACCCCGTCCAGCGACAGGTTCGAGTTGGCGCCAGGGCACACCACGATCTGGTTCTCGCCGTCGCGGTCCACCACGATCAGCGCCGTCCCCGTCGGCTCGGGCAGGGCGGCCACGTCCGAAGTATCAACACCGGCGGCTGCCAGGGCGTCCAGCATGCGCTGCCCGGACGCGTCCAAGCCCACGGCGCCGACCATCCGGGCACTGCCGCCCAAGCGCGCCGCAGCCGCGGCCTGGTTGGCACCCTTGCCGCCGGGCTGCTCAGACAGGACGGCGCCGCCGATGGTTTCACCCGCCGTTGGCAGCCGCTCGGCGGTGGCGATCAGGTCCAGGTTGATGCTGCCGACCACGGTGACGGCAGGACGTGTTGTGTTCATGGAAAGACTCTCTGAAGGGGGAGGGCCGGAAGCGGCCGGGGGTTCGCAAAAGTCTAGCGCATGGTTGTACTTGTGAGTCATACATGGTTGTATAACAACTTGAATCGCCACGAAAGACGATCCTTTCTGCTCGAACAAAGGAGTTTGATGTGAACAGCCCCACCCCCGCCGCAGCGGCGCCTCCCGCCGAAGGAGGCGCCGCCGTCGTACTTCCCGACGACGACGCGACCAGGCTCTCCGGCCGCCGCGCCGCCCTGCTGATCTCCACCCTTCTGCTGGGCGTGCTGTCCTTCCAGCTGAACGCCAGCATGGTCACCCCCGCGCTGCCGCAGATCGCCGCGAGCTTCGGCGGAAGCGCGGACAGCGCCGCCCCCGTCCAGTCCATGTTCTTCCTGGCTGGCGCGATCGCCGGGCCCGTGATCGGCCGGTGGAGCGACTTTATCGGCCGCCGCGCCGCGCTGCTGCTGGTCCTGGGCATCATGGGCGTCGGCACCATCCTCTGCATCGCCGCGCCCACCCTGCCGCTGCTGGTCACCGGCCGGTTCCTGCAGGGCGTCTCCAGCGCCGTGTTCGCCCTCGCCTACATCGTGCTCAGCGAGAACCTGCAGGCCAAGGTCTTCGGCACCTCCGTTGGCATCATCGCCGCCATCAACGGCGGGATCGGCGGCGTGGACGGCTACGCGGGCGGGCTCATGGCCGAGACCTTCGGCTTCCGGTCCATCTTCGTCGTCGTCCTCGTCCTCACCGCCATCGCCGCTCTCTGCATCTTCCGGCTAGTGCCCGCCGGACGCCCTGCTGGGGTCCGCGGCGCCATGGACTGGTGGGGCGCCGGCTCGCTCTCGCTGTTCCTGGTGTTCCTGACGTACTTCGTGTCCGACGGTTCGGCCGCCGGCTGGACCTCGCCCACCGCCCTGGCCCTGCTGGCCGGCACCGTGTTGTCCTTTGCGGGATTCTGGGTCATCGAGAAGCGCCGCAGCCACCCGCTCATCGCCGTGCACCACCTGCGCTCCCGCCAGGTGTGGCCGGTCATCGCCACCACCGTCCTGACCCTGGCCGGCATCTTCGCGGTCATCAACTTCACCGTGGTGCTGCTGAGCCAGGATCCCGACGGCTTCGGGCTTTCCGCCTCCATCTCGGCTTTGCTGTTCCTCACCCCCGCCGCGCTGATCGGCGTCTTCGCCGCGCCTTTGGCCGGGTGGCTGGCGGACCGGCGGGGATGGATCCGCATCCTGCGGCTGGGGACGTCGTTTAGCCTGGTGTGCGCCGCGGTGGCCGCGGTGTTTTCCACTTCGCCTGTTGCCGTCTTTGTTGCCGTTGCCTGCCTGGGCATTTTCTACAACGGCTTCTTCCTGACCGCCATCAACGGACTCTCGGTGCTTTTGTCGCCCAAGGAGGCCCCGGCGGCGCTGCCCGGCATCAACGGTGCCTCGTTCGGGATCGGGGCGAGCCTCGGCGTCGTCCTCGTGGCGCCGTTCGCCGCGCAGGCCACCGCCGCCGGGTACGCCACCGCCCTCTGGATCTCGGTGGGCATCACCGCCGCCGCGTCCATCATCAGCCTCTTCGTCGCCGCCCCTAAGGGCGAGACGGTCTAACCCCTCTATCTGTTGCGAAGGAATCTATTGTGACTGCCCCCGTTTACCTCGACTGCGACACCGGCATCGACGACGCCCTGGCCCTGGCCTATCTACTCGCCTCCCCACTTGCTTCTGTTGTGGGCATCGGGACGGTCAGCGGGAACGTCAGTGCCGCGGTTGGCGCCCGGAATACCCTTGACCTGCTGGCGCTCGCCGGTGCCGCCGATATTCCGGTGGCGCTGGGCGCTCACGATCCGCTGGCCGCTTCCTTCCATGGCGGGGCGCCGTGGGTGCACGGGGAGAACGGTGTTGGCGAGGTTGAGCTTCCAGCTTCCGGAGCTGCCTTGGCCGGTGAGTCCGCGGCCGAGATGCTGGTGCGGCTGGCGCGCACCTACCCCGGGGCGTTGCGAGTGCTGGCGATCGGGCCGCTGACCAACATCGCCGAAGCCCTGGAACTGGACCCTGCGCTGCCGTCGTTGGTGGAGTCGGTGACTGTGATGGGCGGGGCTGCGCTGGCGCCGGGAAACATCACGCCCGCGGCCGAAGCGAACATCTGGCACGACCCCGAGGCCGCCGCCCTGGTGCTGGCCGCCGACTGGGACGTGACCCTGGTGCCGCTGGACGTGACGATGGCGTCGGTGTTGGAGGAGTCGCACCGGCAGGATTTGTTGGCTTCCCCGGGACCGGTGCCGCGGGCGCTGGGGGAGATGCTGGGCTACTACTTCCGGTTCTACGAGGGCATCTACGGCCGGCCCTGCTCCGCAATGCACGATCCGCTGGCGGCTGCGCTCGCTGTTGGCGCTGTCAAGCCTGCGCTGGCACCCGTGGTGCGTGCCGTCGTCGACACCTCCTCCGGGCCTGGCCGCGGCCAGACCGTGTGCGACATGCGCGGGCTGTACGCGGGGTACCCGGAGGTGAAAGGCGCGCGGTGCCGCGTGGTCCTCTCGCTCGAGGAGGACTTCGCCCCGCACCTGGTGGAGACGGTGCTTGAATACTTTGAAGGCACGACGGCGGAGCTCGCCTCAGCAGGTTCCGCCGCCTGACGCGCCCCGTCGGGCATGACACCCCACACTTGGACGATTGAGATGCCTTATTTGGTTGTTGACGCCGAGTTCGCCCCTTCAGCAGAGTCGGCCGGCGGTAGCATGAGGTAGCGGTAGTCCATTCTCCTCTTGAGCACGGAAACTTTCGGCGACGGAAAACCGGCGTCCCGTAGTTCCTGCGCTTTCCATCCCGCGCCCTTGGCTCTTTTGAAAGACTCTATGTAGCGGCGTCTTGCTTGATACAACACGCGCTCGGCGTCGTGCATGGCATTGAAGGCTTCGAGGACGTTGGAAGCGAGCTCGAGTTGTTGCTCTGAATGGCGCTGGCTGGTCTGTCGGAGGAATGCCAGCGGGTCCTTGCTTGTCATGGCTCATCGTACCGATCGGCGCGAGGGACGGACCAGAGTCGAAAGCTGGGTCCTCGATCCAACCGAGGATCCCGGAACGGCGCGACGTATTCCTCCCGCCGTTTCGATATTGTCCAGGTTAGTTCTGCGATCCGATTACTGAATGTGCGATTAGCATGTCGAGTCGGCGAACGTCCACCTTCTTGCCGACCTTAATTTTGATATGACCTGCCCGGGTCCATAGTTCCAATTCGGCGTCGAGATCGAACTTGCCGGCGTTCTCGGAAGACCACATGTTGATAGCGGAGTACGGCAATGAGTACACCTCCACCTTCTTGCCCGTGATGCCTTGGGCATCGCGGACAATCATGCGCTTGGTGGTGAAGATGGCGCTGTCCCGGAACGTCCTGTAAGCCGCAACCGGCTGCTCACCGGGGAGCATCAGCTCCATTACATCCTGTGGGATAGGACATTCCTCGACGAACGTCCACGTTGTTACTGCTGCTGCCTCCATAAGGCGCCCCCTCTTCCTTGGTTCACGAACCCGCCCAGTCTCTCAAACTCCGTGTCGTCGACGTTCAGGCGCGCTGAGCTTGGGGTCAGGACTGGAACTGCTGCATCACCGAAAGGTGGCCCGCCCTGGCGGACACCAGGCATTTGGCGAGATAGAAGGGCCGGTTGCCTTTTTGCACGTACTGCGTGAGCACCAGCACCGGGTCCGACGGGCGCAGGTCCAGCAGCTTCGCCCTGCTGGGGCCCACCTGGCTGAGGCTGATCTGGCACTCGCCGGGGCCGGCCAATCTGCCCACTTGCTTGTTGAGCGCGGCAAGTAAGGTGGTGCCGCCGTCGTCCTCTATCTCAAGGGGCGCTGCGGGGCCCTTGCCGAAGCTGACCGGCTGGGCTGTGACGTTCTCCTGTAGGTGGGCAATCGCCTCGCCGTCACGGATCAGGACCGATTCCCAGAGCCAGCAGTCCGTGCCGGGCTCGACGCCGATGCCGGGGGCGACGAATTCGGAGGCCGCCTGCTTGATCACCTGTGTGCGTTTGACCTCCGCCGGCTGGCCCGGGCTGCCGAGGACGTCCTCGAACGGTTGGATGCGTTCAATGCCGATGCGGGGGAGTGTGTCCGAGACGAAGCGTCCGACGCCGCGCCGCGCCCTGATTAGGCCATCCTCCTCGAGCAGCATCAGGGCTTCGCGGACCACGGTGCGGCTGACCTTCATATCCGTGCCGAGCTCGGTTTCGGTGGGAATCATGGAGCCGGGGGTGAGGAGGCCATTGCGGATGGCCTCGGCGATCCGCGAGTACACAGCGACGCGTAGGGGCGCGCCGGGCTGGGCGGCCACCGGCTGGGACAGGAACCGGGCGGCGTCCTGGTGCACGTTATGCCTCGCTTTTGTGGTGGTGGTCTGGGGATTTCCAGCCTACTTCAACGTCCGACGCGTTTGTTGGACAAGGCGAGCCGGTTCGATGACAACCACGGGGCTCCTGCCAAGTTGAATTACGGCGTTCTGGCAGGCTCAGCCACAGGACGCAGAGGACGCGCGGAACGCCGAATACCGGGGATCATCACGTCCCACCAGCTGTCCCAGTGCTTTCACACCCTCCGTGTCTGCAGCCCCCATGTCCGTGGAAAGCCACCGAACCAGCAGCCCGGCATCCCCGCTGGCCCGCACCGCCGAACCGACGGCCAGGTCCAGCTGGTCCCGCAGCAGCTGCACGGCCAGGGCTCCGGACCGGCTAAGCAGGGGAGCAGTGTACGCCTCCAGCGCCTGAGCCACACGGCCTTCGCGCAGCAGCCGCAGCACCCGCCCAGAATCCGAACACCCGGCCAGTCCGGCAGCCAGCCGGTAGGGGTTTGACTCCACCGCGTCGCCCAGCAGCGACCGGACCCGGAACATCTCGGTCCGGATCGCCTGCGGCGTGCCCGCATCCCCGTGCAGCTCGAACGCCAGCTCGTCGGCGCTCCAGCCTTTGGACCGCGAATCCAGCAGCGCCAGGATCTCCGCCCGGCGCAGCGTTAGCGGTACCCGGCTCCCGTCGGCAAGCACCGCGGCAGGTCGGTCCCCAAGCAGCTCCAGCGACGAGACTTCAACACCAGGCCGTCGCACACCCTGGCGGGATGCACGGACGGAAGACGCAGCACCCAAGGAGGGGGCGCCGTCGGGCGTTCCCAGCAGCGACTCCGCCACCCGGACCGCGCACCGCACCATCCGCAGCGTGTCCGAGCTGATGGTGTCCAGCGGCCCGGAGACGTCGAGCACGCCCAGCAGCGCACCCGTCGAAGGGTCCGTGATGGGCGCCGCCGTGCACGCCCAGTCGTGGTGGGTGCGGACCAGGTGTTCGGCGGAGAACAGCTGCACCGGCCCGCCGGTGACCAACGCCTCGCTGATGGCGTTGGTGCCTATCCCCGCCTCGGACCAGTCTGCCCCCTCGGAGAACTCCAGCCGGTCCGCCCGCCGCAGCGCCTCCCGGCTGCCCACCCTCCACAGGATCTCGCCGGTCGCGTCGGTGAGTACCAGCAGGTGCCGGCCGGAACTGGAATCGTCGGCCAGCAGGTCCTGCAGCGCCGGCATCACCCGCTGCAGCCGGTGCTCGCGCCGCAGCTGCAGCACCTCGGACGGATCATGGAGGTGCCGGGGGCTGTGCTGGTCCGGGCTGATGCCCAGCGCCATTGACCGCCGCCAGGACTCCGCCAGCGGAACGGGAATCTCAGGGCGCGGGACACCGGAGATGACCAGCTCGTGCGCGCGGCGCAGGGTACGCGCGTACTTCGCCGGGTCCGAAAACCTCAGGCCGTAGTCCACCGTCTCCTCCTCACCGCCGGCGTCCTTGCCGGCAGTGCCCGTGTAACGCGCTTGTTACCCCCGCCGCGTTCCAATGGTGATGCAGCTCACGCCCGCCCCAGCATACCGCAGGGACACCGGCGGGATGGAGCCGCCCGGACCACCTGAGGGACCGACACAAAGGAGTGGAGATGACCGAAACACCCACCGCCGCCGCCCAGGCCTGGCTTGCCAGCCTGGAGGGCGCGCTGCAGCGGCACGACGTGGACGCCGCGCTGGACCTCTTCGAGGATGAAAGCTATTGGCGCGACTTCGTGGCGTTCACCTGGAACCTGAAAACACTGGAAGGCAAGGCAGACATCCGCCGGATGCTGCAGGCCACGCTGGACCACGTGCAGCCGGCCAACTGGGCGCTCGCGGAGGATGCCACCGGCAACGCGGGCCGGGACGGGACCGTGGAAGCCTGGATCACGTTCGAAACCGGCGCCGCCCGCGGCTACGGCCACCTCCGGCTGCGGAACGGCAAATGCTGGACGCTGCTCACCACCATGCAGGAGCTGAAGGGCTTCGAGGAGAAGAAGGGTCCGCGCCGCGAGCAGGGCGTGGCACACGAAATCATCCGCGGCCGCCGCTCCTGGAAGGAACTTAAGGAGGAACAGGAGGCGCGGCTGGGCTACGAGGAGCAGCCCTACTGCGTGATCATCGGCGGCGGGCAGGGCGGCATCGGCCTCGCGGCGCGGCTGCGGCGGCTGGGAGTGCCCACCATCGTGATCGAGAAGAACGAGAACCCGGGCGACTCCTGGCGCAACCGCTACAAGTCCCTGCACCTGCACGACCCCGTCTGGTACGACCACCTGCCGTACCTGAAGTTCCCGGACGACTGGCCGGTCTTCGCCGCCAAGGACAAGATCGGCGACTGGCTGGAGCACTACACCCGCATCATGGAGCTGAACTACTGGTCCGGCACCGAGTGCGTGGGCGCGGAGTACGACGACGGCCCGCAGGAATGGGCGGTTAAGGTCCTCCGCAACGGGTCGCCTGTGACGTTGCGGCCCAAGCAGCTGGTCTTCGCCCTGGGCGTCTCCGGCTACCCGAACATCCCCGCGTTCGACGGGGCCCAGAGCTTCCTGGGGGAGCAGCGGCACTCCTCCCAGCACCCCGGCGGCGGGGATTGGACCGGCAAGAAGGCCGTGGTGATCGGCTCCAACAACTCCGCGCACGATATCTGCGCCGACCTCTGGGAGCACGGAGCCGACGTCACCATGGTCCAGCGCTCCTCCACCCACATCGCCCGCAGCGAATCGCTGATGGACCTGGCGCTGGGGGACCTGTACTCGGAGCGGGCTTTGGCTGCCGGCGTGACCACGGAGAAGGCCGACCTGCTGTTCGCGTCCCTGCCGTACCGGATCCTGCCCGAGGCGCAGGTGCCCGTGTACCGGGAGATGGCCAAGCGGGACGCGGAGTTCTACTCGCAGCTGGAGGCCGCCGGGTTCGAGCTGGACTTCGGCGTGGACGGGTCCGGGCTGTTCCTGAAGTACCTGCGGCGCGGCTCCGGCTACTACATCGACGTCGGCGCCTCCCAGCTGATCATCGACGGCCGGGTGAAGCTGAAGAACGGGCAGGTTTCCAAGATCACCGGCAGCGCCGTGGTGATGGACGACGGCACTGAGCTGGAGGCCGACCTCATTGTCTACGCCACGGGATACGGGTCCATGAACGGCTGGCTGGCGGACCTGGTGTCGCCCGAAATCGCGGACCAAGTGGGCAAATGCTGGGGATACGGCTCAGACACGCCAAAAGACCCTGGCCCCTGGGAGGGAGAGCTGCGCAACATGTGGAAACCAACCAACGTCCCCAACCTCTGGATCCACGGCGGCAACCTGCACCAGAGCCGGCACTACTCCTCCTACCTGGCGCTGCAGCTCAAGGCCCGGATGGAAGGGCTGGAGACGCCGGTGTACGAACTGCAGCCCAGCCACCACACCCGCTGAAGGAAGAAACCATCATGAAAGCAGCCCGATTCCACGCCCGCAAGGACATCCGCATCGAGGACATCCCGGAGCCGGAACTCCGTCCCGGGGCGGTGAAGATCGACGTCGCGTGGTGCGGCATCTGCGGCACGGACCTGCACGAGTACCTGGAAGGGCCCATCTTCTGCCCGGCACCGGGGCATCCGCACCCGCTGTCCCACGAGGAATCCCCGGTGACCCTGGGACACGAATTCTCCGGGACTGTCTCCGAGGTGGGCGAAGGGGTGACGGGCCTGGCGAAGGGGGACAACGTCGTCGTCGAACCCTACTTCGTGGACGGGAGCTGCGACATGTGCCAGGCCGGCAGCTACCACCTGTGCCGGCAGATGGGCTTCATCGGGCTGTCCGGCGGCGGGGGAGGGCTGAGCGAGAAGATCGTGGTGGACCAGCGGTGGGTGCACCCCATCGGGGACATCCCGCTCGATGAGGCGGCGCTGATCGAGCCGCTGTCCGTGGCGCACCACGCGGTGGCGCGCAGCGGCGTGAAGGCCGGCGACACGGCGCTCGTGGGCGGCTCCGGGCCCATCGGGCTGCTCACCGCCGCGGTCCTGAAGGGCATGGGCGTGACCACGATCATCAGCGAACTCACCCAGGCGCGCAAGGAGAAGGCCACCTCCAGTGGTGTTGCGGACCACGTCCTGGACCCCAGCAAGGAGAACGTGCCGGAGCGGGTGCGGGAACTCACCGGCGGCACCGGGGCCGACGTCGCGTTCGAATGCGCCGGCGTGAACGCGGTGCTGGACACCATGCTCGACGCCGTCCGGCCCGGCGCCGTGGTGGTCAACGTGTCCATCTGGGGCGCGCCCGCCACCATCGACATGCAGAAGTTGGTCCTCAAGGAGATCGACCTGCGCGGCACCATCGCCTACGTCCGCGACCACCCGGCCGTGATCAGGATGGTGCAGGAGGGCAAGGTGGACCTCAAGCCGTTCATCACCGGCCGGATCGCGCTGGAGGACCTGGTGGAGCAGGGCTTCGACACCCTGATCAACCACAAGGACACGGCGGTGAAGGTGCTGGTGCACCCGTAGGTTCTGGCGGCCAGACGCCCGGCACGCGAGGACGGACGACGGCGGAAGGGGAGTTTCGTCGTCGTCCTTCCCCTTCCTTCGCTGCGGAGCGCCGTTGTAGGGTCGGGGCGTGATCGTTCCCGATATCTCCCAGGACGCCGTGGCCGTGGCGGATCACTACGACGAGCTTGATCCCCTCTACCGCCGGGTGTGGGGCGAGCACGTCCATCACGGGCTGTGGACGACGGGCCGCGAGTCACCCGCCGAGGCCGTCGAGGCGCTGGTGGACACTGTTGGCGACCGGCTGGGACTGTTGCCGGGCCAGGAAGGCGTTGATATCGGCTGCGGTTATGGCTCCACGGCACGGCGGCTCGCGGTGACGCGGGGGGTTGGCGTCACCGGCTTCACGCTGTCCGCCGAGCAGGCGCACTACGCCGCCGCGCACCCCGTCGCCGGCGTGGACATCCGGGTCCGCGATTGGCTCGACAACGGGCTGGCCGACGCCTCGGCCGACGCCGCCTGGGCCATCGAGTCGAGCGAGCACATGGTGGACAAGTCCCGGTTTTTCGCCGAGGCGCACCGCGTGCTGGCGCCCGGCGGCCGGTTCGTCATCTGCGCTTGGCTCGCCGAGACCGATGCCCGCGAGTGGAAGGTCCGCCACCTGCTGGAGCCGATCTGCCGCGAGGGTCGCCTGCCCTCGATGGGCACGCGCGAAGAGTATGAGGCGATGGCTATGGCGGCCGGCTTTGAGGTCACCGGCTATGAGGATGTCAGCCGCCGCGTCGCCCGCACCTGGCCGATCTGCGCTCGCCGGCTGGTGAAGGCCCTGCTCGTGGATCCCGAGATGCGCCGGCTTGCCCTTCGGTCCCGCAACCGCAACTCGTTTCCCGGCATTCCCCGCCTGATCCTGGCCTACCGCACCGGTGCCATGCGCTACGGGATCTTCACGCTCGCCAAGGCTGGGGCGCCTGGTGCTCAGCCGAACCGGGCAAACTAACGCTGACGGCGCCCATCACATCAGTGCTGCGTTCCCAGAACGGAGTGGGCAATCAACATGTCGAGGCGCCGGATGTCGGCTTTTTTGCCGACTTTGATCTTGATATGCCCTGCCCGGGTCCACAGTTCCAACTCCGCATCCAAATCGAATTTCCCGGCATTCTCTGACGACCACATGTTGATGGCCGAGTACGGGAGCGAATAGATCTCCACTTTCTTACCCGTGATGCCCTGGGCATCCCGGACAATCATGCGCTTGGTTGTGAAGATGGCGCTGTCCCGGAAGGTCCTGTAGGCCGCGACCGGCTGCTCCCCACCAACCATGAGCTCCATGACGTCATTCGGAATAGGACATTCTTCGACGAACATCCAGGTAGTTACTGCGGCTGCTTCCAAGACGATTTCCCCCTGTTTTGGATCTAGGTCAAACCAGATCTATTTCGGCCGTGTTCCGGCAAGATCGTGGCGTGGAACTGCTGCTGCCCACCCTACCGGCAGGCCTCTGGGATTTCGGTGATCACGTGGAGGAGGGTGGCCGGACTGAATCCTTCTTGAGCGGGAGGACAGGCGCGCCCTGTAGCCCGGCACGAGAAGTGCCTGTCTGCAAGGATGGAGCCATGAACCAGAGCAGCCCCCGCCAACACCAGGATTCCGTCACGGTCAATACATCAGCCGAGACGCTCTATGGCCTGGTCTCCGACGTCACCCGCACCGGTGAGTGGAGCCCGGTCTGCAAAGCGTGCTGGTGGGACGACGAGGCCAGCGCCGGCCACGTTGGCGCGTGGTTCACCGGCCGGAACGAGCTCCCGGACCGGACCTGGGAGACCCGCTCGCAGGTGGTGGCCGCCGAGCCGGGCCGCGAGTTCGCCTGGGTGGTGGGCGGCAAATACGTCCGCTGGGGCTTCACCCTCACCCCGGCGGGCACCGGAACGGTCCTGACCGAGTCCTGGGAATTCCTGCCCGAGGGTATCGCCATGTTCGGAGAAAAGTACGGCGCCGACGCAGACGCGCAGATCGCCGACCGCACCCAGCAAGCGCTGGAGGGCATCCCGAAAACACTCGAGGCAATCAAGAGAATCGCCGAGTCCATCGCCGCACACGACGACGTAAGGTCCCCGCGATGACCCACGAACAGCACGAAACCGCCGCGCCGGCACTGGACAGCACGGACCTTCCGGCATTCGAGGCCGCCTACCAGGCCGCCCAAAAGAGCCTGGCCGAGGGCGGCATCCCCATTGGGGCTGCGATCGCCCGGGACGGCGTGGTGTTCGCCAGCGGGCACAACGAACGGGTCCAGAACGCCGATCCGATCGCGCACGGCGAGATGTCAGCGCTTCGCGCCGCCGGCCGGCAGAAGAGCTACCGGGACACCACGCTGTACACCACGCTGGCCCCGTGTGCCATGTGCGCGGGGACCATCATCCAGTTCAAGATCCCCCGTGTGGTGGTGGGGGAGGCGCGCACGTTCGACGGCGAACTGGACCTCCTGCGCGCACGTGGGGTTGAGGTAGTGGTCTTGGACGATCAGCGTTGCGTGGACATGATGCGCTCGTTCCAAGCCGACAAGCCGGACCTGTGGGCCGAGGACATCGCCGAGTAGGTTCAGGTCAGTGCGGCCAAACAGTCACGTTTACGGGTGGACCGGTGAAGCCGCTTCGTTTCCGAGCACGGTGGTCCACGGGCTGGCGGCCCACGATGTCACCACGCCGTTGATGACGTAGGGGTCCGCTTCCGCAAACGCTTTGGCGGCCTCAAGCGGGTTCTCGCCGGTGAAAATCAGCAGTCCCTTGAAGGGGCCTTCGCCGGCTGCTCCGCCCAGCAGAAGCTCGCCGCGTTCCACGGCTTCCCACCCCGCCCTGAGATGGTCGGCGCGGTACTGTTCACGGCTCTCAAGATAGTCGTCAGCGTAGGTGTATTCGAGCACGGCGTGCATGCGGGTCTCCGTTCCGGTTAGAGGCTTGCCGAGGTGTAGCAGTAGCCTACGCGGGGTTTCGACAGGCTGGGTTTCGACAGGCTCAACCACCGCCCGGCGGCAGGAGGTTGGCGGCCAGGGTCCTGGCCATGAACGTCCCGAAGCGCTCGGCGCTCCAGCCGCGCTTGAGGACCAGGGTCTCGTATAGCTCGGCCGAGGTGCTCATGAAGAAGACGTCGGCCACCTCCTCCGCCGTCAGGCCCGGGCGCAGGAATCCCCGTCCGAGCACCTGGTGCGCGTTGTGCAGCATCCGCCGGTACCGCTCGTCATCCACGTGGCGCAGGAGTGCGGCCATTTCCCGGTCCCCGCTCGACGCGGCGTCCCGGATGAGCAGGTAGACGGGCGAGCCCAGCGGGCTCACCTCGGAAATGAACCGGCCGAACTGCTCCAGAAGCTCGCGGGCGTCGACGGCGGTGGCCTGCGCGCGGTCCGACCGCTCTTCAGCGGGAGGGCCGCCGGATCCCAGGAGGCTTTGCTCGTAGATCGCCCGGACCAGCCCGGGCTTCCCGCCGAACCCCTTGTACACCGACTCCTTGGACACGCCGGCGGCATGGGCGATGGCGGCGATGGTGGTCCGGCCGTATCCCTTCGCGAGGAACAGCGCGCGCGACTCGGCGAGCACCCGCTTCCTGGACTCCCCGGCCGCTTCCTGCCGGCGGCGGGCGTCGTAGCCGCGGGAGCGGGGTGGCGCACCGTTGACCGCGGGTCCCATCGGGCTTAAGCTCCTTGTATCAGTTAGATACAGCTGACTGTATCAAATTCAGCGTACCAGCCTCTCCGCCTCCCGCGACGGAACCTAAGGAGCAGATCATGGACGCTTCAGGAATCGAGCGCGTCCCCGAAGGTCCGGTCCGGCGCATGCTGGCCGCGGCCGGCCGCCACGACGTCGAGGACATGGTGTCCCAGTTCGCGGATGACTACCGCAACACCACCCCCGTCCACCCGGCCCGCAGTTTCACCGGCTCCGCCCAGGTCCGGAAGAACTGGGCGGCACTCTTTGCCGGCCTGCCGGACCTCACCCTCACCGTCCATGACGCTGCCACCGGACCGGACGGCAGACTCTGGCTGGAATGGAGTAACCGCGGCACCCGGCCGGACGGATCCGTGCAGCGTGCCGCGGGGGTGGCCATTTTCACCCTCCGCCACGACAAGATCGCCGCGGCCCAGTTCTACCTTGAGCCCGTGGACCAGGACTCCGGCGACGTGAACCAGGCCGTCCGGGAAGCAATCCAGGGCGCTGCGGGAGGTGGCCGGCCATGATCCTGGTGGTCGGCGGCACGGGCCGCCTTGGCCGCGCCGTGGTTCCCCTCCTGCTGCAGGCGGGACAGCAGGTCCGTGTCATGGCCCGCGGCACGTCCCAGCCTTTCCCCGAAAAGATGGGCGACGACGTCGAACTCCTCCGTGGGGACCTCGCC
This sequence comes from Pseudarthrobacter sp. AG30, assembly GCF_003116525.1. Classification (NCBI taxonomy): domain Bacteria; kingdom Bacillati; phylum Actinomycetota; class Actinomycetes; order Micrococcales; family Micrococcaceae; genus Pseudarthrobacter; species Pseudarthrobacter sp. AG30. The sequence goes on along the minus strand of NZ_QEHL01000017.1, from coordinate 296,573 downwards.
TCGGACACGGACTGCCGGCAAGCGGTGGCCGGCTGCACTGCGGTGGTGTTCGCGGCCTCCGGATTTGGGGCCAAAGACACAAACCCGCGCGCGGTTGACCGCGACGGCGCCATCAGGCTGATCCGTGCGGCCGGCGCAGCCGGAGTCCGGCACCTGGTGATGATGTCCATGCACGGCGCCGCCCCGAACGGACCGATTGACTACCTGCGCTGCAAAGCGGCCGCCGAGGATGCGCTGTGGTCATCCGGCATGGACTGGACGGTCATCAGAATGGGGGCGCTCCTGGAACAGCGGCTGGAGATCATGGCGGCCCCGCTTGAATCGAAGGGCAAGGTACCCGTGTTCGGCTCGGGGTCAGTCCCGGTGACCTATACCTCGGTCCGGGACGCGGCCGCCGTCGTGGTCCGTGCCCTCCGGGACCCTGCGCTGCGGAACCGCGTCGTCGACTGGGGCTCGCAGACGCTCACTGCCAACGAGGTGGCGGAGGCCCTGTTCGCCCGGGCCGGCCGTGGATCAGCCCAGCGGATTCCGGCGGCCGCCGTGCGGGCCCTCTCCGTTGCTGCCAAGCCGTTTTCACCGTTCCTCGCCCGGGTAGCGGGCGCCGCGGCCTGGGAGGAATCGGGGGCTGCTTCCTTTGAGTTTGCGCCAGCGCGGTCCGAGTTTCCCGACATCCCGGTCACCGGGCTGCAGCAGGTCCTCGAGGTATCAGGCACTCCGGGACCTTTGGCGTAGCCGCCTACCAGGCCGCCCAAAGAGCTTGGCCGAGGGCGGGATCCGGTAGGGGCCGGAGGCCCGCGGTGAGGTTCAGGGCCGTTCGTCGATACCGCACCACCCGGCAATGAAGAGGGCGATGCTCTTGGTGATCCGGCGGATGGATTCGACCGAGACCCGCTCGTCGAAACCATGGATTGACTCTGACACGGGGCCGTAGACCAACGCCGGCGTGTTGGCATAGAGCGCGAAGACCCTGCCGTCCAGGTATCCCGGCGTGGTGAAGCTTTTCAGTTCACTGCCGAACACCTGACCATGGGTGCGCTCCAGCATCGCCTCCGCTTCGCTTCCGGGCTCCAGCACATAGCCCTCGGAGAAGAAGCCTGTCTTCACGCCGACCGCGCTGATCGGGGCGGGTCTCCGGCCAAGGGAGGCAAGGCAGTCCTGAAGTTCAGCCCATGCCTGCTCCGCGGGGATTCCGGGATAAATTGCCGCGCGCACGTCGAACTCGCACCAGGCCGGGACGCTTGAAGGCCAGTCCCCGCCCTGGATGCCGCCGAAGTTGAAATTGATGGGGTGCTCCAGGTCTTCAAAGTAGCGGTGCTGACCGCGGTCGGCGTTCCACTTCTCTTCAACCTCCCGCAGCGCGGAAATTGCCGTATACGCCGCGTCGATGGCGTTGAAGCCGGTGCCCATCTCGCGGGGATGGGTCGGGTTTCCGGTCACCCTGACCCTGAACCAGAGCACGCCCACGTTGGCGCGCACCAGCATGTCCTCCTCGGGCTCGGGAATGATGACGGCGTCGGCACGGTAGCCGCGCATCAGGGCGGACAGCGAGCCGTTCCCTGTGCATTCCTCCTCGACGACGGACTGGAAGTGGATACGGCCTGTCGGCTCGAACCCCGCGGCGCGGACGGCGTCGAAGGCGAAAAGGTTGGCCGCGAGACCTGCTTTCATGTCGCCGGCGCCCCGGCCGTACATCCATCCATCGATGATGGGGGCGTCCCAGGGGTGGCGCGACCAGGACTCGGAAGGGCCCTCGGGGACGACGTCTATGTGGCCGTTGAGGATCAGGGAACGTCCGCGCTCAGCAGCCGGACTGTACGTGCCCACCACGTTGGTCATCCCCGCATAGGAAACCGTTGCGGGCCCGTAGCCCTCGTGGGCGGACAGGTCATCGGCGTCCAGCTCCCACCGGTCCATCTCCAGGCCACGGCTTGCCATGGCCGCATGCATCAGGTCCTGGGCGCTGCCCTCCCGGGTGCGCAGCGACGGGTGCCTGACCAGGTCCTGGGTGAAGGCCAGCTGGGCATCGAAGGCGGCGTCCACGGCCTCCAGGATGCGAAGTGTATGGTCCTCACCGGGCACTGTTGTCTCCGACAAGCTGCTTGTCATGGACCCGCAGGCGCTCGCCGAAGAACCCGCCGACGGCGGTAAGCAGCGAGATGATCGCCAGGATCAGGGCCGCACCCCACGACTGGTTGCCGGAGACGCCCAGCATGGCCGTGGCCAGCAAGGGCATGAATCCGCTGGTGGCGCCCGCGATGTTATAGCCCAGGGCCACGCCGGAGTAGCGCAGCTTCGGCGGGAACAGCTCGGTCAACAGGGCGCCGTTGACGGCGTAAGCAACCGCTATGAGCATGATCCCGACGGTGATGGCCAGCGTAATCAACAGGGGGGATTTCGTATCAATCAAGGCGAAGAGGGGGAACGCGGCGAGAGCGCTGATGATGCCGCCCCACATGGTGACCTTGCCCGGCCCGATTTTCTCTGCGAGCCGGCCCATGAGGAATGTGACGCCGATCTGGGCCACGGCGGCGACCAGCGTGGCGTTGACCATGACGTTCCGGTCCACCTTCAGGGTGTTGGATCCGTAGCTCACCGCGAAGGTGGTGATCATGTAGAAGCCACCCACGCCGAGGAGTGCGGCCAGTACGGCAACGAGGAGGCGGCCGGCGGCGTGGCGGAAGACCTCGAAGGCTGGAACCTTGGACGTTTCGCCTTGGGCGAGCAGGTCCTTGAAGATGGGGGACTCTTCCACCTTGAGGCGGATCCAGAGTGCGATGCCCAGCATCGGGAAGGCCGCCAGGAATGGGATCCGCCAGCCCCAGGCGTCAAAAGCTTCGGACGGGAACAGCAGGACGAGCGAGAAGGCGCCTGACGCCAGCAGCGTGGCCACCGGCGAGCCGACCTGTACCAGCGCCGCATACCGGCCGCGCTTTTCAACGGGGGCGTGCTCGACGGCCATTGTCACGGCGCCGCCCCATTCACCGCCGACAGCCAGGCCTTGGACCAACCGCAAGACGGCGAGCAGGATGGGCGCCGCCAGGCCGATACTGCCGAAATCGGGCAACAGGCCGATGAAGGCCGTGGCCGCGCCGATCATGACGATGGTCATCAGCAGAGCGGGCCGGCGTCCGTAACGGTCTCCGATGTAGCCAAAGATCATGGCTCCCAGCGGACGGGCCGCGAAGCCGACCCCGAATGTGGCGAAGGAGGCCAGCAGCGCAGCGGTGGGGTCCATGTTGGTGAAGAACAGCCGGTTGAAGACCAGCGCGGCGGCGGTGCCGAAGAGGTAGTAGTCGTACCACTCCAGGGCGGTCCCGACGAACGCGGCTCGGGCAATTTTTCCCGCGTCCTTGCCTGAGATGACCGGAGGAGCATCTGCACCGGGGGAAAGTGAATGTGAGGTGGTCACTGCGTGGGCCCTTTCGAGCGGGGTTGAGTTCTTGCATCCCGGGTCCCGCGGCGGGCGAAGGGCGGTGGCCTGCACTGCTGCGGTGGTGGTTATTCGAGAGTAAGTGAGTGATAACGCCCTGAACAATGATAATTTCCACCCACTTCCGGCCCCTATCTTGGGCATTCGCACAAATCAGGAACGGAACTCGCTATAGCGGTTAAGGGCGATGAGTGCCCGCGCGGCCTCGGCCGGTACGGTGAGGTCAAGGCCGATCACCTCGTGAAGGCTGTGCAGGCGGTTCACTACTGTGTTGCGGTGGCAGAACAGCTCCTCCGCCGTTTCCTTGATGGATCCGGTCCGCCCATAGCTGCGTGCCACCTCCAGCAGGCGTTGGCGCTCAAGCGGAGTGCACTTCTCCAGTGCGTTTTTTATGGGGGCTGAAAAGCCGGGAAACTTCTGCTCCAGGAGGGCGCCGGCGATTCCCATCCATGCGTCTTCCATCGTGGCCAGCCGGGTGCCGCGGCGCTTCTGCTGCGCCAACACAAGCGCCGCGGCCGCAGCGGAGGGCACAGCATCCAATCCCTCAACGTCGGGTACGTATCCGGCAGGAAAGGGCGGCGGCTCATGACGCCAGGTCAGCCCCTTCCGCTGCTGCCGGAAGACATACAGGACTCCGTTGTTCTCGTACATATAGATGCTGTGGTCGGGCTCAAACTGCTGCTGGGCCTGGGATACGGCGTCCAAGGTCACGGCGAGCACTTCGAACGCACCGGTGGCCTGCACTTCGAGGGCTGCTGCAAGGTCCTGGACTTCCCGTGGGGTGTCAAGGCCCGCATTGAACAGCCGGGAAAGCAGGCGCTGCCGGTACAACTGCTTGTTGCGGGCCAGGCGGGCCTCTTCCTCGGCATAGGCCTGTTGGATGCTGGTCACGTAACCTTCGACGGCATCCAGGACCCGGTCCATGTTGGCCACCAGGACACCGATTCCCTTGTCCCGCGCAACCCGTTCCAGCCCCTTCCAGAGAACACGGAAGTCATTGCGGATGGCTACCAGGAACGCGTCCAGGGGGACCCCCTGGCGGGCGCGCCGGGCGGCCACCTCGCGGGGAAGCGTCTGCAGGTCCGGCGGGAGCTCCAACCCGGCCATCTGATAGAGGAACATGTCCATGGTGTCCGCAGCGGTCCGGTAGATGTCCTCCTTGGGAACCACTGCTTCACCATAGGAAATGGAAGAAAAGCGCTCCAGGAAGTCGTCTGCCAGCAGGGACCGATCCTTCCAAAGACTTTCCAGCAACTCGGTCCATTCGGGCTCGGTAGGACGGCCGGGACGGAACTCCCTTGCGCCAGTACCGTAGGATCGCGACACGTCACCATCATTTGCTGTCATGACGCTAGTTTATGCAAAAGCCTAAATTTCGGCCATAAAACAGCGTTTTATATCCATTGAAGGCAGCGATATCACAGAGTTGAATGGACGGAGCGGCACGTACAGGCCGCGGTTCCAACCCCCGGAAAGGCCCGGGGACCCTAGCAAAGAGGATCCATGCCCGTCGATCTCCTGATTCGCAATGCACACATACTGACCCAGGATGCCTCCCGCCCCACCGCGACAAGCCTGCTCATTCACGACGGCAAAATCCTTGATGTGGATCCCGACGCCGGTCTCTGCGGCCATGCCCTCAGGACCATTGATGCCGCCGGAACCACGATTGTCCCTGGATTCAATGACGTCCACGCGCACAGCGTCTGGTTCGGCCTGGGGCTGATGGAGGCCAACGCAGGGGCAGCGGCGAACCTGGACGAGCTGTACCGGATCATCGCTGAGGCCGCCGCCGGGATGGCCCCGGGGGAGTGGGTCGTGGCATCGGGCTACAGCCCGCTGCTGCTCGACGGCCAGCAACCGGACAAGGACCGGCTGGATGCGGCGGCGGGGGGACGTCCAGTGTGGATCAAACATTCTTCCGGCCACGCCTGCACGCTCAACGGCGTAGCACTGGAGCGGGTGGCCGCCCATGCCGATCTCAGTGCACCGATCGAAGGCGGCGTCGTCGTCATGGGCGAAGATGGCCTGCCGACGGGGCTGCTGGAGGAAAACGCCATGCGGCTGGTGCAGGACATCCTGCTGCCGTATCCGCTGGAGACCATTGAACGCGCACTGGATCTGGCCACGTCACACTATCTGTCCGAAGGAATTACCAGCGTCACTGATGCGGGCATCGCCGGTGGCTGGATCGGTTATTCGCCGCGGGAGTTCGCCGCGTACCAGAACGCCCGCGACAAGGGGCTGCTGAGCGTCAGGATGCAGCCAATGCTGGTCATGGATGCCCTCCACGATGTGCCCGGCCACGCCGATGATCCGGCCTCCATTGGCCTCGACGCCGGAATCCGCACCGGCCTGGGCGACGATTGGCTGCGCTTGGGACCGGTGAAGATCTTCAGCGACGGTTCGCTCCTGGGCAGCACGGCCTACATGACCGAGGACTATGTCGGCTGCACCCATAACCACGGCTATCTGCAAATGGGCGCGGAGCAGCTGCGAGAGTCGGCGCTCAGCGCCTACCGTGCTGGCTGGGCGATTGCGATGCATGCCATCGGCGACCACGCAATCGACCACGCCATTGACATCATTACGGAGGCGCAGGAAAAGTTCGGGGCCAACGCACAACCCAACCGGATCGAGCATGGCGGAGTTGTCCGCCCCGATCAGCTTGACCGGATAGCCCGGGCCGGCATCGTGCTGGTCCCGCAGCCGCACTTCATCACCGAATTCGGAGATGGCATGGCCCGCCTGCTGGGCCCCAAGCGCACCACCTGGTCCTACCCTGCCAGGGGCCTGCTGGCGCGGGGGATTACGCTGCCGGGAAGTTCGGACCGGCCCGTCTCCAACGGCCGGCCCCTGGACGTCATGCAGTCTTTCGTGGAGCGGCTGACCCCTTCGGGCGACGTATACGGCCCGGACGAAAGGATCACAGCAGCCCAGGCGCTCGCTGCGTACACCACCGGATCGGCCGCCGCGACCGGAACCGGCCACATCAAGGGGCGCCTGGCACCGGGGTACTTGGCGGACCTCGTGTTCCTGGACCAGGACCCCACCGCCGTCGACCCCTCAAACATCTCAGCCACGCGCGTGCTCGCCACCATGGTGGGCGGTCAGATCCGCTTCGGCGAGGAAAATCTGCCGGCGCCGGTCCGCGCCACAGACCTGGATGCCGCACTGACAGGGAAGGAAACCCCATGAACACCGCACACAACGAGTTCCTTGCAGACTTCGCCACGATGTCAGGCTTCGGCGCCACGCCCGGGGGAGGCGTGGACCGGCAGGCCGGCACGGCCGCAGACCACGCCACGCGGGCGTGGTTCAGCCAGTGGCTGGCCCGGCATGGCTATGCCGAATCAGTGGACGGGGCAGGCAACCAGTTCGGCACCCTGGACCTGGTCGCCGGCGCCCCCTATGTGCTGGTCGGCTCGCACCTGGACTCCCAGCCGCTGGCCGGCCGGTACGACGGGGCCTACGGCGTTCTCGCAGCGGCCCATGCAGGCGCCCGCGTCGCTGCGGAAGCCCGGGCCGGCAAGCTCCACCCCACCTGCAACCTGGCCGTTGTTAACTGGTTCAACGAGGAAGGCAGCCGCTTTGCGCCCAGCATGATGGGAAGTTCGGTCTTCACCGGGAAACTGCCGCTGGGCGACGCGCTTGCCACCGCAGATCCTGCCGGAATCACTGTGGCGGAGGCCTTGGCGGACGGCCATGCCACCCCGCAAGCGAACGCCCCGGTCCTCGCCGACGTGGCATGCTATGCCGAGATCCACATCGAACAGGGCAGGAACCTTGAAGAAACCGGCACCCAAGTGGGGATCGTGGACCGTACCTGGGCCGCCAGCAAGTACCGGGTAACGGTGGATGGAGCCCAGTCGCACACTGGCGCGACCCGCATGGAGGACCGCCGCGACGCCCTGTACGGGGCCGCGCTGGTCATCGCCGCCGCCCGTGAACTGGCCGCGGAATTCGAGCCGGGGCAGCTGCACACATCGGTATCGGAGCTTTATGTCCTGCCGAACTCGCCGGTCACCGTCGCCCGCCAGGTGCTGATGAACCTGGACCTGCGTTCCCCCGATGAGTCCGTCCTGGGCCTGGCCATGGAACGGCTGGGCAAGAGGATTGTCGACGCCGAGGCAGATTCCCGGACGGAGATCCGCCTGGACCTCACCCACAACTGGGGCGTGGTGTCCTACCAGTCCAAGGGGGCTGAACTGGCCAGGTCAAGCGCAGCGAGCCTTGGCTACAGCCACCGGGACGTGATGACCGTCGCCGGGCACGATTCCACCAACATGAAGGACGTGGTCCCCACCGTCATGCTTTTCGTTCCCAGCGTCGAAGGCATCTCGCACAACGAGGCCGAATACACGCTCGATGACGATGCATTGCGCGGCGTTGACTTGCTCACGGACGTCACGCGGCGGCTGGTCCGCGGCGAGCTGCAAGGGGATTAGCGTCACAACGGACGGATGCTGCGGTTGGTCGAGGTGTCTCCACAGCCACGCAGCGGTCCGGGGAACGCTCAACCACCGGAAACCGCAGCCACCTCAACGCTGACCCCCGCGTCCCGGAACTTCTGCACCTGGGCAGGGTCGGCGCCGTCGTCCGTCACCAAAGTCCACGGCAACGCCAGCCGCACCCAAGCGTGGAAGGGCCGCAGGCCCAGCTTGGAGGAGTCGGCCAAAACGTAGACGGAACGCCCGCGCCGGGCCATGAGCTCCTTGAGACGGGTCTGGGCGTGGTCGGCCTCGCAGATGCCGTCGTCGGCGGTGACGGCGTCCGCCCCCAGGAACACGCGGTCAAAGCTCATCCGCTCCAGCGCCGCCTCCGCCAGCGGGCCGACGAAACTCTGGGAAACACTGCGCAACCGCCCGCCCAGGCAGTCCACCTCGATGCCATCGCATTCGGCCAGCTCCTGCAGCGTGTTGATTCCCGGCGTCGTGACCGACAACCGGTCAAACCCGCGCAGCTCGTGCGCCAGGGCACCTGCGGTGGAGCCGGCGTCGAGCAGGATGCTCTCCCCGGGCTGGATTACCGAGGCCGCCCACCGGGCGATCGCATGCTTCTGCTCGAACGCCTCACCAGTGCGTTGCCGCAGCGACGCCTCCGGGTGCGCGCCCAGCGCCATTGCCCCGCCGTAGGTACGGGCCAGGCGGCCCTGGCCGTTCAGCAATGCCAGGTCGCGGCGGATGGTGGACGCCGTCACCTCGAACTTCGCCGAGAGCTCCTCCACGGACGCGAGGCCGGTGGTCACGGCAAGGTGGTAGATCTCCTCGCGCCGCGCGTTTGCGCTGAGCATTCCCGGTCTCCTTCCCGTGGGCATGGCGGTGGCAGTGCTACCAATGCTAGTCACCGATGGGTTTCGACTGGCTCAACCAACGTGGGCCGGCCGGGTGGCCATTTCTGCCGCCTGGTGCAGCGCCTCCACCATGGACCGGGAATCGGCGATGGCCTTGCCCGCGATGTCGAACGCGGTGCCGTGGTCAACGGACGTCCGGATCACCGGCAGGCCCACCGTGATGTTCACGCCGGCCTCGATCCCCAGCACCTTCACCGGTCCGTGCCCCTGGTCGTGGTACATGGCCACCACCAGGTCGTAATCGCCGCGGCCGGCCAGGAAGAACAGCGTGTCCGCGGGCAGCGGGCCCACGGCGTTGATCCCGTCCGCCTGCGCCGCCTTCACGCCCGGCTCGATCTTCTCCGCTTCCTCGCCCTGCCCGAACAGGCCGTTCTCGCCGGCGTGCGGGTTGATGGCGCACACGCCGATCTTCGGGTTGGGGATGCCCGCCCGCACCAGCGCCTCGTGGCCGCGGCGGATGGTCCGCTCCACCAGGTCCGGGTTGATCTTGCGGATGGCATCCACCAGGCCGATGTGCGTGGTCACGTGGATCACCCTGATCTTGGGCGTGGAGAGCATCATGGACACTTCCTCCGTGCCGGTCAGGTGCGCCAGCAGCTCGGTGTGCCCGGGGTAGATGTGCCCGGCGGCGTGCAGCGCCTCCTTGTTCAGCGGCGCGGTGCAAATGGCTTGCACCTTCCCGGCCATCGCCAGCTCGCTGGCCACCCGGATGTATTCGTAGGCGGCATGCCCGGCCACGGGCGAGAGCTGGCCCCACGGCAGGTCCGCCGGCAGCAACGCCAGATCGATGACGTTAACCCGGCCCGGCGTGAACACAGCATCGTCCACATCCTCGATCGGCCGGATGTCCGCCCCGATGCCCAGCACCTCCGCCGCCTGCCGCAGCCGCAGCGCGTCGCCGATCACCACGGGCCGGCACTCGGCATTGCTCTGCGGATCCAGCACGGCGGCCACCACCACCTCGGGGCCAACTCCGGCGCCGTCGCCCATGGTCACGGCCACGTAGGGAAGGGGCTGGTTCTGCATTGATTCGTCAGTCATTGTTGCTCCAGATTCTTCGGAAGTCTTGTGGGAAAGGGTTTGGGTGGAAGCTGCGGCGGCCTGGCCGCGGCGCCTCCGGATTTCGTCGTACAGCTGAAGGAGGGCCAGGTGGTCGCCGAAGCTGCCGGGCTTGGTGCCCACCAGCGTCCCGTCGTCCGCGCGGCTCAGCACGGCTCCGTGCTGCACCGCCGCGAGCGGCACCAAGCTGGAGCGGCCGACGGCGTCCAGGACTTCCCGGGCCGTCTCACCGCCGGTGAGGATCAGGTCGGCCCGGGTTCCCTTGACGGCCTCGGCGGCGAACCTTGCCAGCGCCTGCACGATGCGGGGTGAGGCGGACGGGTCCACTTTCTGGGCCGCCAACGTGACGATCATGCGGGCACCTGACCGCAAATCCGCCGAAACCTGGGCCAGTTGGGACACGTAGGCGCCGGCTGCACCGGCGTAGAGCGGGTGCAGCCGGACCACCGTGAACCCCCGGGCTTCAAGGGCAGCCAGTTGCGCCTGCGCGGTCTGTGAAGCGGAGCCGACGACGGCGAGCACCGGCCCGGGTGCCTCCTGCGGTTCCGCGGTGGTTGCGTCAGCCGTTGCCACAGGTTGCGCATTTCGCGCAAGTCGTGGGCTGAGCCGCTGGGCGAGGACATCGGCCGCCCCGCCGGTTCCGACCAGCACGATGCGGCGTCCGCCCGCCCGGAACTCCAGTTCCAGCAGGGCGTCCACGGTGTTCTCCAGGTCCCGGACGGTCTCGCCGTCCACCACCACGAGCTGCGGCCGCTCGGGTTCGAGCAGCCCGGCGAGCTTCGCAGCCAGGGATCCGGAGCGGACCGCAGCCAGATCAACGGAGCGCACAGAGGACGGATCCGCCGGGGCCAGCAATGAAGGAACATCGACTGGCGGGGCCGACAGCTCGGCCTCCCAGAAGTCCGTTTCCGCCAGGGGAGTGCCGGCAGCCAGCGGCTTGCCACCGAGTACTGTGCGCTGCAGCTGGGGGAGTGCGCCCGCAATCACGGCGTGGAATCCAAGGCTGGCCAAGGCCGACACCTCAGCCTGGATGTTGCCGCGCCACAGGGAATCCATCTTCTTGAACTGCACCTGTGCGGCAGAGGCCTCGGGACCGGAGAACGCCTCCTTCACCAACGCCTCAGCCTCGGCCCCGGACAGGCCACGGGAGTGTGTATCGGCGACCACCACGTCGGTGACCTCTCCCGCAAAGGAGGGGCCGCCGTCGTGCGTTCCGAAAGACGTACCCGCGGCGAGAATGACCTGCGCAGTCAGCCCATGTTCCACAAAGCAATAGCCAACCTCGGCGGCGCCGGAGAAGTCGTCGGCCTGCACAAATACGGAAGCCACGGTGCTCCTCTCGTCATAGTCGGCTGGAACCCGCCAATCAGCGGGAGCTTTCCATCATCATGACATGGTTGCGCGAATCGCGCTAGATAGGTTGCGCAATTTGCGCAGGAGTGGCAAAGTGATGGACACAACATTCGGCGCAGCCATTCCGGCAGCCCGCCATCCCCGATCTACCGAGAGGTCAACGATGACCGTTCTTCCTCAAGGAAGTGAGATTTCCCGCCGCCGCCTCCTTCAGTTCGGTGCGGCCGCCGGGTTTCTGCTGGGCACCGGCAGCCTGGCCGGCTGCGCCGGCCCCACCGGACTCCCCGGACCCAGCACCCTGACCCTGGCCCTCAACCGGTCCCTGGTCAGCCTGGACAACAAGCTCAACCAGTTTGACGCAGCCGTCACCGTGCAACGCTCGGTCCGCCAGGGACTCACCGCCATCGGCCCCGAAACCAAGCCCGTCCTGGTCCTGGCCGAACGCTTCGAGATGACCGGCCCCACCGAATGGACCGTCCGGCTCCGCGACGGCATCCGCTACTCGGACAACAGCCCCGTCACTGTGGAGGACGTCTCCACCGCCCTGAAGATGTACAAGCAGGTCCAGGGCTCCTTCGTGGCCGGGTTCTTCCCCGAATTCCCCGAGGTTGTCCCCGTGGATGACCGCACGTTCAGGATGGTCACCAAGAAGCCGGTCCCCATCCTGGACTCACTGATGAGCATGATCCTGATAACCCCGGCCGCACAGAACAAACCGGAGGAACTCCAGGAAGGCCTGGGCACCGGTCCTTATGTTGTCACCAAGTACAACCGTGGTGCCGGCACCTACAGCTTGGAACGCAACAAGAACTACTGGGGTCCCGCGCCGCACATCGACAACGTGGAGGTCCGGTTCCTCCCTGAGGAATCCAGCCGCGTCATCGCCCTGCGCAGCGGCGAGGTGGACGTCATCGACTCCATCACCCCAGACTCCCGCGAACAGCTCGCAGGCCTGCCCGGCGTCACGCTGCAGGAAGCCTCAAGCCTGCGCCTCAACCAGATCTTCTTCAATTTCCGCAAGCCCGCCGGCCACCCGCTGGCCAACCCCCGCGTCCGCCAGGCCCTCAGCATGGCCATCGACGGACAGTCCCTGGTGAAGGACGTCCTGGTGGACTCCGTCACCCAGGCCGCAGGCGTCACCCCGTCCAGCCTCACCGGCTACTACAAGACCGGCGAATACGTCTACGACCCCGAGAAGGCCAAGGCCACCCTTGCAGAACTTGGCGTCAAGGACCTCACCCTGAAGATCATCTGGGAAACCGGCGAATTCGCCTCCGACACCTCCGTGATGGAAGCCCTGGTGGAAATGTTCGGCAAGATCGGCGTCAAGGCCGAGCTCCAGCAGTTCGAACCCGGCGGCAACATCATGGCCTGGCGCCAGGGCAAACAGGGCGACTGGGACCTGCTGGCCAACGGCTACCCCAGCCCCACCGGCCTGGCCATCACCATGCTCCAAGGCATGTACGCCGGCACCCCGGAAAAGGAAGCCACCCGCGACACCTACCAGGGGTACGTCATCCCCGAGGTCACCGCCAAGATCCAGGCCGCTTCCGCCGAGGCGGACCCGGCGCGCAGGACGCAACTGCTCAACGACGCCCAGCAGGCAGTCTGGGACACCTGGCCCTGCGCCTGGGCGTTCGTGCCCAAGTCCGTCCTGGCCCACCGGGAACGGGTGTCCGGGATCAACCTGGCACCCACCAACTCCTACCCCCTCGTTGATGTCCGGCTGGAGGCCTAAGCCATGACGAACTACATCCTCAAACGCCTGGGACAAGGCCTGCTCACCGTGTTCCTTACGGTATCCACCGTGTTCATCCTGATCCGCATGGCCCCCGGCGACCCCGCCGTCTCCTACGCCGGTCCGCTGGCCACTTCCGAACAGCTCGCCAAGGTGCGCGAACAGTTCGGCCTGGACAAGCCCCTCCTGGAGCAGTACTGGATCTTCCTGCAGCAACTGTTCAGCGGCAACCTCGGCCAGTCCTACTCGTTCCAGGCGCCGGCCATGCAGGTGGTCTTCGAACGCCTGCCCTACACCCTGACCCTGGCGACGTCGGCAATCCTGCTGACCGCCGTCGTCGCCATCCCGCTGGGGGTGTGGATGTCCCGCCGCCCTGACACCGGCCGCGAATTCGGCGTCAACGTGCTCACCATCGCCGGGCAGTCCATGCCCGATTTCTGGACCGGCATCATGCTGCTCACCGGGTTCGCCGTGCTGGTCCCCCTCTTTCCGGCCTCCGGCTTCGCCACCTGGGGCGGCCTGGTCCTGCCCACCGTCACCATCGCCATCCTGCAGATCGCGCTGATCTCCCGCATGGTGCGCCGCGAGATGACCAACAACCTGGCCGCCCCGTACCTCACCGTGGCCCGCTCCCGCGGCGTGAAGAACTCCGTGCTCACCTGGCGCTACGCAATGGGCAACTCCGCCATCCCCGTCTTCACCGCACTGGGCACCCGGTTCGCCGCGATGCTCAACGGCGTGGTGGTGGTGGAAGTGGTGTTCGCCTGGCCCGGCGTCGGCTCCCTGATCGTCCGGGCCCTGGAAACCCGCGACTACCCCCTCATCCAGGCCACGGTCCTCATCACCGCGCTCCTGGCCGTAGGCGTGCAGCTGCTGATCGACCTCGCCTACCCGCTCCTTGATCCCCGCGTTCGTCTCGGAAAGGCGGCCACAGCATGAGCCTCCACACCGCAACCCCCGCCGGCCCGTCCGGAAGCACCGGCGCGCCAACCCGGCAGCCAAGCCCCAGCGCCGTCACCAAGGCGGACCTTGCCCGGGCCGGCGCCACCCGACGTCGGAAAGCCGCGCAATGGAAACTGGTGGTCGGCGCCATCTGCACCCTGCTGGTGATCATCCCGATCATCCTGGCCAACGTGCTCCCGCTCCCGGACGCCAACTTCCAGGACCTCGCCGCCCGGCGCCTGCCCCCGCTCACCGACGGCCACCTGTTCGGTACCGACCAGCTGGGCCGCGACCTGCTCTCCCGCGTCCTGCACGGCGGCCAGGTCTCGCTGACCATCGGCCTGCTGGCAGTCCTGGTCTCAGGGGCCATCGGCGTGATCCTCGGCTCCGCCGCCGGCTACTTCGGCGGCTGGGTGGACACCATTGTCTCCCGTCTCCTCGAAGCCCAGATGTCCCTGCCGCTGCTGATGATGCTGCTGCTGGTGGTGGCCCTCTTCGGCCCCTCCATCCCCGTGATCACGTTCGTGATCGCCATCGCGCAGTGGCCCGAGGTGGCCCGCCTGACCCGCTCCATGGTCCTGGTGGAACGCGAAAAGCCGTACGTCTCCGCCGCCCGGATCCTGGGCCTGCACCGCATCCAGATCCTGATCCGGCATATCATCCCCAACGTCATCAAGCAGGCAACCCTGGTGGTGCTGCTCCTGCTGGCGCAGGCCGTGCTGCTCGAATCCGCGCTGTCCTTCCTCGGTGCCGGCCCCCAGCGCCCCTTCGCCACCTGGGGCCGGATCATCTCCGACGGCCAGGACTACATCACCACCTCCTGGTGGATGGTCACCCTGCCCGGCCTGGTGATCGTGCTCATGGTGGTAGGCGTCAACCTGCTGGGCGACGGCCTCCGCGACCGTCCCCGCCGCAAGAAGAAGGGTGCCTGACATGTCTGTTTCCCCCACGTTCACCGAGCAGCCGCTGCTGGAGGTCCGCGACTTCCAGGTGGAACTGATCACGGACGCCGGCATCATCCGCGCCGTGGACTCCGTCAGCTTCAGCATCCACCGGGGCGAGACGGTCACCATCATCGGCGAGTCCGGTTCAGGCAAGTCCACGACGGCGATGGGCATCCTCCGCCTGCTGCCCGAGGACTTGGCGGTCCTGTCCGGCACCGTGCTGATTGACGGCGTCGACATCTCCGCCGACCCCAAGGCCATCGACAAGGTGCGCGGCAGGACGCTGGCGCTGATCCCGCAGGACCCGATGACGGCACTGAGCCCCGTGCACTCGATCGGCAGCCAGCTGTTCGAGGCTATCCGGATCGCCGGCGCCGCCTCCGCCAAGGACAAGGGCGCGCTGCAGGCCCGGGCCGTGCGGCTGCTGGAACAGGTGCACATCCCCACGCCGGAGAAGCAACTGAAGAAGTACCCGCACCAGCTCTCCGGCGGCATGCTGCAGCGCGTGCTCATAGCCATCGCTTTGGCGTCCGAGCCGCAATTGCTGGTGGCGGACGAGCCGACATCGGCCCTGGACGTCACGGTGCAGGGCGGCATTCTGGACCTGCTGCTGGAACTGCAGGAACAGCGTGGCATCGGCATCCTGATGATCACGCACGACCTCGGCGTGGCCCGGCTCATCTCTGACAGGATCCACGTGATGAAGGACGGGTCCTTCGTCGAATCCGGCGAGGTCCAGCAGATCGTGGACCACCCCGCCACCGAGTACACCCGCACGCTGCTGGCCGCGGTGCCCGTACTGGGGCCGTGGGACGAAACCCCCAACGCCACCCTGACCACTACTGGAGCACGCCATGACTAAGCCGTTCCTCGCCGTCGACAACCTGGTGGTGGACTACCACGTCCCCGGCGGCACCTTCCGCGCCGTGGACGACGTCTCCTTCTCCGTGGACAAAGGCAAGACGATCGCCGTGGTGGGTGAATCCGGCTGCGGCAAATCCACCATCGCCAAGGCCCTGATGCGGCTGGTGACCCCCACCAGCGGCAAGATCAACCTCGACGGGACGGACATCGCGGCCATGAGCGAAGCGAAGCTGCGGCCCATGCGCTCCAAGTTCCAGATGGTGTTCCAGGATCCATACGGCTCCCTGGACCCGCACATGACCGCGCAGGAAATCGTGGCCGAACCGCTCAAGCTGCAGGGAGTCCGCTCCAAGGCCGAACGGCATGCGGCGGCGGCGAAGCTGATTGACCAGGTGGGCCTTCCCGTCCGGTCCCTGGACAAGCACCCCGGCGAGTTCTCCGGCGGCCAGCGCCAGCGCATCGGGATCGCCCGGGCGCTGGCCTCCAAGCCCCAACTGCTGGTCTGCGACGAAGCCACCAGCGCCCTGGACGTCTCTGTCCAGGCGCAGGTGCTGCGGCTCCTCAAGTCCATCCAGGACGAAACCGGCATCACCTACGTGTTCATCTCGCACAACCTTGGCGTGGTGCAGGAAATCAGCGATACCGTCATGGTGATGCAGCGCGGCAAGCTCGTGGAACTCGGCCCCACCGCCGACGTCCTGACCGCCCCCAAGGAGGACTACACCCGCAAACTCCGCCGCGCGGCCCTGGACCCCTCCACCATGACCGGCCTGAAGCCGCGGCACATCGTCCGCTCCCTGGCGCTCGCCAACCAGCCCTGACCCTTTGACACACGCAACCACGAGGAATCAACGCATGAGCACGCAGCCCAACGGCACCCAGGTGGACGGCCTGGAACTACCCATCTCCCGGCTGGTCCTGGGGACCATGACGTTCGGCGACACCGCTGACGAGGCCACCGCGGGCCGGATGGTGGAAGAAGCGCTCGCCGCCGGCATCACCACCATCGACACCGCCAACGCCTACGTTGGCGGCACCACGGAGGAGATGCTCGCACGCCTTTTGAAAGGAAAGCGCGACGCCGTCATCCTGGCTTCGAAGGCCGGCATGCCGCACGCGGACCACGGCTCCAATGCACCGCTCTCCGCGGCGGGGCTGCGCGCCAGCGTTGAAGGCAGCCTGCGCAGGCTGGGCGTGGACAGCCTCGACCTCTTCTATCTGCACCAGCCGGACCGGGCCACGCCGCTGGCCGAAACGCTCTCCACCGTGGCGGCCCTGGTCGCCGAGGGCAAAATCGGGGCGCTGGGCGTGTCCAACTTCGCCGCCTGGCAGATCGCCGATGTCATCCACACGGCACGCGAAGTGGGGGCGCCGCAGCCCGTCGTCGCGCAGCAGCTCTACAACCTGGTGGCGCGCCGGCTGGAGGAGGAATACCTCGAATTCGCCGCCACCCATGACGTGCACACCATGGTCTACAACCCGCTGGGCGGCGGCCTGCTCACC
Organism: Pseudarthrobacter sp. AG30; assembly: GCF_003116525.1. Classification (NCBI taxonomy): domain Bacteria; kingdom Bacillati; phylum Actinomycetota; class Actinomycetes; order Micrococcales; family Micrococcaceae; genus Pseudarthrobacter; species Pseudarthrobacter sp. AG30. The sequence goes on along the minus strand of NZ_QEHL01000017.1, from coordinate 279,387 downwards.
GGCAAGCACAGCTTCGAGGCAAAGCCCACCGAGGGCCGCTTCGGCGACTCCAAGCTCGCGGCCATGTACACGCAGCGGTACTGGGACAAGCAACTGTTCGACGCGATCGGCGAGCTGTCGCGAATCGCCACCGGTGCCGGGCTGCCCCTGGCCGAACTGTCGCTGCGCTGGCTCGCCTACCGCAAGGGTGTGGGCTCGATGCTGCTGGGCGGCTCCAAGGTGGAACAGCTGCGTGCCAACATCGCCGCCGTGGCCAACGGGCCGCTGCCGGCCGACGTCGTGGACGCCTGCGACGCCGTGGGCACCTCGCTGCGCGGCCCCATGCCCGCCTACAACCGCTGACCCATTCCTCCCGACTGAACCGATTACGAAACTGAAGGACTCTGATGACCTCCCAACTGGCCCTCGAATTCGCCCGCAAGATCCGCGCCCGTGAGCAGGCGGTGGGCTATTGGTCGGTGCTGGACGCGCCCGTGGCCACCGAACGCATCGGCCGGCTCGGCTACGACTACGTGGCCCTGGACGCGCAGCACGGACTGCTCGGCTACTCCGGCGTGCTCAACGGGCTGATGGCCATCGACGCCGGGCACACCGCCGTCGGGATGGTCCGCGTGGAGGCCAACGACTTCACCGCCATCGGCAAAGCACTCGACGCCGGCGCCGCGGGGGTCATCGTTCCGCTCATCAACAACGCCGAAGACGCCGCTGCCGCCGTGGCCGCCGCCAAGTACCCGCCGCTGGGCGGCCGCTCCTACGGGCCCATGCGCTCGGCGCTGCGGATCGGGCCCGTCCCGGCCGAGGCCAACGCCACCACCCTGGTCTTCGCCATGATCGAGACCCCCGAAGGCCTGGCCAACGTGAAGGAAATCTGCGCCACCCCCGGCCTGGACGGCATCTACGTTGGCCCCTCCGACCTCTGCATTGCGGTAGGCGGGGCCTTCCCCGGGGATCCCGCCGTCGAAACCGAATTCAATGCCGCCCTGGAAACCATCGCCGAGGCAGCGGCCTCCGCGGGGATCGCCGCCGGCATCCACACGGCCGCCGGCACAGTGGCCAACCAGCGGCTGCGGCATGGCTACACGTTCACCACCGTGGCCTCGGACCTGACGCACCTGGAACAGATCGCCAAGTCCCACCTCGACGCTGCCCGCTCCGATGCCGGCACCAAGGAGAGCTAATCCCATGCAGAACACCACAACCGACGCGTACAACACCATCACCCCGGACGGAGCGGTCAAGACGGCCGACGGCGCCGACTTCGCCTACCTGCCCGCACCCACCGTGCAGAGCCACGCGGCCAACCTGCTTACCCTTCCCGACGGCCGTTTAGGCTGTGTGTGGTTCGGCGGCACCCAGGAAGGCGTGCCGGACATCTCCATCTGGTTCTCCACCCTGGAGCCTGGCAGCAGGCAGTGGTCCGACGCCGTCCAGCTTTCGGATGACTCCACCCGGTCCGAGCAAAACCCCATCCTGTTCGTTGCGCCGGACAAAGCCCTGTGGCTGCTGTACACCGCGCAGAAGGCGGGCAACCAGGACACCGCCGAGGTCCGCCGTCGTATCTCCCTGGACAGCGGCCGCACCTGGGGTGAGGTGGAGACCCTGTTCCCGGCCAACGAGACCGGCGGCGTGTTCGTCCGCCAGCTGCCCGTGGTGCTCCCGTCCGGCCGGCTGATCATCCCGATCTTCCGCTGCATCACCACGCCTGGCGAAAAGTGGGTGGGCAACAGCGACGACAGCGCCGTGATGATCTCCGACGACGCCGGCGCCACCTGGACCGAAACCGTGCTTCCCGGCAGCCTGGGCTGCGTTCACATGAACATCCAGCCCGTGGCCGACGGCTCCCTGCTGGCCCTGTTCCGCAGCCGCTGGGCCGACTCGATCTACGAATCCCGCTCCACGGACGACGGCACCACCTGGAGCGAGCCCGTCCCCACCGAGCTGCCGAACAACAACTCCTCCATCCAATTCACCGCGCTCGCCGACGGCCGCCTTGCCCTGGTGTACAACCACAGCCGGGCGGGGGAGGGCACCGAACGGCGGCTGTCCCTCTACGACGAGATTGACGACGACGGCCTGGCCGACGAACAGGGGCAGGTGGCCGAGCCGGATGCTTCTGTTCCGGACGACGGCGTGAAGCGCGCCTTCTGGGGGACGCCGCGCTCACCCATGACGCTGGCCATCTCCGAGGATTCAGGCCGTACGTGGCCGATCCGCCGGAACCTGGACGTGGGGGACGGGTACTGCCTGTCCAACAACTCCCGTGACGGGCTCAACCGCGAATACTCGTATCCGTCCATCCACCAGGGCCCGGACGGCGCCCTCAACATCGCCTACACATACTTCCGGCAAGCCATCAAGTTCGTCCGGGTCGACCCGCAGTGGGCCTACGAGGGCGCCACCACGCCGGGCGGGGACTCATGACCCGGCACGCTGTGGTCACCGGCACCAGCTCGGGGATCGGCAAGGCGATAGCGGAGCGGCTCCTGGCCGACGGGTGGCAGGTGACCGGCCTGAGTCGGACCGGGTCTTCGCTGGTCGGGAAGTTCGCGTGGCGCCAGGCCGATCTCTCGGAGCCCGAATCGTTGCCGGATGTCCTGGCCGGGCTGGGTTCCGTTGACGCGTTAGTTCATGCCGCAGGATTCCAGGGCACCGCGCACCTTGGCTCCCTTGACCCGGCGGCGCTGGCGGGGATGTTCACGGTCCACGTTGCGGCCGCGTCGGTGCTGGCGAACGAATTGGTGCCGTCCATGCCCGACGGCGGCCGGATCGTCCTGCTGGGCAGCCGCACCTCCACGGGGATGCCGGGTAAGAGCCACTACGCCGCGACGAAGGCGGCGCTGATGGGGCTCGGCCGGACGTGGGCGCAGGAACTCGCGCCGCGGGGGATCACGGTGAACGTGCTCTCCCCGGGGCCCACCGACACCCCCATGCTCAACGATCCGGGCCGCGCCGCCACTCCGGTGAAGCTGCCTGCACTGGGCGCCCTGGTGGACCCGGAGGATGTGGCCGCCCTGGCCGCGTTCCTGCTGGGTCCGCATGGCAAGTCCATCACCGGCCAAAACTACGTGATCTGCGGCGGCGCCTCCCTTTAGCGCTCGGTGAGGAGGATCATGGTCCTCGTGGGGTTGACGTACCGCAAGCGCGTTCGAGGTGTGGCCGCAATCGCTGCGGCCCTCCTGGTGGCCGCCGCCGCGGGCTGCACCGGTGCCCCGGAACCCGCTGGCCCGCCCGGCGGCACCGCGAGCCCCGCGGCGGATGTCCGGATCGCCGCCGTCGGGGACATGAACCCCGAGGGGAACGCGGACCCGGACAGCAGGTCTGGCCGGAACGGTGCGGCCATCTCCCGGCTGGTTAAGGGCAATGAGATCGATGCGTTCCTGGGGCTCGGCGACTTCCAGTACGACACCGCCTACTGCCGGGACTACGTGGACTACTGGACGCAGCTGTGGGGCGGCACGATGCCCAAGCTGTACTGGGTGTCCGCCCCCAACCACGACTGGCAACCGGGCCGCAACGAAGACCTTGATGATTTCATGAACGGCCAGTGCCCGGGCTCGGACGCGAAAGCGGCCATCAACGAGGAAAGGGGCTTCATTCCCAACGAAAAACCGTATTCAAAGGACTTTGGGAACTGGCACTTCGCATTCCTGCCCTCCGGGCTGTGGCGGTACGACAAGGCAGCGGCTTCCGCCGCGACAACATGGCTGGACACTGACCTCGGTGCCGCCAGGGCAGCAGGCAAACACCTTGCGGTGGTCTACCACGAGCCCTACTTCACGTCGGACACGGACGAACATGAGCGGGCCGCAAACCATAAGCCCTGGATCAACGTGATGTGGAAGCACCGGGTCCGGCTGACCCTGTCCGCCTCACAACACAACTACGAGCGGTCCTGCCCCGTGGATAATGCGGATACCTGCGTCGATGACGGCATGACAGCCTTCCAGGTTTCAACGGGAGGCCGCACCCTCCGCCCGTTCACCAGCAGCCCAAAATACATCGCCAAGCGGTTCAGCGACACCCACGGGTTTCTCCGGCTGACGCTGCACGGTGACGGTTCGTTCGACTGGACCTTCGTCCCGACCACAGGGCAGAGTACGGACTCAGGTTCGCGGTCGGCACCCTGATCTGTCCGCCAGGCAGAACCCCGCGGGTGCTCCCCATCCTCCAGCGCACCCATGACCCATCCGCCCCGGTGGCGAATCGAGGTCTACAGTGGAGGCATGGCTCTCAGCCGCAATCCGCTCGATGACCTGCGTGAAACCATCGGCCACCTCGCCGATCAACTCAAGCTGCCCGGTTCGGAACGCGTCGACGACCTCGTCGGCGACCTCATGGGTGCCAGGCCCGGGCCGGCGCGGCCGCTGTCCGAGCTGCAAGCCGAGCTCGATGCGCTGGTGGGACTGGAAACCGTCAAGGAACAGGTGCGGGCCCTGGTCGCACTGCTCCAGGTCCAGGCACGCCGCAAGGCGCACGGCCTGCCGGAAGTGGCCACCTCTCAGCACCTGGTGTTCCTCGGAAACCCCGGTACGGGCAAAACCACCGTGGCGCGGCTCCTGGCCGAGATGTACCGGGCGGTGGGCCTGCTGCAGAAGGGCCACCTGGTCGAGGTGGACCGTTCGGGCCTGGTGGGGCAATACGTCGGCCAGACCGCGATCAAGACGGACCGGGTGATCCGGCGCGCACTGGACGGCGTCCTGTTCATCGACGAGGCCTATGCGCTGGCCCCGGAGGACGGCCGGATGGACTTCGGCCCGGAAGCCATCGAGGTCCTGCTCAAACGCATGGAGGACCACCGCCACCGCCTGGTGGTGATCGTGGCCGGGTACCCGCGGCTGATGGAGGCTTTCCTGCTCTCCAACCCCGGACTCCGCTCCCGGTTCGCCCGCGAGATCACGTTCCCGGACTACTCCGTGGACGCACTCCTGGCCATCTTCAGCCAGATGCTGGCCCAGCACGAGTACCTCCTGGAGCCGGACGCGGACCAGATGCTGCGCCGCATCTTCACCGGGCTCCACGCCGGCGAAGACTCCGGCAACGCACGGTTCGCCCGCACGCTGTTCGAGCAAGCGCTCAACAGGCAGGCGCTGCGGCTCTCCCTGGACGAGGACCAAAGCCTCGACGCGCTCGACCGGGAGGCCGTCATGACGCTCACCGCTGACGACCTCGTCCAGGCCGCGATGGCGTTGGGCGAGGAGCCGGAACCGGAACCGACGACGCCACCCGAGCAGCCACGCTGGAAACGCTGGCTGTTGGCCTGACGCTGTCTACGCCCCGCCTGGATCCCGGCCGCCCTGAATCCGCCAACCCTCGAGATCGCCGGAGCGGTGCGAGCCCGCCGGAACGTTCCGGCGAGTTCGCACCGTTCCGGCGACCCGGACACCCCTCCGGCGATCTCGGCGCGAGCCGCAAAACTGCACATTTGTGCAAACGCCGCTGGGAGCCCGTCCACGCCGCGATAAGGCCAAAATAGCTACTCACCAGTAACAATGCCTGTGCCGTGGGTCATATCCGGCGTGTGCGGCCGCGCTGCAGGAAGGGATTTTGGCCGCACGTCCGTGCAGTTTCGCTGCGCAGGGAAGGCATCGCTGCAAGCATGGAAAACCTCGGCCGGTCCTCATGGATCCCCCAAAACCATGAGGCCCGGCGCCCCGCAGACTGACGAACAAAGAGGTTTCCATGTCACTCCTAACCCGGGCCCTGTCCGTTGCGGCAGCCGCCGTCCTTGCCTCCTCCCTGATGGCAGTCCCTGCCCAGGCCGTTGATGTCTCTCCGCCGGGCGCCAACGACTGGACCTGCAAGCCATCTGCGCAACACCCATATCCGGTCATCCTTGTTCCCGGCACGTTCGAGAGCATGGAGAAAAACTGGTCCACCATGGCGCCGTACCTCAAGAGCCAGGGCTACTGTATCTTCGCCCTCAACTACGGCGCCACCAACGGTGTGTACGCCACGGCTCCGGTCACCGAATCCGCGAAGGAGCTCGCCCCGTTCGTGGACTCTGTCCGCTCGGCCACCGGCGCCAAGCAGGTGGACCTGGTGGGCCACAGCCAGGGCGGCATGATGCCCCGGTACTACATGGGCTTCCTCGGCGGCGCCAAGTACGTCCACCAGCTCGTCGGCATCGCCCCGTCCAACCACGGCACCAAAGGCGTGATCCTCCCGCCGCCGGACCTGGTTCCCACTCCCGACTACACGGCCGCCGGCTGCGCCGCCTGCGCCGACCAGCAGGCAGGCTCGCCGTTCATGCAGGAACTCAACTCCATCGGCGACACCGTGGCCGGTCCCGCCTACACGGTCATCTCCACCACCCACGACGAGGTGGTCATCCCGTACAACAGCCAATTCCTGAATGGGAGTGCGCGGCAGGTCACCAACATCACCATCCAGGACAAGTGCCCGGCGGACGTCTTCGAACACGATCAAACGCCCAATGATCCCGTGGTCCACCAGCTCGTGGGCAACGCCCTGGGCCAGCCGTCCGGCCCGGCGGACCCGGCGTTCCAGCCCGTCTGCCTCTAGCCCCTGAAGCAACGCCTGACCCCTGACAGCAATAACGACGGCGGGCGGCCGGCACCCACGCCGGCCGCCCGCCGTCGTAACCGGCCAAGAGGCCTAGAGCGTTGGGGGAATGGGCCGTCCCGGAAACAGCGCGGCATACTGTTTCCGGTACATCCGCCGCCCAACCAGCTTGTAGGCAAGCCGGACGGGTGCGGGGATCTCCTTGAACAGTTCAACCTGGTCTTCCCGCGGATTCGTCGCAAGCACCATGCCGAGGTACCCCACCAGGAACTTCTTGTCGAGTTCCTGGATCCCGTGCTGGCCGACCGCGGCAGCTTCCTTCTCTGTCATCACCCTGTCCGCAACCGGCATCATCTCCGTGACCTCGCGGCGCAGATGGACATTGAGGACTCCGGACAGGTCTTCATAGCGGGCCGCGAGTTCCGCGCCGGACTCCTCATCCGCCGTCTGCATCCAGCGCAGCCGGACCGGCTCTATGGCCTGCAGCCTCTGCGTGACCTGCCTGTGCTGCTCGAGCATCTGCCCCACATGAAGTGCGCATGCCGGTGCCCGCTCCTTCAGTTGCGGGTACATCAGGAGGTCTTCGCCTTCGTGGTGGATATGCAGTACCTTGTCGAAGTTGCCCAGCACTTCGCCTACGTAGGCTGCCCGCGCAGTGTCGCCGGGGGCGGCGGAGCGCACCAGTCCCGGTGCCTCGCTGTAGGCCCAGAGGAAGAAGCGGTGGATGCGGCGCATGGCTTCGGTTCCGGTGCACAGCACCGGTCCGGGCGGCAGCGGAGCTGCGGTCTCACCGGGCTGCATGGTGAAGAAGTCGGTCATGAGCATGGCCCTTTCCAGTCTCGCGAGACTAAGGACCTCTCCCCGCGAGCATCCTAGTCCTGCGCCCCGGCGCACACAATGCGCACCGCAACGGGCTCCAGGCGGCGACGGCGTAGTTTGGGACCCGTCAGGCCCGCGCCTGCAACCCGGGACCGCCGTCGCGGATTTCGAAGGAGGCTTTCGTGGACACCGGTGCGCCGGGCGTGGTCACGTGGTCCAACACCCGGAAGTCCGCGGTGATCGCGTCCCTGGTGATGCGGGTGGCCACGTAGCCGCGGTTGTCGTTGTAGAACTTCAGGTGCGGGTTCCAGGCCATGGTGGCATCCGTGGTGGAGCCGGTGCCGTCACCGGTGGAGGTGATCGAGGTGCACACCAGTTCCGAGCCCACCACGGGGGAAGCGGGGTCCTTGTAGTCCACTTTGACGTCGTTGGCCCAGTTGCGGTGCACATCGCCCGTCAGCACCACGGCGTTGCGGACGTTCGCGTCCACCCACCCCTGGGTGATGCGGCGGCGGGAGGCGGCGTACCCGTCCCAGCCGTCCATGGAAACGTCGTCGATGTCCGGGGCCTTGTTCCGGTCGCGCTCCGCGAAGAAGACCTGCTGGCCCAGAATGTCCCAGCGCTGGGTGGAACTGCGGAACCCGTCCAGCAGCCACTTTTCCTGCTCGGCGCCGGTGATGGTCCGGTCCTCGGCAAGCCGTTCGGCCACATTCTTCTGCCAGCCGTCGCCTGCCAGCTGGTCGTCCCGGTACTGCCTGGTGTCCATCATGTGGAAGTTGGCGAGCTGGCCCCACTGGACCCTGCGGTAGATCTTCATATCCGGTCCGGCCGGCAGCGAGGACGGGCGCAGCGGCATGTTCTCGTAGTACGCCTGGAACGCGGCGGCGCGGCGCTGGCGGAAATGCTCCACGCTGTCATTGAGCTGGCCGGCGTCCTTGTTCTCCGGAACGTCGTCCGCCCAGTTGTTGTCCACCTCGTGGTCATCCCAGACCACCAGCCACGGCGCGGCGGCATGCGCAGCCTGGAGGTCGCCGTCGGCCTTGTACTGCGCGTGCCGCTGGCGGTAGCTTGCCAGCGAGACCGTCTCCGGGCCCTCGTGGTCGCGCGGGTTGCCGCCGCCGATCACGTAGCTGTCCTTTTTGTACTCGTACAGGTAGTCGCCCAGGTGCAGCACCAGGTCCGGGTGGTCCTCCGCCAGGCGCCGGTACGCGGTGAAGTAGCCGTGCTCGTACTGCGCGCAGCTGGCGAACGCCATGGCCAGCGCCGCGGGGGTCTCGTGCAGGGCGGGGCTGGTGAGGGTCCGTCCCACCGGGCTGACGTGCTTGCCGGTGCGGAACCGGTAGAAGTATTCGCGGCCCGGCTTCAGGCCCCGCAACTCCACGTGCACCGAGTGTGCGGTCTCGATCCTGGCCTGCTCCACGCCGCGGGCCACCACGCTGCGCATGCCTGCGTCCTCGGCAACTTCCCATTGCACGGCCACCGGCCGGGACGGCATGCCGCCCAGCCCGTCCTCCGCTACCGGGTTGACGGCCAGCCGGGTCCACAGGACGAAGCCGTCCGGCCAGGGCTCGCCCGACGCGATGCCGAGCATGAAGGGGTCGGTGCGGAGTCCGGCGTCGTCCGCGGTGGAAACGGCGACGGCGGCACCCGGCAATGCGGCGACCAGGCCGGCCCCGAGGCCGGCGGAGATAAGGGATCGGCGGGAAATGTTGTCCATGGCTCCCACCGTATTTCCAGCCCTTGTACAGGATTTTAGGAGCATATGAATGGCTGGTTAACGGCATGACAAGAAATGACAGCTAGTTCGGGCGGATCTCGGAAGGAGCCGCCGGACTTTAGTCCCTGTTCTGGAGTAACCCCCGGGAGTACCGTCGACAGTGGATCCTGCGACTGCGGGAACCGCGTTAGTAGGGGGCATCATGGCCAAGGCCGGGCTTTCGGTTCTCAGTGTTTTGGGGCTTACCGCCACGATCATGCTGACAGGGTGCTTTGGCCCGCCGGCCCCGTCCCCCAGCACCAGTTCCGCGGCACCAAGTACGACGACGGCCCCCACCCCGAGTGCCACGGCAAGCCCTTCCGCCGCGCCAACCTCCACAGCCGCCACCACAACGCCCGCCACGACGGCAGCCGCGCCGGGCACCACCGCCGCCGCGCCGCCGTCGTCCGCCCCTGCCAGCCCGACGGCTACGCAGGAACCCAGCCCAACCGGCCTCCCGGAGCAGGTGGGCCCGCTGACCATCTACTACGTGGCCGTCGATGACAACGGTGTGTCCGGTCCCAAGATCGGCTGCGGCGACAGCCTGGTGGCCACCACCACCGGGCCGGTCCGCTTCACGGACCAGGTGGGCCCCAGCGTCGGGACCCTGCTCGCGAACAAGAGCCGGGACGTGGGCATGTCCGGACTGATCAACGCGCTGTACCAGTCGAACCTGACGTACGTGGCCGGTGAGCTGGACGGCAGCACCATCACCATCTGGCTGACCGGGCAGTTCATGCTGGGCGGCGTGTGCGACATCCCGCGGGCAAAGGCCCAACTGGAGTACACCGCCATGGCCGCCTCCGGTGCCACCAGCGCGCAGGTGTTCGTCAACGGCCGCCCCATCGATGAGGTCCTCAGCCTAAAGTAGCGCCGTCAGCCCCGACCGCTTAAAGGCATAGGAGCACGTGCAGCGCCACTGTCGGCCCGGCGTCGTACTCTTGGATCCATCCACTACTCAAGTGTGCGAACGGACCCAGATGCCAGAGCTGAACGTGCAGGAGCGGACATCCCTCCTGCTGCCCATTACCGAGGCAGCGGGCCTGACGACGGACCAGGCACTCGCACGGCTGGGATCCGGTCCGGGTGGGCTCACCGGCGAGGAAGCGGAACGGCGCCTGGCGGAGATCGGGCCCAACGCCGTCCGCACCCACCGGGCCAACGGGTGGGCCGTGCTGGGCCGCCAGTTCGCCAGCCCCATCCTGATCCTGCTGCTCATCACCGCCGGGCTGTCCCTCTTCCTGGGGGACGCCACCAACTCGATCGTCATCGGCGTGATCCTCCTGGTCAGCGTTGGCCTCGGATTCACCAACGAGTTCCGGGCCGAGCGCGCGTCCGAGGCCCTGCACGACCGCGTCACCCACCGTGCCGTGGTGCTCCGCGACGGAGCCACCACGGAAGTGGACGTCACCGCGCTGGTGCCCGGCGACGTCGTCCATCTCTCTCTGGGTGCCATCATCCCGGCGGACATCCGCCTCCTGGCCACCGGCAACCTCCTCTGCGACGAAAGCATCCTGACAGGGGAGTCCCTGCCCGCCGCCAAGGACCCCGCCGCCGTGCAGGCCGGCGCGGCACTGGCGGACCTCTCCTCCTGCGCGTTCATGGGCACCGTCATCCAGTCCGGCAACTGCACCGGCGTGGTGGTGGCCACCGGCGGCCGGGCCGAATTCGGCCGGATCGCCCTGGGCCTGGGCGAACGGCAGCCGCAAACTGAATTCCAGCTGGGCCTCAAACGGTTCTCCTTCCTGCTGCTCCAGGTGGCCATCGGACTCACCACGCTCATCTTCATCGCCAACCTGCTGCTGCAGCGGCCGCTGATCGAATCGCTGCTGTTCTCCCTGGCCATCGCGGTGGGCATCACGCCGCAGCTGCTCCCCGCCGTCGTCAGTACCTCCCTGGCCACCGGCACCCGCCAGCTCGCGAAGCGGAAGGTCCTGGTCAAGCGGCTGGTGTGCATCGAGGACCTCGGGGACATGGACATCCTGGTCACGGACAAAACCGGCACCCTCACCGAAGGGAAGATCAGCTTCACCGCTGCCCTCCCGGCCACGGCGGAGCTGCCCGGCGACACCCTGCTCACCCTGGGCCTGCTGGCCACCGAGGCGGACTACACCGACGCGAAGCTCACCTCCGCCGGGCAAAACCCGCTGGACGCCGCCCTCTGGGACAGCCCGGGCGCCTCCGGGTTCGACCCCGGCCGTTACGAGCGGCTGGACATGATCGGCTTCGACCACCAGCGCCGCCGCACCACCGTGCTGGTGCGGGAAGCCGGCGGGCCGCCGCAACTGGTCACCAAGGGCGCCCCCGAGGACGTCCTCGCCCTGTGCGGCCCGGTCGCCCCGGCCGTGCAGGCCCTGCTGGATGAACAGTTCGACGCCGGATCCAGGGTGGTGGCCGTCGCCACCCGCCCGGCCGACGGACCGGGCACGCTGACCGCGGCCGATGAACGCGGCCTCACCCTGGCGGGTTTCCTGGTATTCCTGGACCGGCCCAAGGCCAATGCCCGGCAATCGCTGGACCGGCTGGAGGAACTGGGCATCTCGGTCAAGATCGCCACGGGTGACAACGCCAAGGTGGCCGAGAAAGTCTGCGCCGACTTGGACGTCATCTCGGGTGGCACACTCACCGGGGCGGATATCGACGCCCTGTCCGACGCCGACCTTGCCGCCTCCGCCCGGACGGCCACCATCTTCGCCCGGGTATCGCCCGAACAAAAAGCCCGCATCATCGCCTTGCTGCGCCAAAGCGGCGGCTCCGTCGGGTTCATGGGCGACGGCGTCAACGACGCCCTCGCCCTGCACAAGGCGGACATCGGCATCTCCGTGGACAGTGCCACGGATGTCGCCAAGGACGCGGCCGACGTCGTCCTCCTGGACAAGGACCTCGGCGTCCTGGCCGAAGGGGTGATGGAGGGCCGGCGGATCTTCGCGAATACCATCAAATATGTCCTGATGGGCACCTCCAGCAACTTCGGCAACATGTTCAGCGCCGCCGTCGCGTCCGTGGTGCTCAGCTTCCTGCCCATGCTCCCCGGCCAGATCCTGCTCAACAACCTGCTGTATGACAGCGGCCAGCTGGCCATCCCGGGCGACCGCGTGGACAAGGAACAGCTCCGCGCCCCCTCGCACTGGAACATCGCCTTCATCCGCCGGTTCATGTTCCTCTTCGGGCCCATCAGTTCGCTGTTCGACTTCGCCACGTTTGCCCTGATGCTGTTCGTGTTCGATGCCGTACCGGGGGAGTTCCGGGCCGGCTGGTTCATCGAGTCCATCGCCACCCAGACCCTGATCATCTTCGCCATCCGCACCCGGCGCGTGCCGTTCGTGCGGAGCCGGCCGTCCGCCGGGCTGATCACGGCGTCCCTGGGCGTGGTGGCGTTGGGCATCCTCCTGCCACTGTCTCCGCTGCAGGGCGTGCTCGGGTTCGATCCCCTTCCCGTCCCGTTCTTCCTTGCACTGCTGGGCATGATCGTCCTGTACCTGGTGCTGGTGGAGATCGCCAAGGCGTGGTTCTTCGCCCGCGCCGCCCAGCAGGTGCCAACTGTCCCGGTCCGGCGCCGGGCGGACACCCACCACATCGCCCGCCGCGCCTTCCGCTTCAGCATCCCCGTCAAGGTCCCCCGGATCACGGCCGGCCCCGGGGGACACCGGCGTCCCGGGAGGCGGCGGACGGAGCGGATCCGATCCGCCTCGCCAGAACAGGGAACGATGCGGCGCTCCGGGGGCTAACATGGCTGGAAGAGGGATTTTAAGCTGTCTCATATGGATTCAGGCGATGAAGTCCGCCATGGATCATGCTGATCATTTGACCGAGGTGTCTCACAGTGTGGCGTGAACCGATCAGGCGGCGGACCCGCGAACTTCTCCGGGAGTTCGTGGACAGGGCGGACGAGCTGGTACGGACCCAGGAGCATGTCGAGGGGCTGCTGGGGGCCGTGGTGTCCCTTTCGGAGGACCTCAGCCTCGAAGCGGTCCTTGACCGGGTAGTGCAGTCGGCGTGCGAACTCGTCGGCGCGCGGTACGGGGCCCTTGGCGTCATCGGCGACGACCAACAGCTCAGCCACTTCGTCACCGTCGGCATTGACGACGATGGCATCCGCGTCATTGGTGACCTCCCCACCGGCCACGGGGTCCTTGGGCAGCTGATCCGCGAACCAAAGCCCTTGCGGCTCCATGACCTGGGCGAGCATCCGATGGCTGTTGGCTTCCCGGCCAACCACCCGCCCATGAAGACTTTCCTGGGTGTCCCGGTCCGGGTGCGGGACACCGTCTTTGGGAATCTGTACCTGACCGAGAAGATCGACGGCCAGGATTTCACTGCCGAGGATGAAGACCTGGCAGTCGCGCTCGCCTCTGCGGCAGGTGTGGCGATCCAGAACGCGCGGTTGTACGAGGACAGCAGCAGCCGCCAACGGTGGCTCGAAGCAGGGATCGAGGTCAGCGACCGGCTGAAGGCCAGCCCGCGCTCCGACACCGAGAATTTGGAGATGATCGCGGAAGGGTCAATGCACGCGTCCGCCTCCGCGTTGGCCCTTATTGCATCGGTTGCGGGGGACGGAAGCCTCAGATGCCGGACCTCCCTGGGGGTGCAATCGATACCCGCAGGGCAGGAACTCCCGCCCGCAGCAGTCTTCAGCCAGGTCCTCTCGTCCAGGCAATCGAAGTCCTTCACCGATCCCCGGAAGGTATTCGACCCGGAATCGGCAGAAAAACTCGGCCCTGTCCTGGTGGCGGCCCTGGGCAGCGACACGGACGGCCAGCGTGACACGGTGCTCATCCTGGCCAGGGCTGCCGGCGGAGCACGCTACACAGACCTGGATCTTGAACAAAGTGCAGTGTTCGCTTCCCGGATCGGGCTGACGCTTGAACTGTTGAAGGCCAATCAGCTGCGGGAAGAACACGCATTGTTCATCGACCGTGAGCGGATTGCGGCGGACCTGCACGACCTCGTCATCCAGCGGCTGTTCGCGGCCGGACTCAGCATCCAAAGCCTGCGCCGCTACACCTCTGACCCGGATGCCCATGAACGCCGTATTGCCGGCATCACCGCAGAGCTTGACGACTGCATCCACCAGCTCCGCGACACCATTTACTCGCTCCAGGCCAGGCAACCCGACCGGGAACTGCTCAGCGGGCGGGTTCTGCGCGCCGTCCTGGAAGCCGCCAACGCCGCCGGATTCCTGCCGAGAGTCCAGCTCTCCGGACCCATCGACCTGGTGGGGGATGAGGTTGCCGAGCAGCTCCTGCCGGTGCTGACCGAAAGCGTCAGCAACGCGGTGCGCCATTCCGGCTCCGAGGATATCCATGTGCTGCTGGCCGCGCAGGACGGCGAAGTTGTCCTCACGGTGCGCGACCAGGGGAACGGGTTCGACCATCCTGTGAGGGTCAGCGGGTTGGAGAACATGAAGACCCGTGCCTCACGCCTTGGCGGGACCTGCGTCGTTGACAGCGCCCCGGGGAAGGGCACCAGCGTGGTCTGGACGGTGCCCGTGGTGGTGTGAGGGCCGCCGTGTGCGGGTGTGCGGGCCGTCAGGACACCACCTCCCAGGCCCTGGGGATAGGGGCCGGGATCAATGGGTTCCGGCGCCGGAAACCCAGCTTCTGCAGGACAGAGGACACGCTGCCGATGACGGCATCGTCGGGCAGCCGCAGCTCTTGCCCGATCTGCCCATTGGTCAACCCCCTCGCCATGAAGGCGAGCACGTTCCGTTCCACGTCAGTGAGACTCTTCAGCCACGATGCGTGGGACGCGGCGTACAGGCTTTCGGCTACCCTCTCCCTGAGATCGGTGGTGAACAAGGTGTCGCCTTCGGTGGCCCGCCGGATGCGGCTCAGCAGTTCCTTGTGGTCCTTTACCTGTTTGAGGAGGTAACCGGAGGCGCCTGCCAGAACCGTGGCGCGCGCCGCATGCTGTTCGTCCCAGCCGGTCAGGATCAGGGATTTCACCGCCGGGGCTGTCGCGCGGAGGTCCCGGCAGACCTCTATCCCGGTACCGTCCGGCAGCCGGTCGTCCAAGACAGCCAGGTCCGGGCTCAGGCTGGGGATGAGGCGGCATGCCTCCGCCGCCGAACCACTTTCTCCGGCCACGGCGAAGCCATCGTTTTCGAGCAGGTCCCGAAGGCCCCGCCGCACCGGTTCGTGGTCGTTGAGGATGAAGATCCGGGCGGACCCGGGGGACCGGAACACATCCCGGGGTGCTGCGGGTGTTTCCATCTGTATGCTCTCGTCGGCTCGTGGCCCTTCCCGGCCGCCGGTTCGACTCAGCCGCCCCTGGTGGAAGGAACCTCAATTATCATCCCGCAGCATCGTCCCCAGCTGGCAGGGTCCAAAGTCCATAGCCGGTTTCTTCACCGATCAAGAGGGCGGCAAGCGGGGGCTTTGTGCCCTGTTTCGGCCTGTGCGGCCGCCCTAGCCTGAGATGAGCAGGGCGGTGCCGCGCCGCCTGCCTGATCCGGGAGGCGCACGGTGAAATCGACAAATGCAAGCATCATCGCAGGCATCGTCCTCATCGCGTTGGGTGGGTTGCTGCTGCTGGACCGGCTTGGCGTCACGGACAGCGGGGCCTTTGTGGCACCACTGATATTCGCGGCGGTGGGGGTCCTGTTCGCTTCCCTGTTCGTGCGACGCCGGGAAAACTGGTGGGCGGCCATCCCGGGCTCGGTCTTCCTTGGGCTGGCGGCCGTCATCGTCGCGACCCAACTGACGGACGGTGCCTGGGGCGCGGCCTTCCTGTTCGTCTTCATGGGCGGTGGATTCGCGGCCGTTTACCTGCGGGAGCGCGCCAACTGGTGGGCCCTGATCCCGTCCGGAGTCATGTTCACCCTGGCGGCCATCGTGGCCCTTCCGCAGGCGATGCAGGGCACCCCCACCGCCGCCGTGCTTTTCCTCGGCCTGGCAGCCACGTTTGGCGTGCTGTCCCTGGTTCCGGTCCATGCAGCGGGCCCTGCCGGCAACCAGGCGGAGCGGATGAAGTGGCCGCTGGTCCCGGCCGGAATCCTCGCGGCCATGGGCGCAATCTTCATCCTCCAGTCCGCGGCGGTGCTCATCCCGTTGGACTTCGCGTTCCCGGCGGTCATGATCCTGGCAGGGCTAGCCTTGATGATCTACGCCTACCTCGCCCACCGCGACGGACGGCAGAAGGCGCACGGTCCTGGCCCCACGGCAGGGTAAGGATCAGCCGGCCGCTCCATCCGGAGCGGTGGCCAGTTCAAGCAAGGTCGGGCTGTGGATCCGGTCAGCCCCGCGCTGCCAAGTGTTCAGTCACGTACTCGGCGTCCGGGCCCACCCCCACCAACGTGGCGGAAATATGCCGGGTAAGCCAGGGAAGCCCGACGGCGTACAGGCCCGGGTGCTCCGTCACGCCTTTGCTGTGGCGCGGGTAGTTCCACTCGTCCAGGAGCGGAAGGTCCAGCATGCTGAAGTCCAGCCCATACCCGGTGGACCAGACGATGGAGGTAATTCCTTCCTCCCGGAGGTCCAGGCGGGAACCCGGCCCGTCCGGCTGCCAGATGTCCTGTTCCGCCGCCTCGGCCTCGGGGGCGTCGATCCCCGCGGCGTCGATGTAAGCGTCAAAGAGCTTCTTGAACCGCTGGCCGAACCCCGCCTCCGCGGCAGCCAGGCGCTGGGCGAGGTCGTCAGTGAAGACGGGGACACCGTCGTCGACCCCCTCAAACCGGCCGTGCAGCCGGACCCCGCGCCGGCCCAGTCCGCGCAGCCGGACGCTGTGCCCGCCCCCGGTGCCGGACAGCAGCGGGTTGCACAGGAACCGCCCGGCGGGGGAGGGCAACTGGTCCACCAGCAGCGCGTTGATGCCGAAGTCGGGGCCATGGACGTTTACCTCCCAGATCCAGTGGAAGATGTCCTGGCCGCGGTAACGGCGCGGTGCCTCCGGGCAGGACGACACGGACAGGTGCACGGTCCGGCCGGCGTCGAGCAGGTCCTCCGTGATCTGGCCGCCGGACTGCCCCGTCCCCACCACCAGGACGGCCCCGGGCGGCAGTTGGTCCGGGTTGCGGTAGTCATGGCTGTGCAGTTGCAGGACCTCCGGGGAGATGCCGACGGCGGCGGCAGGGATCCGCGGGCGCTGGAACGCGCCGCTGGCGAGCACCACATTCCGGGCCGTCCAGGTGCCTTGGCCCGTCAGGACGTCGAAGCCGCCTTCCGTCGGGGTGATCCGGGTAACCCCGGTGTCCAGTTCCACCGGGGCCTGGATGTCCCTGGCATAGCCGCGGAAGAACCCGATGATGGCTTCCTTGGTCAGGAACCCGTCCGGGTCCGGCCCTGCATAGGGGGACCCAGGCAGGGCGACGGAGAAGTTCGGCGTGTTCAGGTAAAAGGAATCCCACCGGTCCTGCCAGGCGCCGCCGAGGGCGGGCCGCTGTTCCAGGATGCGGTGTTCCACGCCGCGCTGCGCCAGCCAGTAGCTGGTGGCCAGGCCCGCCTGGCCCGCACCCACCACCAGGGTGTTGGTGTCCCGCCGGGGAACTGCGGACGCGGACACGGCTACCGCGCCGCTGTCCCGCGGCCGCCGGTCCGGGGCGCCCGGGTTTTGGGTTCCTTGGGCGGCAGGGTGGCTACATAGTCCAGGGCTTTCCCGGCCCAGGCACGCGCCCGGGTGTCGTCGCCGTCGCCCTCTTCGTTCCAGACTTCAGGCAGCCCGGTGTAGCCGCCCATGGGCCGCTCCGCGGGCCCGAACGGAACTGTCCGCTCGGAGGACTCCAACAGTTCCTTGTCCTCGCGGGAGAGCTTCAGCCCGATGGTGGAGCCGAACAAGCCCGCGAACATGTTGCCGTTGACGAACGCGCCAAGGTTGCCGAACATCGGCTTCACCACCACGCCCGGATGGTCCGGCACAAGGCGCCGGAAGCGTTCCTTTTCTTCCTCCGTCGCTTTGGGCATTTCCATGGCGTGACCTCCCGGTGGCAGCGTGGTTGTCCGCGGATATGGATGCAGGATATGCCTGTTTGGAACACTGGTCGAGGGGCGGCTGCCCTCCGTTTCGGCGGCCCATTCGTCGGGGGACACTCCGGCAAGAGTCCGGTCCCGGATGACGGCGTACGGCGGTGGCCCCGGCTTAATTAGGCGTGGGCCGAATCTCCTGTAGTGTTGAACCTGTTGTTGTGTTTATGCAGTTGGTAGTTCAGGCAGTACGCGCGGTCGAAAGTCCGTGTTCTTCTGAAGTAGCGGTTTTTGAACACCCCACACCGGAGGGCCCGAAAGTCGGGATTTTCCCTCCACCTTCACGAAGGACAAAAATAATGGCTACTGGTACCGTCAAATGGTTTAACGCTGAAAAGGGCTTCGGCTTCATCTCCCCGGACGACTCCTCGCAGGATGTTTTCGCGCACTACTCCGCGATCAACTCCAACGGCTTCCGCTCCCTCGAAGAGAACCAGAAGGTTTCCTTCGACACCGAGCAGGGCCCCAAGGGTCCCCAGGCCACCAACATCCAGGCTCTCTAATTTCTTAGGGTTCCGGGACCGTTAGGTTTCCAAGCAGGGCTTGCCGTCACCGGCAAGCCCTGCTTTTTGTTAACCCGGGTGTGCGAACTCCCGGTGCCTTCTGCGGCTCACCGGCCGCCCGTGCGGTCCGGGACGCCCCGCCGTCAGTGCCGCCCAGGCTGGCGGATGCGCCCGGTCCGCCGTTCCGTGGCCGGGCAGCGGTGGGCTATCCGAGTTCGGCGAGGACCGCGGCGATCCTGCGGGAGCGCGTTTCCTCGGTGCGCGCGCCGGTCACCGCGAGCACATGGCGCCGCTGGTTGCTGTAGGAGAGGGACTGGAAGCGTTCCGCCGCGGCTGAATCCGCAGCGAGGGCGGCGGCAAGGTCCTCAGGAACATCCACCGAGCGCGGCTTGTCGTCCGCAGTGAGCTCCACTGTGACTTCATCGCCGGCCTTGATGCCGGCGAGCTTGCGGATCTCCGAGCTCACCGGGACCTTGGGCTCGCCCTTCATGGTGGCCACCGTGCTGGGATAAGTAACCCCGTTGATCGTGACCTGGACAGGGAAACGCTTGCCTCCGCCGAGGGCGGCGACGACGTCGTCGGGGACGCGGATTCCGGTGGCGGTGGCGCCGTCGAGCTGGAGGATGGTCGTGAACTTCATGGCTGGCTCCTGTCAGGCTTGCGGGCAGGGAATGCTGCTGGAACCAAGTTCAGCATGGAGCACGCCGCCATGGCCATCAATATCCACGCTTTTCAAGAATTGGGAGCCGCCGGGCCGGCACCCGGCCATGCAGCTTACGGTGCTCCCCCGCGACGCGACGATTCCCGTGGACCTGCCGGGTAGCCGCCCTTGCCGCTGGCTGCAATGATGGCCAGGGCCGCGGCCACCGGGATGGCGGCGGCGTACGGCACCAGGCCGGCACCGAACGCAGTGAACGCAAGGCCGCCGTAGGAGGCGCCGACGGCGATGCCCAGTTGGATGGTGACCACCGTCAGGCTGTTGGCGGCGTCCCGGTGCTTGCCTCCCGCGCGGAGGATCGCTGCCTGGTTGTAGATGCCGATGGCGCCAAACGCTATTCCCCACAGTGACAGCAGGACCATGGCTCCGGGCCAGGTGGCGCCCAACAACGGGAGCAGGCCGAAGACCGCCAGCAGTCCGGCCACCGTGACGAGAAGGGAGCGCCGTGGCCTGGAATTGGTGGTGACGCCCGCGATCCAGATTCCCACCAGGCTGGCCACTCCGATGACGGACAGCGAAATGCTGACCGCGCCGGCCGGCAGTCCGGAGGCCAGCAGGAACGGCGCGATGTAGGTGAACAGCGTGAAGTGCGCCAGGACCAGGAGCGGCCATGCAACGGCAACAGCAATCACTCCGCGCACGGCAAGGGCCGCACGCAGCGACGGCCGTGCTTCCCGCCCGGAATCCGTGGCCGCCGGCAGCAGGTACATGGCGAGCAATGCGAGGAGGGCCGCGATTCCGGCCAGGGCCAGGAATGAGCTGCGCCAGGACAGCACGGCACCCATCATGGTGCCCAGCGGCGCACCGACGGCCAAGGCAATGCTGTTGCCGCTGAACACGATGGCCATGGCCTTGCCCACGGAATGCGCCGGCACGATTCTCGATACGTAGGGCGCCATGCTGGACCACAGGAGCCCGTGGGCCACCCCGCCCAGGAGCCTGGCAGCAATGGCCAGCGGCAGCGTGGGGCTGGCCGCGAGCAGCACGTTGCTCAGGCCAAACGCCAGGATCGTGGCGATCAGCAGCGTCTTCCGGGGGATGCGACCGGCGAGCAGCCGCGAGAGCGGGAGCGCCGTGAACACGATGACGGCAGCGTAAACCGCTGTCAGTGTGCCCACGGCTGATTCCTGGACGCCAAGGTCGCGGCTGATTTCCGGCAAGAGGCCCGAGGGCAGCAGCTCGGTGGTGACCGCGGTGAAGCCTGCCGCGGACAGGACAAGAAGCCCCGCGCGGGGGATCCTCGCGGGGCGCCCCGGAACGGGGACACCCGCCGGCCCGGTGGTTGGTTCCGATGCCGGGCCTGCGGACGATTCGGTCTGCAACTCGTTGTCTTCCTTGGGGACTGCCACGCCTACAACCCAACCAGCTAATGCGGCAGCGATGGGAGTCCCTGCTGGAACCCCCATCCGCCGAAGGTTTTCCTTCTCGACAAAGTTCGGTTGAAGGAGCAATCTAAAAGGTGCGGGCCTCTGCCGCGTGGCAAGCCACGGCGGCGGCGCGTGGACAAACCATATTCAACCTCTGCGACACCAGTTGGGGTGGTGCATGTCCGGCGTGTTGATGCGCCGGAACCGGGTCCCGTGCTCCCCAGCCCGGGCGTCCGGCACCTTTTACTCCGAAATCAGTGGCCTGTTTGGCCCGTGGGTTGAGTTGAACCGGCCACCGCTGCATCGGCTTTTCGGCCGAATACCGTTCAAGAGAGCGTTGCCATGAAGCAAAACCGGGGAAACACCACAAGATTCAACAAACTCGCATTTATTGTCGCATTCGCCGTTGCGCTGCTGGCCTCACTGGCCGCTGCCGGTCCGGCATCGGCCAGCGGCTGGGGCCATCGGACCTGGCAGGTCCAAGTGGGCTCCGAGTCCCGTGACCAGGAAATCCAGGGAATGTCGTTCCTCCCTTCGGAGATCTTCATCAATGAGCATGACACCATCGACTGGGCGGCAAACGCCGCCGAGATCCACACGGTGACATTCCTGGCGGCCGGCCAGTCGCTCCAGCCGTTCAATCCGTTCAACGAGGATGAACTTCTCAAGCGCGGAGGGGACAGCTACGACGGGCACTCGTACTACAACTCAGGCCTCCTTTCGAACGTGGAGGTGCCCGGGTTCCCTGTCACGACGAGCTACAGCCTGACCTTCCCGCGGGAGGGCGACTTCACCTACTACTGCCTGGTCCACGGCGAGATGATGAAGGGGACCGTCCACGTCCGCGAGCAGGGCACGGATTATCCTTACAGCCAAGCGGACTACAACAAGGCATCACGGGCCCAGGCGCGGGCCATCCTTCGGGACGGGCACCAGCTTGACGCCTCGCTGGCCGAACAAGCCAGCAACCACAGGGTCCTGGCAGGCGGTGACGACGGCGTTGCAATGGTCATGCGCTTCGTCCGGCCCAGCGTGACGGTGCATGTCGGCGAAACAGTGGTGTTCGCCAACACCGGCATGGGAGCACCCCACACGGTCACCTTCGGCACCGAACCGGCGAATGTCTTTGCGCCGTCGGGTACGCCGTCCAACTTCACCGGTGGCGACCTCAACTCCGGCATCATTCCGCCGGGCGGGGAGTTCTCGGTGACCTTCAAGACGGCAGGAACGTTTAAGTACATCTGCGCACTCCATGACTTCATGGGAATGGTGGGCCAGGTGCGGGTGGTCGACTGACACCATTGACTGACACCAACTGACGGATGCGCTGGCCCGGCCGAAGCGGAGGCTTCGGCCGGGCCAGCCGCGTTTCAGGCCGTTTGGGAAGTCCCGCCACCTGCAGTCCGGGGAACACCTGGCGCCCCGCCATCGTTGTTTCTCTTGGTGTGCCCTCCCGGTGCGCCGCCCGCCGACCGAAGGACACCCCTTGACTCCTCGCACCATCGTGATCACCGGCGCCAGCGACGGCATCGGCGCGGCAGCCGCCAGGACGCTGGCCAAGGCAGGGGAGCGGGTGGTCGTCGTCGGCCGGTCTGCGGAGAAGACCCGCGCCCTGGCTGCTGAGATCGGCGCGGACCACCACCTCGCCGACTTCGCCGACCTGGCCCAGGTCCGCGCGCTGGCCGACACCCTGCGCTCCACCTATCCGCACATCGACGTCCTGGCGAACAACGCCGGCGGCATGATGGGCAAGCGCACGCTCACCGTGGACGGCCACGAGCTGACGTTCCAGGTCAACCACCTGGCGCCGTTCCTGCTCACCACCTCCCTCATGGACACGCTGACCGCCAGCCACGCGAAGATCATCAACACCGCCAGCGCCGCGAACTTCTCCGGCAAGGTGGATTTGTTCGACCTCAACGCCGAGCACGGGTACCGCACCTTCCGTGCCTACGGCACCGGCAAGCTGGCCAACATCCTCTTCACGTCCGAGCTGCACCGCCGCTTCCACGACCAGGGAATCACGACGGCGGCCTTCCACCCGGGCGTGGTCCGCACCAACTTCGCGGCGGGTTCCAGCAGCCCGTTCCGGCATTTGTACAAGAGCGTGGCCAACCGCTTCATGCTCAGCCCGGACCAGGGTGCCGACACCATGCTGTGGCTGATCAACGGGACGGCCGGCACCGACTGGATCTCCGGGGCCTACTACGCCAAGCGGGCCCTGGCCAAAGCCAACCGCCAGGCGTATGACGCCGATCTGGCACGGGGGCTGTGGGAGAAGAGCGAGGAGCTGGTCAAAGCCGCCGCCTGACCCGCGGCTCGGGCCGTGGGGCCTACTCGCATCCCACGCCGTCGTGGTCCGCGTCCAGTCCATAGATGTCGCGGCCGATAACCTGCACCGGGCCCCGGACGTAGGCGGGTCCATTGCCGCCGCCGCGGCGGCAAGCTTCTCCGTTAAACGCTTGGACTGGGTGGCTTCGAGCCCCGGGACAGAAATGCACGCCGTACTGGCAATGGGTGTTGCCCGGGGGTTCCAGTGGCGGATTCTGTGACCGGCCCACTGCGGAACCGGAGATGTCGGACGACGCAGAAATGCGCCACTTATCAGCGCCCTGGCAGGTCATGGCCCCACGAAGACGGGTGCCATGTCCTGACCTTGGCTGATAAGTGACGCATTGCCGGCGCCGCGGACCTTAGGCCTCGCGGGACGGTCAGTGGCCGGAGTTGTCCGCTCCGCCGCCCTGGACGTTGCCGTTGTGGCTGATGGAGGCCACGGCGCCGGACTGTTCGTCCAGCAGCACCTTGTCGTTGCGCTCGTGGTGGAAGTTGAACATCGCGTCCACGGATCCTGCCGTCGCGTCGGCCGAGGAGTCACCGATCTGGCCGGTGTGCCAGTTGTCCTCGATGAACCGCAGGATGGAGGCCTGGTCCGTCTCGGTGTGGTCCACGAAGTTCTTCTTCGCGTACGGGGAGATGACCACCAGCGGCTGGCGGGGGCCGGGGCCGCACCGGTCGGCGTAGCCCCCTGCCACCGGCACACCGTTCGCTGCGGCATTCAAGCACCATGCGGCGTCGTCGGATCCGGTGGAGGCGTTCTTCGGCTGGGCGGCGACGTGGTCGTACCAGCCGTCGGAGTCGTCATACGCGAGCACGACGGCGGTGTTGTCCCAGTTCTTGGACTGCTGGATCTGGTTGACGGTCTTGGTGATGAAGTTCTGTTCGTCCACCGGATCCGAGTACGCGGCGTGGCCGTCCTGGAACTCGGAGGCCTTCAGGAAGGACACGGCAGGCATGTTGTCGCTGTCCACCACCTTGCTGAAGTCGGCGAGGTCGTACTGGTGGTTGGCCTGGCCGTTGTGCCCGATTTCCGCGTCCGAAGCGGGCGGAAGGTGGTGCGGGTTGGCGGTGGAGGCGTAGTACTGGAACGGCTGGTGGTGCGGGGAGTAGTCCACCACGGAGGCGCCGGCGGCGTTGGTGTGCGCGGCCAGGCAGGATGCGGGAGCGCTGCCGGTGGCCGCGGTGGTGGGGGCGAAGCCGCCCTGGAACCAGCCCCAGGATGTTCCCTGGGCGTTGAGCAGGTCGCCGATGTTCCGGCCGGTCATGCCGGCAAGGTTGTTGGCCTTGGCGTGGCTGCTGTTGGAGCAGTCGTCGTAGACAGGGTCGGGGTCGTTGATCACGGTGCCCGCGCCGTTGGCGTCCGGCTGGCGGACGGCGCTGCTCCCGGCGGCCGGTGTGGCCACGGGTGCCCCGGCGGCGTTGTATTCCTTGACGCCGTGGGTTTGGCCCGAGATCAGGTTGAGCGCGCCCGGAGTCGAGGGGCCGAAGACGGTGCTGAAGTGGTTGTCGCTCATCGCGTAGTTCTGGGCGTAGTTCCACATTCCGGTGACGGTGTTCCCGTCGTAGTAGTCCATGGTCAGGCCGGGGCGTCCGTACTGGTTGGTCCCGCACGCGTCACGGCTGGTGAACTGGACGAACTTGTCCATCGCGCCGCCGTTGTAGGCGTTCTGTTCGGCTTTGTAGCCGTGGTCCTGGTCGCACGTGACGGCCTGCATCGGGGACAGCCGCGAGGGCTGGACCGAATTGGGGTTCTTCGGTGCCAGCAGTCCTGCATTGGCCAGGGTGTTGATGTCCTTGGGCGTGTCCGTGGACGCGGTGAATTTGGCCGCCGGGGCACCGGAGCCCTGCTGGGTTTCGCCGGGGGTGTTGGCCGCGTTGGGGTAGGTGGCGAAGTAGTGGTCGAACGAAACGTTCTCCTGGAAGAGCACCACGACGTGCTTGATCGGCGTCGCCGTGTCGTTGTGGGTGCCGGCGCTCGCCGGGGCGGCGCCGAAGCCGACCAGTCCGGCCGTCAGGGCGGTGGCCGCCAGGGCGGCCGCACCGGTGGCGGCGGTGACGCTCTTCCTGGTGAATCTGGGTGCCGGATAAGGCATGGGGTATCCAATCATTCCTGGTGGATGCACCGCCGCGGCCTGCGGCGGGTGCGGGGGAGTGCTACTTTGCGGGGGCGGCGTCGGCTTCGTAGGTGAGGATTTCGGTGCCGTTGCCCTCATCGCCGTTGTCCGGGGCCACCGTCATGGTCAGGTGCCCGCCGTTGGCGGTCATCTTGAATGGGTTGCGGGTGGCCACGTGCCCGGCGGTGGACCACTGCTGGAACGGGACCTCGCGGGTCACCTCATGGGACTTCAGGTCGATCATTGCCATGCCGCCGAGTTCGTAGGTGGCTGCGGTCCCGCCGGCCGGCGGGGTTTGCGGGAGGTTGGTGACTCCTGCGCAGAGCATTTTGGCGTTGGGGACGTACTGGCAGTCCTGGTAATCGATGAAGTAGTTCGGGTTTTCCCAGGTGGACAATTCCTTGCCCTGCAGGTCCCACTCCGCGAACCGCCGGGAGCCCCAGGTGTTCCCGAGCAGGTGGCCGGTCTGTTTGTCCAGCACGATGCCGCCGAAGTGGTCCTTGACCTCGAACTGCTTGTGGACGTCCAGGGTTTCCGCATCAACCCTGTAGATGATGGCGCTGCTGTCCGGCCGGTATTGAGCTACCGGCACCCAGACGTTGGTGCCATCGAAATCGATGCCGCCGGGGTGGTACATGTCGCCTTCGCCCAGGATGATGTCCTTTTGCAGGTTGCCTGCCTTGTCCATGACGAACAGGTGGCCGATGCCCTTGCCCGGTGTGCGGTCGTAGCCGTCCTGCGGGGCAGGGTACTTGACCGTGGGTTCGAGGATCTGGACGGCGGAGAGGAAGATATGGTCCTGGCCGTAGGCAATTCCCTCGGTGTGGTACGTGGGGAAGTTCAGTTTCAGCTTGGACGTTTGCTGCCAGGCTGTGGTCCGGCTGACGGAGTCGAAGGCGTCCGCCAGATCGGTGTTTGTTTCGTGGCGGGTCCCGGAAGCGGGGCTGCCGTTGTCCGGGGTGTCCGCTTGTGCGGCCGCTGTACCGGCGGCCGCACAGGCTGCAACGATCAGGGACGCGGCAACGGTGAGGGCGCGCCGCGTGGGAGTGGAGCTCATGGGGCCTCTTAAGGTTGGGGTCTCAACAGGAGCTCTCAAGTTACTAATGGGTAATGAACCCGGCATGGCGCCCCGGTGAACTGCCGTTGGCGCCGGACTGTCCGGTTGGCGCGTTTCCGCCGGGAGTCCCCCGCAAGCCCTTAGCGGTCCTGCCGGGCCAGCGACTCGCCGATGACGCGTGCACCCCCCGGATACGCGCCTGGGTTGGGGCCGGAAAAGTTCAGTCTGATGAAGGCCCCGGCGGGCTCCGCGGGGAACCACTCGGTGCCGGCGGCGATGATGACGCCGGCATCTTCGCAGTCGCGCGCCAGCCGCGGGAGGTCCGTGCCATCGGGCAGGCGCACCCACAGGTTCAATCCGCCGCGGGGCAGGTTGTCGATGTGTGCTTGCGGGACGTGTTCGCCGATGCTGGTGGCCAGCAGGTCCCGGCGCGACTGGAGCTGCTGGCGGAGGCTGCGCAGGTGTGTCTGCCAGCCGGGCTGCGTGACCACATCCAGGGCTGCGGCCTGGAGGAACCCGCTGACGTACATGGATTCCGCCGCACGCTGGCCGAGGATGCGTTCCCGCGCCGGACCCCGGGCAATAACTGCCGCGATGCGGATGGCAGTGGAGACGCTTTTGGTCAGCGACCGGATGTACACCACATGCCCGGAATCATCCCGGGTGGCCAGTGGCACGGGATCGGAGGTGATGCCGAAGTCGTGCGCCCAGTCGTCCTCCACCAGGAACGCGCCGTGCCGGCGGGCCACGTCCAGGATTTCGCCGCCGCGTCCCGCCGCCCACTGCGTGCCGGTGGGGTTGGCGTAGTTGGGCTGCACATAGAAGGCCCGTGCCCCGGTCTCGGCGAAGGCGCGGTCCACGTCTGCGGGGTCGGGTCCTTCCGGCCCGGTGGGAACCGGCACCAGGCGCACCCCGGTCTGCGCGGCGGCCAGGATGGCGCCCCAGTAGGACGGCGATTCGATAAGCAGCGGCTGACCGGCGCCCACGAGGGCGCGGAAGATGGAGCTGAGGCCGCTCTGGCTGCCCGGCAGCACGATGACGTCATTGGGCGTAGGCGGGGTGACCCCTACCGGTGTTGCCTGCCCCAGCTCGCGGGCGAACCATTGCTGCAGCTCCGGCATGCCCGCGGCGGGCGGGCGCGACAACGCGGCATCCCCGCGGGCAGCACGGGCCAGGGCTGCCCGCACCAGCCGTTCGGGCAGCAGCTCCCGGTCCGGGTACCCCGAATGCAGCCAGATGGCATCGCCGGGAACGTTGCGCATGGTGCTCGACGACGACGGCAGCGGCGAGGACGGGGACCGCAGCGCTGCGGTCTGCCAGGCATAGTCGGACGGCCGGGCCGTCCTGACCGCGCGGACGAAGGTTCCCACACCGGGCCGGCTTTCAATCAGTTCCTGGGCGGCCAGGGCCTGCAGGGCTTTCTGCACCGTCACGGGGCTTGCCTGGTGTTCGGCCACCAACTGCCGGGTGGACGGCAGCCGCGCACCGGGAGCCGCACTGCTGATCCACTGACGGAGTGCCGCAGTGATGCGCGAACTGCTATCGTTATTCATGAAAGAACATAGTAGCGCTACTGTCCTTGAGCGCCCAGCGATACCGCTGGGACTGTCGGCCGGAGTGTGGTGGGGACTCCTCGGCGTGGCAGCGTTTTCCTTCACCGTGCCCTTCACCCGTGTGGCGGTCGCCGGGATCCCGCCACTGTTCATCGGCTCAGGCCGTGCCGTCGTCGCCGCACTCCTCGCCGCCGCAGCGCTTGCCGTGACCCGGCAGCGGCTGCCCCGGCGCGGCACCTGGCTGCGCCTTGCCCTCGTGGCCGGGGGCGTCGTCGCCGGCTTCCCGCTACTGACGTCCTACGCCCTCACCGCGGTTCCCGCCGGGCACGGTGCCGTGGTCATCGCCCTCCTGCCGGCGGCGACGGCGACGGCAGCCGTGCTTCGCACCGGCGAGCGGCCGGCCGCCGCCTTCTGGGTGGTCATGGCGCTTGGCTCGCTGGCGGCGATCGCCTTCGCCTTCCTGCAGTCCGGGGGAGTGGGGCACCTGCAGTGGGCAGACCTGCTGCTGCTGGGTGCGGTGGCCTGCGCCGCCGTCGGATACGCCGAAGGGGGACTGCTGGCCCGCGAACTCGGGTCGTGGCAAACCATCGCCTGGGCACTGGTCCTCGCCGCCCCGGCCATGCTGGTCCTGGCCGTTGCCTCCGTCCTCAGCCAGCCGCCGTCGGCCACGCCCGTCCAGTGGGGGGCCTTCGGCTACCTGGCAGTGGTCAGCATGTTCCTTGGATTCGTCGCCTGGTACCGCGGGCTGGCCATCGGGCCAATGGCGCAGGTCAGCCAGATCCAGCTGCTGCAGCCGGTCCTCAGCATTGGCTGGGCGGCGCTGCTGCTGGGGGAGGCGCTCACCTGGACCACCCTTCTGGGCGCCCTTGCCGTCATCCTCTGCGCCGCCGCGGCCGTCCGCGTCCGCCTCAACCGTCCCGCCCGCTAGCCCGAAAAGGAGCACCATGTACATTCCTGCGCACTTCGCTGCCGCCCCCGAAACCGTCCACAGCCTGCTGGCAATGCCCGGCGCCGCCAACCTCATCACCATGACGGACCACGGCCTGCTGGCCACGCTGCTGCCCTTCGCCTTCAACCCCGGCGTGGGGGCGCACGGTTCCCTGCAGGCGCACATGGCGCGGAACAACCCGCAGTGGACCGCCCTGCCCACCGGCGAAGCGCTGGCCATCATCCAGGGCCCCGACGACTACATCTCGCCGTCGTGGTACGCCGCCAAGGCCGAGCACGGCCGGGTGGTGCCCACCTGGAACTACGCCACGCTGCATGTCTACGGCGAATTAGTGATCCATGACGACGCCAGCTGGCTGGCACGGCACGTCCGGCACCTGACCGGCCTGCACGAGGACGGCCGGGAGCATTCCTGGGCCGTGGACGACGCCCCGGAGAAGTTCGTCGCCGGCCAGCTGCGGGCGGTGGTCGGCGTGGAATTGCTGGTCAGCCGGATCGAGGCGAAGGAAAAGATGAGCCAAAACCGGTCCGACGCCGACGCTGAAGGAGTGGCAGCGGGTCTTCGGGCCGAGGGGCGCGAAGCCGGGGCGGCCGCCGTCGAACGCGCCCGCCGAAACTGACGCCTGAGGGCCCTATGCTGCCCGTTCCAGGAGCACCATCACCTCGTAGTGCGTGGTCTGCGGGAACATGTCCAGGACGCGGGCCCGGCGCGCCGTGAAGGACGGAAGGTTCGCCAGGTCGCGGGCCAGTGACTGTGCATTGCAGCTGGAGTACACCACGTGCTGCACGTCCGAGGCTTCCAGCCAGCCGCACAGTTCCTTGCCGATGCCGCGGCGGGGCGGGTTCACAATCACCAGGTCCGGCGACTCATCAGAAGCCAAGGCGAAGGCGGTGGCGTCGCCGGCCTGGAACTCCATTCCCTCCAGGCCCGCCTCCCCGCTGCTGAGCCGGGCGGACACGATTGCCTCGCCGCTGGTTTCAATGCCGGTGACGGTGCGGGCCGGGGCGGCGCAGTGCAGGGCGAAACCGCCCACCCCGCAGTACAGGTCCCAGACGGATGCGGGCGCGAGCTCGGTGACCCACTCGCGGCCCTGCCGGTACAACGCCGCGGCCATCTCGCTGTTGGTCTGGAAGAAGCTCTGCGGGCGCAAGTGCAGGGTGACGTCGTTGACGCGCATGGCCAAGGTTTCCTGGCTGGTCAACAGGATCTCCCGGTCACCTTCCAGGACGGCCTTGTGCTCCGGATGCAGGTTGACCGACACCACTTTCACCTGGGGAAGCGCCGCCAGCAGTTCCGGCAGGTGTTTGCGGATACGCGGCAGCACCTGTTCGGAGCGCAGGACCAGGCGGAGCATGATCTCGCCATCGGGGGATTCGGTGACAATGACGTGCTTGAGTTCGCCGGTCCGGCGCGGCACATCGTAGGGCGTCAGGCGGATCCGGCGGATGAAGTTCGCCAGGACCGGGAAGCAGGCCAACAGGCCAGGGGAGCAGACGCCGCACCGGCGCAGGTCCACGCCGTGGCCGTCGGCGTCGAGGATTCCGATGGTGGGGTTCTGGGCCGTCCCGCCGATCACCATCTTGGCCTTGTTGCGGAAGCCGGACTCCCGGCTGGCCACCGGCGGCAGCCATTCCAGTCCGATGTGGCCCGACAGGAGGCCCTGGCAGTGGCGTTGCTTGCCGGCCAGCTGCTCGCCGTAGGGCATGCCCATATGGGTGCAGGAACGGCAGGCGCCGGCATCGAAATAGGAGCAGTCCATGACCGGACAAGTTTACCCGCTGCCTTTCGCAGCCTCGAAGTGCACGGACGACGACGGCACTTGGCTCAGCGCCGCCGTCGTACCTTTATGCGAGGTGACGCGGCGTGCGCCGTGCCTTCTGTCCGGTGCTTCCGTCGGGGCCTATGACCGCAGCGAGCACTGCGGCCGGGGAGGCAGCCACGAGGCTGGCTCCTTCTTCTTCTCCCGAGCAGCCGTAGCCCCAGCTTGCGAACACTGCGGGAATGCCATGGATTGTGGCTCCGGCAACGTCGTAGCTGCGGTCGCCCACCATGAGCGGGGCGCGGAGGTCCACCTTTGCAGCCTCCAGCCTGACCAGCGCTTCGGCAATAACATCCGCCTTGCTCCACCTCGCGTCCAGGTCCGACGCACCACAAATGGTGGTGAAGTAGTGGTCCAGCCCAAAGCGGCGTGCCATCCGGACGGCCTGGTCTTCGGCTTTGGACGTCGCCACCGCCATCGGTATGCCGGCAAGGCGCAGTTGTTCCAGCATTTCCCGGACGCCCGGGTACGGAACCGACTGGTGCGCGCCGACGTCCGCATAGGCCTGCCGGTAATGGGTGAGGGCCCGGCGGGCGAGGACTTCATCGTGTCCCAGTATCTCCCTGAGGGATTCGAGCATGGGCGGCCCCACCAGGCGGAGCAGCCCTGCAGGCGCTGGAACCGGCGCCCCCACGGCAGCCAAGGCGAGGGCGGCACTGGCCGTGACACCCGGTGCCGAATCGAGCAGCGTCCCGTCCATGTCGAACAGCACGCAACCGAAGGCTGCCGTGCGTTGGAGGCTCTGGTGCCGAAGTATCATCTCTTTGTGCTTTCATTCTGGAGCCGGGCCGACTCGTGTCTGCTGTTGGGAGTTCATACGGTGAAGGGTGGACATGGATCGGGCTAGTCTTGACCGGATCGATCAGAGCATCCTGGCGGAACTGACGCGCAACGCCCGCATCAGTCATGCGGAACTTGCAGCGAAGGTCATGCTCTCCCGCAATGCTGTCCGGCAACGGATCGACCGAATGGAACGGCAGGGCTATATCCAGGGCTATACCGTGGTGGCCGGCGCTCCGGGACAGGGCACAGTTTCGGCTTTCCTGATGGTCTATCGGAAGGACAGGGTTCGCGGGGCCGACGTTATTGCGGTGCTGCAGTCGATCCCGGAGGTGGTTCTGTGCGACGTGGTCAGTGGCGACTTTGACCTCCTGGTGCGCGTTGAAGCGCGTTCGCTTGAACGGATCCAGGAGATCTGGGAGCAGATTGCGGCCACACCCGGCGTAACGGACACGGTAACGGCAATGACCCTGTCCAATTATGTCCGGCGCGGCGCAGGAGTGCTGCCGGCCTAGCCAACGGAACCGGGCATCCGGGTGCCACCTCCCGCCATGGCCGCATCCACCACGGACCTGGCCGACACAAGGTCCATCAGTTGCTTCCCGGCCACGATGTCCACCACGGCTTCCCCGCTCCGGAGGGCCTCCTTTGCCACCGCCGCAGCGGCCGCGTATCCGATGCTCGGTACCAAGGCTGTCGCGACGCCGGCAGATGCCTCGGTGCGGGTCCGAAGCAACTGGCTGTTGGCTTCGATTCCATCGATGCAGAGGGTGCGGAGGCTCGCAGCACCCGCTCCCAGCCAGCCAATGGACTGCAGCAGGACATGGGCCATCACGGGCTCGAAGGCGTTGAGTTGCAACTGCCCGTTGTCCGCGGCCATTGTCACCGTGGTGTCCGCTCCGGCCACGGCAAAGGCGATCTGGTTGACGGCCTCCGGAATGACCGGATTCACCTTGCCGGGCATGATGGAAGAACCGGCCTGGCGCGCCGGCAGGGATATTTCGCCGAGCCCGTTTTGCGGCCCGCTCGCCAGCAACCGCAGATCGCTGCAGATCTTTGAGAGTCGTATCGCGGCGCGTTTCAGCATTCCGGATAAGTGCATGAAGGCGCCGACGTCCCATGTGGCCTGGAACAGATCGTCGGCGGCACGGACCGGAAGGCCGGAGATCTCCGCGAGGGCGGCCAAAGCCCGCCGCTGGAATCCGTCTTCGGCCGTGATGCCGGTCCCCACAGCCGTCCCGCCGAGGTTGCATTCGAGCATCAGGTCAACGGCTTCCAGGATGCGGGCGCAGTCTTCCCGGATAGTGGTGCCGAAGGCTCGGAACTCCTGCCCCAGCGTCATGGGGACGGCGTCCTGCAGTTGGGTGCGCCCAATCTTCACCACGCCGCTGAACTGGGTTCCCTTGGCCATGGCCGCGGCCGCAAGCTGTTCCAGTTCCTCGGCCAGTTCCAGCGCACCGGCGGCCAGCGCCAGCCGGAGGGCCGTGGGATAGGTGTCATTGGTTGACTGGCACTTGTTGACGTGGTCAATCGGATGCAGGTGCCCGTAGTCACCGCGGCCGTGGCCCAACTTCTCCAGCGCCAGGTTGGCGATGACCTCGTTCGCATTCATATTGGTGCTGGTGCCGGCCCCACCTTGGATGACGTCCACGCAGAACTGCCCGTGATGCTTTCCGGCCAGGATCTCCTGGCACGCCTGCCGGATTGCACGGACCTTGTCCTGTGAGAGCACGCCGAGTTCTCCGTTGGCGCGGGCAGCAGCGCTCTTGACCATCGCCAGTGCCCGAACAAGGTGCGGATGGGCGGATACGGGGATGCCGCTGATGGCGAAGTTTTGCAGGGCCCGCGCGGTGTGGGCTCCCCAATAGGCGGACGCCGGAACGGCGATGGGCCCTAGTGTGTCCGTCTCGATGCGATATTCCATGGTTTCTTTCGCCGGGAAGAATCTTGTGGTTGTTGGGAACGGCGGGTGCACTCCGTCATGGGCGCTTGATGCAGACAACCTTGGGCTGGGTCATCTCCTCGTAGGCGAAACGCACGCCTTCCCGGCCCATGCTGCCGTACTTGGATCCCCCGAACGGCATGCCGTCGAAGCGGTAGTCGGACGAGTCGTTGACCATGACGCCGCCCGCCTCGAGGCGGGACGCCGCCTGCAGCGCTGTTTCCAGCGACCGCGTGAAGATTCCGGCGTGGAGGCTGAAGTCCACGGCGTTGGCCATCTCCAGCGCCTCGTCAAGGGTTGAAAACGGCTGGAGCATGGCCACCGGCCCGAAAACCTCCTCCATCCACAGCCGGCTGGACGGGCTGACTTTCTCCAGGACCGTGGGCTGGAAGACGTTGCCAATCCTGGTGTTTCCCGCGAGGACGGCAGCCCCGGCGGCGACGGCCGTTCCTATCTTTGCCGTGAGCTGGTCCACGGCTGCGCCAGTGATCATCGGCCCCATGTCGGTTGCTTCGTCGTCCGGGTCACCGGATACGAGGTGCGCCGTCGCGTGCAGGAAGTCGCGGCGGAAATCCTGGTAGCGGGATTCGGCGACAAGGATGCGCTGCACACCCACGCAGTTCTGGCCTGCCGCCCAAAAAGCGCCCGAGACGCAGGCCTCCACGGCAGCGTCAATGTCCGCGTCATCCATGATGATCACCGGGGCATTCCCACCAAGATCCATGGAGAGCTTCTTCAGGCCTGCGGTCCTGGCGATGGCTTCGCCGGTGGAAAAACCGCCGGTGAAGGACACCATGCGGATCCCGCGGTTTGCCACGATCGCCTCCGCAACGCCCCTGTCCCCGTGGACCACCGTAAGCACCCCGGGCGGCAGGCCGGCTTCGGAAAGGACCTCCGCCAGCAGTTCCGCGCACAAAGGCGTCAGGGCGGATGGCTTGAGGATGACGGCGTTTCCTCCCGCGATGGCGGGCCCTACTTTGTGCACTACCAGGTTCAGGGGATCGTTGTAGGGCGTTATGGCCGCGATGATCCCCAGGGGTTCGCGGGAGAACCAACCCGTGCGGTCCTCCGAGCCCTCGTAGGAATCGAAAGGTATGGTCTCGCCGGCGTTGCGGCGGGCCTCAGCCGCGGAGAGGCGCAGGGTGTTGACTGCGCGCAACACCTCCTTGCGTGCCTGGCGGATGGTTTTTCCGCTTTCGGCTGTGATGGTGCGGGCAAATTGCGTGCGCCGTTCCTCGATCTTCGAGGCGGCGCTGTCCAGGATTCTTCCCCGGGCATGGCGGGACATCGCCCGCGCCTGCCTCGCTCCGGCCTGGGCCGACGCGACGATCGCGTCCACGGATTCCGGTTGGGCCATGGCGACTGTCCCCACCACCCGGCCATCGTAGGGGCTCACAACGTCGCGGAAGACGGCTGATTCGGCGCCAAGGGGTGCAATCACCGATTCACGCATCTGCAGCCACCTGGTTCCGTGCACCGTGCATGGCGATGATGTCCGACAGGAGGGCGAACGCAGTCTCCACCCGTCCGGCTCCTGGCCCTGAAACGGTCACTGGACCGAGGAGGTTGGTATTGAACGAGACGGCGTTATTTGCGCCGGACACTCCCGCGAGGCCGTGGTCCAGGGGGAGGGCCGCGGGGGATACCGAGGCGCTGACGGTTCCGTCCGGGTTCCTCCGTGCTGAGCCCACGAGTTTCCAGCGGCGGCCCTCGTTCCTTGCGTTGCTGAGGTCCTCCGGGGTCAGGGACGAGATACCTTGGCGCTCAACGTCCGCCAGCCGAAGGTCCGCGCCGAGCAGTTCGTTGGCCAGGATCAGGACCTTGAGCTGGACGTCATAGCCGTCGATGTCGGCCGTGGGATCCGCCTCGGCATACCCGCGCTCCTGGGCTTCCCGGACCGACTCCTCGAACCCGAGGCCTTCTTCCATCCGGCCCAGGACATAGTTGCTGGTGCCGTTGAGGATGCCCTCGAACCCGTTAAGGGCCAGACCGGGAAACAGTTGTTTGGCGAAGCGGATGACGGGGGTCCCGCTCATGACCGCGCCTTCGAATTCGAAATGCAACCCGTTCCGCTGTGCAAGTCCGGTGAGTTCGGCACCGTGCAGGGCGACAGGGCCCTTGTTGGTGGTGCAGACACTCTTCCCCGATTCGAGGGCCCACCGCACATGCGAAGCGGCCGGCTCCCCGGTTGCGGGGTTGGTGAAGGTCGCCTCGCAAATGATGTCGGCGGAACACGTCCTGATGACGCGCTCGTTGTCCGGGTCCGCGGATCCTCCGTGCGCTGCGAAGGTCTCCTCCGCCGGGTTTATCCGCAGGGCCATGTCCATGTCGATTCCGCCGTCCCGGACCAGGGAACCGAGCCGAAGGTCCGTGATGGCCACAACCCGCAGGCCGAAGCCCAATTCACGGTTGAGGTCATCGCCCCGGTTTGCGATCAGTTCGGCCAGCGTTCGGTTGACGCCGCCGAACCCGATCAATGCGATGTCGTAGGTGGTCATGGTGCTCCTTTGATGTGGTGGTTTGGTGTTCCCATCGTGGCCCGGGCCGCTGTCCGTCGGGACATGTCCAAACGCACTATCGGGCGGCCATATCGACCATTGGAGAACCACATCGACATCCGGCGTAATTGCGGATGCGTGCAACATTCGCAATTTCATATGATTTTGATGACTAAAACTTCCTTTTCGTGTTACTTTCGTCACTGTCGACGCGCTAACAGCTCCTCTCGGACGGGCCATCCGACCGCGGCCGTCCTTCCTTCCTACCGTTCCCCACTGGAGGCATCTCTTGGAATCTTCGACCCCCCTAACCCTCAAGCCGGAGCCGGGTGCACCGCCGGCCACAGAGTCGGGCCTGCGCCGCTCCATGGGACCCCGGCACCTGGTCATGATCGCCATGGGCGGCGTGATCGGTTCCGGCCTGTTCCTCAGCTCGGGATACACCATTTCCCAGGCCGGCCCCCTGGGCGCTGTGCTTGCCTACCTCGTGGGCGCTTTCGTGGTCTATTTGGTAATGGCCTGCCTGGGTGAGCTCGCCATTGCGTACCCGGTGTCCGGCGCTTTCCATATCTATGCTGCGCGGTCCATCGGTCCCGCCACCGGATTCGCCACAGCCTGGCTCTACTGGTTGTGCTGGGCCGTTGCCATCGGATCCGAGTTCA
Source organism: Pseudarthrobacter sp. AG30 (assembly GCF_003116525.1). Lineage (NCBI taxonomy): Bacteria > Bacillati > Actinomycetota > Actinomycetes > Micrococcales > Micrococcaceae > Pseudarthrobacter > Pseudarthrobacter sp. AG30. Next base: position 243,034 of record NZ_QEHL01000017.1, on the reverse strand, counting down.
CCGCCTCGGGCTTGCTGATGCAGCGGTGGTTCCCCGGCGTTGACGTGTGGGTTTGGTGCCTCGTGTTCGCCGCTACGCTGTTCGGACTCAACGCGGTGTCGTCCAAGTTCTTCGGTGAGTCGGAATTCTGGTTCGCCATCATCAAGGTAGGGGCCATCATTGCGCTCATCGTCCTTGGCGGGGCGGCCCTTCTGGGCTTCCATCCGCTGAGCGCATCCGGCGCCCATCCTTTCCTGTTCGAGAATTTCAACACCGACGGCGGGCTGTTTCCCAACGGGTTTACCGGCGTCCTCGTGACCGCGCTCGCAGTCTTTTACGCCTTCTCCGGCTCCGAGCTGATTGGTGTGGCGGCGGGCGAGACGAAGGACCCCGCCACCAGCATCCCCAAGGCGATGCGGAGTACGGTTATCCGCCTCCTGGTGTTCTTCGTGGGTGCCATCGCTGTCATTGCGGCCACCATTCCGTACCAGGAAGTTGGGCTCGACGAGAGCCCCTTCGTTACCGTGTTCACGGCGACCGGTGTCCCGTTCGCCGCAGACCTGATGAACTTCGTCATCATTACGGCGCTGTTGTCTGCCGGCAACAGCGGCTTGTTCTCATGCGCCAGGATGCTCTATTCCCTCGCCGACGAAGGCCACGCACCGCAGGCACTGAAGCGGTTGACGGGGCGCGGCATTCCCATGATCGCACTCTCGGTGAGCATGCTCGGCGGCCTGGCCTCACTCATCAGCAGCGTGGTCGCCCCGGAGTCGGTCTACCTGGCGCTCGTCTCGGTTGCGGGCTTCGCCGTGGTGGGGGTGTGGATGTCCATCACAGCCTCGCATTTCTTCCATCGACGGTCTTTCGTCCGGAACGGCGGCGACGTTTCCACGTTGCCATACCGTGCCCCGCTCTTCCCGGTGGTACCGGTCCTGGCGTTTTCCCTCTGCGTACTTTCCCTCGTCGGCATCGCTTTGGACCCGGCCCAAGTCGCGGCCCTGTACTTTGGTGTTCCTTTCGTGGCCGCCTGCTACGGCTATTTCCACTTCAGGTACGGACGGAAGTCCCGGGCCGCCAGGGCGGACTAGCGCAAAAGGTCGTATTGGGGCCTGATGAGGACAGCTGAACCACCAGCACCGGGCCCCGCCTGTTGGGCGGGGCCCGGTGCGCTTTGGGGCTGTGAAAGCCAAGCCCGTGTGAGGATAGGGTGGTTGCCGGTCGGAAGGAGCAGTAAGCGTGGATAACTCCCCTGAGGCGTCATCCCTGGCGCAGGGGCTGCGGATCGTGCGCCTGGTGGTTGACCGGGAAAAGGCCGGCAAGCAGCTCTTGGGCGTCTCGCAACTGGCCGCCGAACTGGATATGGACCAGAGCCGCGTCTCCCGCCTGACTCAGGAGCTCTGCGACCTTGGCCTGCTGGAGCGGCGCGAGCGGGGCCCGTTCCGGGTGGGAAGCGGCTTCTTCAGCCTTGCCGCCACACTTAACACCGGTTGGGTACGGGACGCGGGAGCGGAACTCGAGACCCTGGTGGCCTCCACGGGGCTGCGTGCCAGGGTATCCGTCCGTGACGGTTACCGGGCCATCCTGCTGCTGGCGTCCAGCAACGATTCGCAGGCCGGCAGCTTCGTCCAGCCCGGCATGGTCACCCCCGTCTGGTGCACGGGAGCGGGGCGGGCCCTGCTGTGGGACCATAGGCGGCGAGGTTTTGAGGCGTTGCTTGCCGACGTGAACTTCGTAGGGGTCGGAGGCCCCGGAGCCCCGCATTCCAGCGCGGAGGCCTGGGAGCTGATGGCCAGGGACAAGCCCAAGGGTTACGTCGTAGCGGCCGAAGAGTTCGAGCACGGCATCACTGAAGTGGCCGTACCCATCCGCGATCCGGAGGGCGGCATCCTGGCGTCGCTCAGTGTGCTGGGTGGCCGTGCCGATGTTGACGGCCGGGCCGGGGAAGTGGCGGATATCCTCGCCGGGGCCGCAGACAGGCTCGGATCCGGCCGTCTCCCCGTGCCCCGGTAATGCCGTCCGCAGGGGCTACGGATGGTCGTTCGGCGAATGCCCTCCGAGCATGGCTTCAAGCCATTCACCTTCGCTTCGGAGCGCCTTTGCATGTTCGGCTTGCCTGGGTTCGATGCGGCTTTTCAGCCCAACCACCTGGAGCGCGGCCACGACTCCACCCCTGAAATCCCTCACGGGCACGGCCAGGGAGTAGAGACCCGGTTCGGCTTCCTCGTCGACGACTGAATAACCGCGCAGGCGTGCCACCCTTAGGCGCTCCAGGAATTCCTCAACGTTGGCCGGAGTGTTGGGGCCGTGCTGTTGGAAAGTTACGCCCGCGAAGATCGTACGGACTGCGTCATCGGAGGTTTCCCAAAAGAGCGCCTGCCCGGCGTCACTGCAGTAGGCAGGGTACGGCCGGCCCAGCCAGGACCCCACCATTCTGCTGCTCTCGGGGATGCTTTCCCCCACAGTCACAGTGCTGTTGCCGCTGAGAACCCCCAGGAAACACCCCTCGTCGGTCTGGCCCGCAAGGTGGTCCAGCGCGGCCGCCCCGTCCGAATGCAGCCGACGGCGGGTCAGCAGATGGGCGTCCGTCAAGACACTCCAGTCCAAGGCAAAAGTGCGCTGTGGCGTCCGCTGCAGGAAACCCTCCTGCTCCGCTGTCCGCAGGCTCCTGGAGACCTGGCTGCGGTCCTTGCCGAGGTCTGCGGCGATCTCGGCCACCGTGCCGCCGGGGAGGCCGCGCGCGTGGCGCTCCCCGGCGGCCAGGACTGCCATGATTCCCCGCCCCATGCTTGTTGTCGTCACCATGGTCCGAGTCTAGATGCCCCTTTGTGGCGGTCAGGAGATGGCGAAGACGCGGGCGGGAAAGCCGCTGCCTTCGCGTGGCTTTGCCCAGCTGGCCACCACCACGGCCCCGGACTCCGGGAGCCCGGCCAGGTCCGCCAGCAGCTCTATCTGCCAGCGGTCCTGGGCGAGGATATAGGTTTCCAGGCCGAAGTCTCCCCGGGACGTGGCCAACCCCGGGTCCGTATCCGTCTGCTCGTGCCCGACAGCCGAGACCGAACGTTCCTCGATCAGGAAGGAAAGGACCTCCCGGGACCAGCCCGGTGTATGGCTCACGCCGTCTGCATCCCTGTTGGCCATGGCCTCCCCGTCCGGCCACCGCCGGCTCCAGCCGGTCCTCAGGGCGACGAAGGATTCTGCGGGTATGGTTCCGTTCCGGTCCTCCCACGCCCGCACATCCTCCAAGGCAGGGGTGGCGTCAGGATCTTCCTCGACGCGCCGGGTGATGTCCAGCACCACAAGGGGCAGGATCATGTCCTGGACCGGAATCCGGTCGAGGGTGCGGCCCCCGCGGATGAAGTGGGACGGGGGGTCCACATGCGTTCCCCATTGCCCCACGATCGAATACCGGTGGGCCGTGAATCCGTCGCCTTTTTCAAGATCGAAAAGCGCTTCCCGGCTTTCGTCCGGAAAAGCGGCGAAACGCGGCTGGCCCGGGTGGAAGGCGTGGGTGAGGTCCGTAAACGTCCTGCCTGCCAGTGCGGACTGCAGTGCCGGCCAAGCGGCGGTGGTGGTGAGGGTCATGATGCCGCCTTTGAAGGAGTATTGCGGTGCAGTCTTCCGGCAACGCTGAGTGGGCCGGTCACCTCGATGACGGGCAGTTCCCACGGGTGGATGGCCACAAGTTCCTGCATGGCACGCTCCAGGACGGAATCGTCCAAGGCGGAATCAAAATAGGTGGTGAAGACGAACGTGGGCGAAAGCGTTTGCTCGCCTACCCGGCCGAGGGTGGGCGTCGCCCCCTCGCCGCAGGAGAATCCCTCGAACCCGATTCCGGATTCGAAGACGTGCTTGTAGTTTCCGAAATCACCAAGGTCGGGAAACTGTTCAACGGCCTTCAGGAGTTTTGCCAGCCCTGGATCCTGCTGGACCGCGTCAGCGTTTCCGGCTGCGATGCGGCTGAAGGTTTCTGCGCTGATGGGCCAATGGACCCGCAGCTTACGGACGCTGTTCAGGTGCACACTCACGAAATTCTCCTCTGGGGTGGTCATCAATGCAGTCATGGTGACACAGAGTGATATTCATTACAAGCATGGAAACTTGTCTATAATGAGTAAAACCGCACAAATCGACCGGAGTTGCGATGCCCCACCGTCTTTCCCTTGCCACCTCGCTTGGAGGCAGGACCCTAGTCTCCGATGGCGCCCTCGCCACCGAACTTGAAGCGCGCGGCTGCGACTTGAACGATCCGCTGTGGTCCGCCAAGGTCCTCCTGGAGCAACCCGAACTCATCAGGGACGTGCACCGGGACTACTTCGCCGCCGGGGCGAACATCGCAACCACCGCCAGCTACCAGGCCACGCCGCAAGGATTTGCTGCCCGGGGGATCGGCCGGCAGGAGGCCTTGGACCTTGTTGGTTTGTCGGTCCGGCTCGCGGAGGAGGCCCGGCGGGAGCACCTGGCGGACCACCCTGACGCCGGTCCCCTGCTCATCGCTGGATCGGTCGGTCCGTACGGCGCCTACCTCGCAGATGGGTCTGAGTACCGCGGCGATTACGTCCTCAACCCCGCGGAATTCCGTGCTTTCCACGGGCCCCGCATCAATGCCCTGGTTCAGTCCGGCGTCGACCTCCTGGCCTGCGAAACGCTGCCCTCCTTCGCCGAGGCGGAGGCCTTGCTGGCGCTCACTGCGGAAGCCGGCGTCGAGTCCTGGTTTTCCTTTACGCTGCGCGACGGCGCCAGTATCAGCGACGGCACACCCCTGGCGGACGTGGCCTGGCTTCTCGATATGCACCCTCACGTTGCCGCAGTCGGGGTCAATTGCGTGCCCCTGCACCTGGTGGCTCCGGCACTTGCAGCCTTGCGGCAGTACACGGACAAGCCCCTGCTGGCTTACCCGAATTCCGGCGAAACGTACCACGCGGAGACCAAGACGTGGGGTGTGCCCGCAATCGGCGGGACGCCGGACGGGGCACCACAGGACCTCGCCGGCGGAGTCCCTGCCTGGCGCGAAGGGGGTGCCCGGATCATCGGGGGTTGTTGCCGGACCACTCCGGGTGACATCGCCGCCGTCGCCGCTTTGTAGTCGGCTGGGCACGGTCCACTCGCCCGCGCCCGGCCCGGGAACACCACACCCTCCCCGCATGTTAAACCCTGTGGAGAGACCAATCATGGACAGCAGAACGTACCAAGCACTCGTTGTACCGGCCAACAACGCCGAGCCCATCCGCATGGAGCAGGTGGGAGCGGAGCCGCAGGCCCTGGAATCCCTGGTGGACGGGCCCCTTGAATCCGTGATCCGCGGCGACTGGCACGTGTACCTGAACGCCGAAAGCGTGGCCATGCTGCTGCCGGTGAATTTCCGTGCAGGCCAGCTCATGCACGAATGCGGCCTGGACCTGGACGGGATCCGCGGCACCGCCGTCTTCCTCGGCCGCGGCGAACACGGAACCGAAGCGGACGTGCCGGAACACCTGCCCCGGCTCGCGGAGGAGCTGTTCGGGGCACGGCTGGCGGCATGACCTAGCCGGCGCGGACTCCGTACGTGCTGAGCACGTTCCCCTTACTGGTCCGGGACTGCTCCTGCAGCTCCAGGCGGGTCAACGGGTCGCCGTCCTTAAACAGGCGGCGGCCGGTGCCCGCAATGACCGGGTGGGTCATCAGTTGAAGCGAATCCAGCAGCCCGGCAAACAGCAGCTGCCGCACCACGGAGATGCTGCCGCACACGGCGATCTCCCCGCCTTCGCGCTCCTTCAGGGCCGCCACGAAGTCCTCGAGCGGTGCATCCATCAGCCGGGAGTTCTCCCACTCCAGCGGCCCCGCCAGTGTCCGCGACGCCACGTACTTCTCCACGGGGTTGATGAAGGCGGCAAAGTCCTGGTCGGCGGAGGCGTTGGGCCAGTAGCCCGCCCACTCCTGGTAGCTGACACGGCCCAGCACCACTGTGTCCACGGTGTTCATCATCCGGGTCAGCCCGTGGCCGAGTTCCTCATCGAAGCTGTCGAACTGGAACTTGAATGGTTCTGACACCACCCCGTCAACTGAGTGGAACAGGCCGGCAGTGACTTTGCGCATGGGTCCTCCATTGATCGAGTGGTCAGCCCTACGCTATGTGTCCGGAGGCGCCGGGCGGAAGGGTTCTGCGGGGCTTCTTCGGCCCGGAAATCCGTACGACGCCGGGCGGCCGGGTTAGTTTGGTCACTCGCCGTGGCGTCTTGCGCAGTTTCGCACGGGCCGGGCCCCATACTTGTCTTGAACGGCCTTTGCCGTCCCCGGGCCAGGCAGGAGGAAGTGCATGGAAACCCTGAAGAAAATCGTGACCAACCAGTATTTTCCTGCCGGATCCGTGCTGGCGGCCGTGCTGCTCTTCTGGGTGGTGGGATTGCTCGGCGGGCTGTCGCTGCTGAACAACAACCAGCCGCCGCTGACCACCCTGACCTGGCTGCTGTTCGTCTACTCCGCTGCAGTCCTCAGCCCCGTCGCCGGACTGGTGGCCGGCATCGACCTGGTCCGCCGCTGGCGCCGCAACCGCGCCGCCGCTCCTGAAGCCCGCACTGAATTCGAGGCGGAGATCTTCAGCGGTGAGGCACCGTCGGAATCCACTACTGCGCCCTCCGCCGTGCCTGCGGGCCCAGCCGAGGCAGATGCCGTGACGCCTTCTCCCGCTGCGGCGCAAGCCTCACGCCCTCCTCTGCCCGCGAAGAAGCCGCGGCAATCCGGCCGGGAAGCGGCCTAGGCCTTCCCGCCCTAACGTCCTTTCAAAGCATTCAGCGCCTCTTCGGCGTGATGCAGGGCCGGTATCAGCCGGTCGCCCGGCTCCGGCAGTGAGAACAGGTAGCCCTGAAGGGAGTCGCAGTCCAGGGCGGTCAGATAGTCTGCTTGCGCCGCCGTCTCGATCCCTTCCGCGGTGACGGTCAGGCCCAGGCTGTGGGCCATGTTGATCATGGAGCTGAGGATCGGCAGCCGCTCGTTTCCGGTCCGCACCATTGAGACAAAGGTTTTGTCGATCTTGACCGTGTCCACGGGCAGGTCCTGCAACCGGCCAAGCGAGGAATACCCAGTGCCGAAGTCGTCCAGCGCCACCCGGGCGCCGGCGGCGCGCAGGGTTCCCAGCTGGTCGATCAGGTCGCCGTCCGCGTCGAAGAAGACACTTTCGGTGACTTCCAGGACAAGCTGGTAGGGGGCCACCCCGCTGGCTTCCGCGAGCTTGAGGACCGTCTCGGCAAAGTCCCGCTCCTGCAGTTGGACGCCGGAAACGTTCACGGCGAGCGACCGGGACGGATCCTCGCTCAGCCAGCGCGCCAGCTGCACCATGCCGCTGGCCATCACCTCTGCTCCGATCTCATTGATCAGGCCGGTGCGCTCGGCGAGCGGAATGAAGATCGACGGCGGCACCCGTTCACCGCCGCGGTCCCACCGGGCCAGCGCCTCCAGCTGGACTACCTGCCCCATGCGGTGCGAAACGATCGGTTGGAAATCGACCGTGATCTCGCCGCGCGGAACCGCCAATTGCAGGCCGCTTTCCATGTGCGTCCGCTGCACCAGCGCCTGCATCATGTCCGGGTGGAAGCGCAGGAAACGGTTCTTGCCCGCAGCCTTGGCCGCGTACATGGCGATGTCCGCGTGCCTGAGCAGTTCGGAGGGACCCACGCTGTCCTGCCCCAGGGAGGCAAGCCCCAGGCTCAGGCTCGGACGCAGGACGGTGCCACCGATGGTCACCGGCACATGCAGGCACCGCACAATGCACGCCGCGATCTCGTCGGGGTCGGGGCAGGCCGTCAGGAGCACCACGAATTCGTCGCCGCCAAGGCGTGCCACCACGTCCGCCGTAGGTGTACAGCCGCGGAGCCGGCGCGCCACCTCCACCAGCATGTCGTCGCCGGCCTGGTGGCCAAGGATGTCATTGACCTCCTTGAAGTCGTCCAGGTCAAGGAGCAGGACGTCGACCGTCTTCAGCCGTGGCTCCGCCAGCGAGTTGGCCAAGGCCTCGTTGAACACCGCCCGGTTGGCGAGCCCGGTCAGCGGGTCCTGGAAAGCCATGGCCCGTAGCTTCTCGGCCTGTTCCGCGAGGTCCTTCAACGCCTGGTGCACCTGTTCCTGTGCCTTCCGCCGGGGCGTCGCATCCCGGAAACTCCACACCCGGCCTACGATCTTCTCACCCACCCGTTGCGGGCGTGAGTACCGTTCAAAGGTCCGCCCGTCGAGCAACTCGACGACGTCGTGGCTTTCGGCAGACGGGTCCTTCTGGACTTCGTTCAGCCGGGCCGTGAAGGAAACAGGGTCGGCCACCTGGGCCATCACCACTCGGACCGCAGGCTCCTCGCTGTCCGCTTCCAACAAGGCGGGCGGGATGCCCCACATGGTGAGGAACTGCTCGTTGAATCCGGCCACACTGCCATCAACGCCCATCACCAGGATTCCGTCCGCCGTGGATTCCAGGGTGGCCGTGAGCAGTGACATGGCTTCGCGAAGGCTTTCGTTGGTGGCTTGGCGGTGTGCTGTGCCCCGGGCGGAGAGCAGGAGGCGTGCTCCGGCAGGGCCGGTGTCCCCGGCAGGAATGAGGGCGGGATCGGACAGCGGCCCGGCGGGGAGGACCGCAGCGGCAACCTCCAGGGGGAACTCGGATCCATCGCTGCGGAGGCCCGCGATCTCACGCGGCGGCTGCGGTTGGTCAGGGTGGGCCAGGAGCTGCCGGAACAGGTTCGCCACCTCACCGCGGAATCCTTCGGCGATCAGGGGCCGGTGGTCCAGGCCGGCAAACGCGTCCTGGGGCAACCCAAAGAGCCGGGCCGCAGCGGCGTTGGCGCAGAGAACCATGCCGTCGGCGTCCAGTGCCAGGAGGGCGTCCGGACTGGCATTCATGGCCGCGCCAAAAATTTGTAATGCCACATCATTGCCACGGCCCGAAATACCGGTCATAACACCACCCCTTGGCCATCATAAAGGGCAGATCCCCAAATTGGGCGGCTCACCGGCAAAGCTGTTGGGCGGGTTTCCCTTTTGCGGATGCGTTCTTCGGGAATGTGAAAAGGCGCCGGTCTCCTGCGCGGAGTCCGGCGCCTTTTTACTGATGGTAAAGACGGTGGTGCGGCTATGCCCTGCGGCCGCTGCGGTTGGTGATTGCTCCGTAGACCAGCAGCACGATGATCGAGCCGAGGATCGCCAGCAGCCATGTCCGAAGGTCGAAGAATTCGGCCAGTCCGCCGCCGAAAATAAGCGATCCGATCCAGCCGCCCAGGATGGCCCCCACAACTCCGAGAACCATGGTTACCACCCAGCCGCCGCCTTGGCGGCCCGGAAGGATGGCCTTGGCAATAGCGCCGGCGATCAGGCCCAAAATGAGAAATCCGAGAATGCCCATGTTGTCACTCCTTGTCAGTAAGTTGTGCCGGGCCCCCATTTCCGGTTCCCTTATTCAATCAGCAGGCTTATTTGTTGTGCAAGGCTTTGAATATCACAGGATGGCTGTCACTTAAGGCGGAGCAGGCCACCGTAGTCCACCCTGGTGAACCAGGGGCCGGGGATAGGATTTGGATGTCCCGCAATTGACCAAGGAGCCCAGGCATGCCAAGCCAGTCCGCCAGGCCGCGTGCCGTGTTCCTCGATATCGACGGTACGTATGCGGACCACGGCCTGGCCCCGGATGCCCACGTGGACGCGGTCCGGACCGCCCGCGGGCTGGGCCATCTGGTGTTCGTCTGCACCGGGCGCCCGCTGTCCATGGTGCCCGGCCACATCCTGGACGCCGGCTTCGACGGGACCATCACCGGGGCCGGCGCCAGGGTGGAAGTCGACGGTGAGGTCCTTCGGGACCAGCGCTTTGAGCCGGACCTGGGGGCGCTCATCGTGGAAACCCTCGATGCCCACGGGGCCGCCTACATCCTGGAAGCACCCGAGGCCCTGCACGGCCGCACCGGCGTGGACCAGCGGCTGAGGGAGGTCCTGGGGCCCATCTTCGCCGGCCGCCCCCGGCACGATGGAGTCCTCAGCACCGCCGTTGATCCGCTGGAGGACATCCTGGGTCCGATGCAGTACAGCGACGACCTCCGCAGCACCTCCTATGCCAAGATCTCGGTCTTCGATTCGACGGTCCCGCTGAGGCGGCTGATGGATAAGCTCGGTCCCGGCGTCGGGCTGATCCCCAGTTCGCTTTCGGCGCTGGGAGACCGCGCGGGGGAGATCTTCATGGCGGGCACGCACAAAGCGGTGGGCATCCAGGTGGTGGAGGCCCGGCTTGGCCTCCACCGGGCGGACATTGTTGCCATCGGTGACAGTGCCAACGATATTGAAATGCTCGAATACGCCGGGGTGGGCATTGCCGTCGAAGGCGGCCACCCGGCAGTCCTCGCCGTGGCCGACAGGACCACCGCCGGACCGGCAGGGGCAGGTGTCGCATTGGCGTTCGCCGATCTGGGGCTCCTGGGCTGAACCTCAGCCGGCCGCAGCTGCGGCCATGACCGCGGCGGACGTTCCAAGCCCCCGCACGGTCCAGCCGTCTGCCTGCCATGCCGCGGCGTCCAGCACGTTCCGCGCGTCCAGGACCGCCCGGCGTCGGACCAGCCTGCCGGTGGCGGCAGGGCAAAGCTGCCGGTACTCGTCCCATTCGGTCAGCAGCAGCACCAGCTCTGCGTCCTGGAGTGCCCGCCTGGTGGACACCTCGAACCGGAGCCCGGGGTAGCGGCGCCACGCGTGGTTCACCGCCTTGGGGTCCGTCACGGTAACGTGCGCGCCGGCGGCGGCCAGCCGGTCCGCCACGTCCAGGGCGGGGGAGTCGCGGATGTCATCCGTGTCCGGCTTGAAGGAGGCTCCGAGCACAGTGATGGAACGCCCTGCCAGCGAGCCTCCGCACATAGCCGCTGCCAGGCCCACCGTGCGCGCCCGTTGGTCCAGGTTCACCGAGTCGACCAGGCCCATCCAGTCCTCCACGGCAGGGACGCCCAGCGCCGCGGCCTGGGTCCGGAAACTGCGGATGTCCTTGGGAAGGCAGCCTCCGCCGAAGCCCAGGCCCGCGTGCAGGTAGCGGCTGCCGATCCTCGGATCCAGCCCCATCGCTTCGCCGAGTTCGCTGACATCGGCTCCCGCGGCGTCGCACAATTCGGCGACGGCATTGATGAAGCTGACCTTGGTGGCAAGGTATGCGTTCGCGGCCGACTTGATGAGTTCCGCCGTGGCAAAGTTGCAGACCAGCCGGGGGATTCCGGCGCGTAGCAGCGGTTCGTAGACGGCGTCCAGTGCCGCCGTCACGCCCAGCGGCGCGCCGGTGTCGCGGTTGAAGGCGGCGGCCCGGCCCCCTTCCACGCCGTACACCAGCCGGTCCGGCACCAGGGAATCCTTGACGGCGGTTCCCTGCCGCAGGAACTCGGGATTCCAACCCACCAGTACGTCAGGCCGCGGCGCCAGCACACCGCGGAGCATGTCCACGGTGCCCACGGGCACGGTTGATTTGCCAACGACGACGGCGCCCGCGGCCAGGTGCGGCAGCAAGGCTTCCGAAGCGGAGACGAGGAAGGTGAGGTCGGCGGCGTCGGACGTCTTCTCTTGCGGCGTCCCCACGCACAGGAAGTGCACCTGCGCTGCCTTGGCCCCGGCGGGGTCGGTGGAGAAGCGCAGCCGGCCGGTGGCGAGGCCGTCCCGGAGGAGCTCATCGAGTCCGGGCTCGTGGAACGGTGCCGCGCCGCTGGACAGCTGCGCCACCTTGCGGGGATCGACGTCGATGCCAATCACGGTATGGCCCATGGAAGCCAGCGTTGCAGCGTGGACTGCTCCGAGGTAACCGCAGCCGATCACGGAGATTTTCACAGGGTTGCTCCCTTGCTGTTGACCGCCGTTGCCATCTGGACGTCCGCGATGACGTCGGCGTAGTGCTGCACCAGTTCGGTGCAGAGGGCGGGCCAGGTTCGGTCCTGCACGGAGGCGTGTGCCGCGGCGGCGAACGCGCGGCGCTTGGCATCGTCGCCCATCAGGTCCTGCACACGGGCACGCATGGCGGACAAGTCGCCCGGCTCGTACAGCCAACCCGTCCGTGAATTCTCGACCAGATCCAGGGGGCCGCCCCGGCCCGTGGCCACCACCGGCACGCCCGATGCCATGGCCTCCTGGATGGTTTGGCAGAAGGTTTCGAACTCGCCCGGATGGACGAACAAGTCGAACGACGCCACGGCGCGTGCCAACTCATCACCGCCCAGGAATCCCGTGAAGGCTGCACCGGGGAGCGCGGCTTCCAGTGCGGCCCGCTGCGGCCCGTCGCCCACCACCACCAGCTTCGAGTTGGGGAGCCCGGCCAGCGCGGCAAGGTCTTCCACCTGCTTTTCCACCGCGAGCCGGCCGACGTAGCCGATGATCCGCTCGCCGCCGGGGGCAACCGAAGCCCGCCACCCGTCGTCGCGCTTTCCCGGCGAGAACCGCGCGGTGTCCACCCCGCGCCGCCACATCCGCACCCGGGGGATCCCCCGCCCGCGCAACTGGTTCAGCGCGAACGTGGACGGCACCAGGGTGCGGGTGGCCAGCAGGTGGATGTTCTCGACCCGGTTCCAGGCCCAGTTCTCCAGGAACGGCACTCCGTACCGGGCGGCGTAACTGGGAACCTCGGTCTGGTAGATGGCCACCGACGGGATGCCGAGCTGATGGGCAGCCTGGGCGGCCCGCCAGCCCAGCACGAACGGCGAGGCAAGGTGCACCACGTCAGGGGCGTACTCGGCAAGGATTCGCTTGACCCGGTACACACCTCCCAGTGCCACCCGCACGTTCGTGTATCCCGCCAGCGGAACCGCGGGAAGCCGGTGGACCGCAGCGCCCTTGACCCGTCCCGGCGCCTGTCCGTCATGGGCGGACGGGGCGATGACCAGGACGTCGTCGCCCCGGTCCTGGAGGTGGTCCAGGACCCGCAGGATTGAATGGGTGACGCCATTCATCAGCGGCAAAAATGATTCGGCAACGATTGCGATCCTCACCCTTCAACCGTGGGTGGCCGCCTTGAAATGGCGGGGGAGGGGGCATGACCCGCAGGGAAAGGTTGGGTGAACAGCTGCCCCCTCAACCAGGAAAACTACTAAGTAAGCTTGGCATTTGATGCTAAGCATGCTTACGTTAAACGGGTAGCCAGCACTAGCCTCAAGCAGCCGGGGCAGGGGCCGGACACCGGGGTGACCCGGTGCCCGGGCTCCGGGCTGGCAAACCCGGTACAAAGACACAACCAAGGAGACGTCATGCTCAACAGGGAAAACCTCGAAAGCCTGCTGGCCAAGGGCGGCAACGTCGTGGGTACCGATGGTGCGAAGATCGGCTCGATCGGCCAGCTGTACGCTGACGACGACACGGGCGAGCCCACTTGGGTCACCGTCAAGACCGGCCTCTTTGGCACGTCCGAGACCTTCGTCCCGGTCGAAGGGGCCCGCAGCGAGGGAGAGGACCTGGTGGTCCCGTTCACCAAGGAGCACGTGAAGGACGCTCCCCGGGTGGACGCTGGCGGCCACCTCACCCCTGAAGAAGAGGACCGGCTGTACACGTACTACGACCGCGGCGCACGGACGTATTCGGAAGCCCGGACCGGCATGGACTCCGACGCCGGAGACGTGGACCTGCAGGGCGACGCCGACCTGAACGCCGGCACCCCCACCGCCGGAATCAGCTCCGAACGCGACACCGCACCCCGGCTTCGGAAGTACGGCCACTGACCTGGCCCCTTTGGCAGTGAACGGCGCCGGGAACCTTGGGGGTTCCCGGCGCCGCACCGCTAAGCGCTGGTGCAACCACGCTGTATGCCGTGGGTGCACCAGCCAGTAGGACGAATATCGTCAGAACTTACGGTTCATCTCTCATTCGCGGCTCCTGTTTCCCGGTTTACGGATCCGGGTCATTGGCCGGCGCGGCAAATGTCCGGCGCCGAAACACATCGCACTGCGCCCGGGTGGGCGGGTGTTGGTTTAGATACCAATTTTACGGCGAGGCCCTTGGAAAAGCGCCGGTCGCATCCCCACTTGATTGTTCACCCAGTGCCGCCGCGGAGCCTGTCGTTCGCGGGCAGGAGGCACCCGGCGTGACACCATGGAAGACGATGAAACTGCGTGCTGATCAGACCGGAAACCGTGGCCTCCCCATGCCGTTGTGGCTGCAGGGCGCCCTTGAAACAGCACAGGCGGCCGTCATTTCCGCGCTGGTGGTGATAGCCCCCATTGTCGCCGTCTGGGCCACTGCGGGTTTCCAGAACGGGCAGTTCGAGGTATTGGCCCGTTTGGCCGGCCAGTCCTGGCTCCTGGTCCATGGCGTGCCACTGGAACTCACGGGAGCGGGGCCGGCCCCGGCAGCTCATGCCGGCTCGGACATCCTGAACCTGATTCCCCTCGGCCTGACCCTGATCCCCTTCCTGCTGGCCTGGCGCGCCGGCCGCCGCCTGGCCCGGGCCTCCTACACCGACCAGCTATGGCAGGCCCTTCTGGGCTCATGGCTGGTTTACGCCGCCTTCGGTGCAGCCACCGGTTTCGTGTGCCGCAGCACCGACGTCGTCATCAATCTCTGGTATGCCATGCTGGTGCCGCTCATTCCCTACGGACTCGGCATGGTGATCGGCGCCCGCAGGGAAGCAGGCTCCTGGAGCCGGCTCATCGGCGTCGACGCGGTGGACTGGATTTCGCGCACCAGCCAGCACTCCCGCTGGGCGGGCTCATACTTTGGCTCTGCCGCGAAGGCCGGCTTCGTGGCCGTGGTGTCGGCCCTTACCTTGGCCGCAGTGCTGCTGGCCGTGGACCTGTTCATCCACTGGAACCTCGTGGTTTCTGTCTATGAGGCGCTCGACGCCGGTCCGGTAGGAGGCGCCGCCCTCACCATCGCGCAGCTCGGCTTCCTGCCGAACCTGGTGGTTTTCGCCCTCGCCTGGACCTCAGGCGCCGGTTTCGCCATGGGCGTGGGGTCCCAGGCGGGGCCGCTGGGCACCGCGGTGGGGCCCATGCCATCCGTTCCGGTCCTGGCGGCCATCCCGTCCGGCCCCATGGACTACGCGTTCGTGGCGTTGCTCGTACCGGTGCTGGCCGGCGTCGTGGCCGGGTGGTGGTTCCTTCGGGAGGGGGAGAACCACTTCGACGAATGGCTCGCCATCAAGATCCATGCACGCTGGTTCACCGCCACCGTTTCCACCCTGGTGCTCGGGGCACTCACCGGGCTGGCCGCCGGGGTGTTGACGATGTGCCTTTCCTGGGTGGCGAGGGGGTCCGCGGGACTCGGCCGACTAACGGATATCGGACCCGACCCGCTCTGGACCGGCCTGTGGGTGGCGGCCGAGGTCGGCATCGGCGTCGTCATTGGCTACGCGGCCGGGCCGTGGCTGGAACGTGAGGAAAGCGGGGCCGCGGAACGGGACGCCGAACTCGTCAGCTAGTCGCTTCGCCGGCGCGCTAACCCACTTTGGTGGGTAAGAAATTTTGGAACTGCGTCACGCACGCATTAGTCGCCCGGTCCGTCAGCGCCCGTCCCATGCATCCTTGGTAGTCGCGCACCTGGTTGAAGAAGACCATGGCGGTCACGAGCAGCGGCACCATGACCACGGCCATCACCAGGCCCGAGATGGTGCCAACCAGGACCAGTTTTGATTCCTTCAACCGGATAGCCCTGACCAGCAGGGAGATCCCCAGGGCCAGGCCGGCTGCCGTGAGGACAGTTGACAACCACAGGTAGCTGACGTCCAACTGGTAGACGAACAGAGCGCCGAGGACCGAAACCAGGAACATCCGGAACAGGGCAAAGGTCTTGGTGCGGGAGGCCTTTGCTGCCTCGCTGAGCGGGGGTTTGGCCTGTTGCTGGACGCCCCGGCCCGGTTGGCTGTTCATGTTTTCCAGCGTACGCGAGCGTGCACCTAAGCTGGACCAATGCGTATCGTCGTCCTCGTCTCCGGCACCGGGTCCAATCTCCAAGCAGTCATCGACGCCGTCAAGGCGGGGGAACTCGACGTGGAAATCGCCGCGGTGGGGGCCGACAGGGAGGGGACCTTCGGCGTCGAACGTTCCGCCGCGGCAGGCATCCCCACGTTTGTGGTGGACTTCAGGTCGTACCGGGACCGTGCGGACTGGAACGCCGCCCTGACCGAGGCCGTGGCCGCCTTCAAGCCAGACGTGGTGGTGTCCTCCGGCTTCATGCGGATCGTCAGCCCCGAGTTCATTGACGCATTCAAGGGCAGGTACCTGAACACCCACCCCGCCCTGCTGCCGGCCTTTCCCGGGGCCCACGGCGTACGGGATGCCATGGCCTACGGCGTGAAGGTGACCGGCTGCACCGTGCACTGGGCCGACGCCGGCGTTGACACCGGGCCCATCATTGCCCAGGAGGCCGTGACCATCGAGGACTCGGACACCGAGGAGACGCTGCACGAGCGCATCAAGGTCGTGGAGCGCCGGCTGCTGGTGTCCACCCTGGCCGCCCTCGCCGCAGACCCCTCGTACGCGTAGCGGTCAACCCTACTGGAGGCGGCGCTGGCGGGTTTCCGGGGAGAAGAAAGCCATCCACAGCACCGACAGCAGCACCAGGGCACCCGCCAGCGCAAAGGACGTGGCGAGGCCCAGTTCCGGCCAAAAGTAGTTGGCGAAGATCAGCGGCCCAAAGCCGGCGCCCAGGCGGGAAAACGTTGATGCCCAGCCAAAGCCGCTGCCCCGCAGTTCCGTGGGGTAGAGCTCGGAGACGTACGCATAGAGCACCGGGATGGCCACCTGCACCACGAACCCGAAGACCAGCAGCCAGAACACCGCGGCCGTGGGAATGTCCACCACGAACGCCACGATCACCAGGGTCAGGGCGGACAGCGGTCCGGTGATGGCCAGGATCCACTTGCGCCCCACACGTTCCACGAGCAGGGCTGCCGCCACCACGCCGAGGAAGCCGACGGCGGCCATGGACGCCGTGGTGACGAACGCCTTGTACTCGGCGAATCCGGCGCCGATCAGGATCCTGGGCATCCAGGTCAGGGACAGGTAATAGACCAGCAGGATGCTGAAGAACAGGGCCCAGGCGGCGGTGGTGATTTTCCAGTTGAACTGCCAGACAGAGCGCAGCTGGGTCCAGGCGCTGCCGGCCGAAAGCCTCGGGGCATCCTTGGCATCGGGCAGGCTGTAGGCCCGGGATTCGGCGCCTGTGGCCACCACCAGCCCGTCAATAATCCTGGCCGCTTCTTCCCGCCGGCCCTTTCGGATCAGGAACAAGGGGGACTCGGGGACGCTCCGCCGGACCCAGAACACCAGCAGGGCCGGGAGCACCATCACCAGCATGGTCAGTCGCCAGTCACCGTTCAGGGCCACCAGGCCGGCCGAGACGAACCCGGCCAGGGCCGCGCCAATGGGCCACCAGCCGTCCATGGCCGTCAGGACCTTGCCGCGCTGCTTCCGCGGCGTGAACTCACCCACCAGGGCGTAGTCCACCGGAATGCAGCCGCCCAGTCCGAAACCAGCCAGGAACCTGAAGATGCAGAACCACATGAAGTCGGGTGAGAAAGCGCCAAGTACGGTGAAGATGGAAAACAGGAGCAGCGTGGCCGTGAACGCCTTTTTGCGGCCCACGGTGTCCGCAATGGTGCCCCAGGCGAACGCCCCGAGGGCCATCCCGATCAGGTTCGCCGTACCCACCCATGCGGCCTCGCCCGGTGTCAGGGCCCAATGCGTGGACAGCAGCGGGATGAGGATGCCATTAAGGGTCACGTCCCAGGCGTCGAACATGAAGCCGAGGCCCCCGATCAGGAATATCCTGCCCTGGACTTTCCATCGCCAGGGCAGTTCCTGGACCACCTGTTCGCCGCTGGGCACAGTGGTGTAAGTATTCATCGCCGCCTCCTGCTGAAGACTCTATCCGGGCCCGCGGACGTTCACACTCCGGAGCACACAGGGGGTAACCGCTGCCTTCGCGATAAACTGGCCGTATCCCCACCAACCGCGGCCCTGTTCCGCGAGATAAGACGGAGACATTTGTGAGCTTCACGCAGCATGAGCGCGTATCCATTGACCGTGTACCCATCCGCCGGGCCCTCATCTCGGTGTACGACAAAACCGGTCTGGAGGAACTCGCTACGGGCCTGCACGCAGCCGGCGTGAAGCTCGTCTCCACCGGTTCCACGGCCAAGAAGATCGCCGCCGCCGGCATCCCCGTGCAAGAGGTTGAGGAAGTCACCGGTTCCCCGGAAATGCTGGATGGACGCGTCAAGACGCTGCACCCCCGCGTCCACGGCGGCATCCTGGCCGACCGCCGCGTCCCCGCCCACATGGAGACGCTCGAAAGCATGGACATTGAGGCTTTCGACCTGGTGGTGGTGAACCTCTACCCGTTCGTGGAGACGGTGAAGTCCGGTGCCGCGCAGGACGATGTCGTTGAGCAGATCGACATCGGGGGCCCCGCCATGGTCCGCTCTGCCGCGAAGAACCATGCCGCCGTCGCCATTGTGGTGGACCCGACCTTCTACGGTCAGGTGGTTGAGGCCGCTGCCGCCGGCGGCTTCGACCTGAAGACCCGCCGCCGCCTCGCTGCCAAGGCGTTCGCCCACACCGCCGCGTACGACAACGCAGTGGCCACCTGGACCGCCAGCCAGTTCCTGGATGAAGACGGCGACGGCGTCATCGACTGGCCTGCCTACGCGGGCCTCTCCCTGGAACGCTCGGAGGTCCTGCGCTACGGCGAGAACCCGCACCAGCAGGCGGCACTCTACGTGGACAAGGCTGCGCCGGTGGGCATCGCCCAGGCGGACCAGCTGCACGGCAAAGCCATGAGTTACAACAACTTCGTGGATGCCGACGCCGCCCTGCGCGCCGCCTACGACTTCAGCGAACCCGCCGTCGCCATCATTAAGCACGCCAACCCCTGCGGTGTTGCCGTCGGCTCCGCGGACGCCGCCGACCCCATCGCCGACGCACACGCCAAGGCCCACGCCTGCGACCCCGTCTCCGCATTCGGCGGCGTCATCGCGGCCAACCGCACCGTCACCGCCGGCATGGCCAAAACCGTCAAGGACATCTTCACCGAGGTCGTCATCGCCCCCGGCTTTGAACCCGAGGCCGTGGAGATCCTGTCCAAAAAGAAGAACATCCGCCTGCTTGCCCTCCCCGAAGGCTACGGCCGGTATCCGACGGAGTTCCGCCAGGTATCCGGTGGCATGCTGGTCCAGGTCAGCGACAAGGTGGACGCCGACGGCGACAACCCCGCCAACTGGACCCTCGCCGCCGGTGAGGCCGCGGATGAGAAGACCCTCGCAGACCTCGCCTTCGCCTGGACCGCGTGCCGGGCCGCGAAGTCGAACGCCATCCTGATTGCCGACAACGGCGCAGCCGTGGGCATCGGCATGGGCCAGGTGAACCGGCTCGATTCCTGTCGCTTGGCCGTTGAGCGGGCCAACACGCTGGGCGTGGAGGTTGCCTCCGACGTCGACGGCGCCGGCGGCGCCTCGAATGCGGACGCGAGCGGCGCACCTGAGCGCGCCCGCGGTGCCGTGGCGGCTTCGGACGCGTTCTTCCCGTTCGCCGATGGCCTGCAGATCCTGATCGACGCCGGTGTCCGCGCCGTAGTCCAGCCCGGTGGCTCGGTCCGCGACGAGGAAGTCATCGCGGCAGCCAACGCGGCCGGCATCACCATGTACTTCACCGGAGCCCGGCACTTCTTCCACTGATCGGCTGCATCGATTGCTCCCCACGGGTACGGAGCAATCGATGGCGGATTGAACCGACGACGGCGCCCGTCCCCTGAGAAGGGGACGGGCGCCGTCGTCTGTTGTGCGGTTAGTGCCGGGCCGCCGGGCCGGGGCCGGGTTCCGGAAGTTTTACCTCCCGGGGCCGGGCTTCAGCCATCCGCTCCTCGGTCCAGTATTCGAGGACTTCCTCGCTGGACTGTTCAAGGTCGACATGGCTGACGGGGTCCTGGTCCGGTGCGGGTTCTTTAGGATTTCGCTGCATTGGTGTACGTGGCCTCGATAACCGAGCCCCAGTAAGGGCCGTACATGACGGCGGAGCCGTTGTAGCCGTAACTGTTGATCGAGTTCTGCAGCCCGTCGGATCCGATGCCGATGAACCACGGACCGCCCGAGGAACCGCCGGTCATGTCGCACGGAATGCCCTGGGTGCCGAACTGCGGGTTGTTGGGATCGTTGCTGGCCGTGCCGGTGCAGCTCCACAGGGACGTGCCGTCGAACGGTGAGGCCTGCGGGTAGCCGTAGGCCGTGTAGGTCAGGCCGCGGGCCTGGTTAAAGGCAGTGCCCGAGCCGCCAACGACGTCTGTCAGCTTCTGGCCGTTCAAGGGGTTCATGACCGCGAAGCCGGTGTCATAGGTCATGTCCCCGGTTGAAACCCACTGGGTGGGGGCGTAGAGGGCCTTGGCGGTCCACTTGCCGTAGGGGGCTGCGCCGTTGTCGTAGGCGGGCACGAAGACGAAGTTGGTGGCGTAGGCGCCACTTTCGTTAACGCAGTGTCCGGCCGTTGCCACAGTGCTGCCGTTCGCGGAGGAGACGGCGTTGCCCGAGCACACGTAGTTGGTTGTGCCCATGGTGAAGAAGACCTTGCCGATGTGGGCGACGGGGTTTTCACTCTTGGCGATGGTGGGCTTTCCCTTGGTTCCCTTGGTGGTGGAGGGCTTGCCCTTCTCCACCACGGCGAGGCTGGAGCGGTTGCCGCGCTCGAGCGCCTTCCCTGCAAGGGTGTCACCTGGAAGGGCGCTTTGCATCCGTTCGGGGGTCCAGTAGTCAGCTGCTCCGCCGGCGTCGACTGAGATGCTGGCAACCGAGGGATTCGACGTACCGTCGGACGGTGCGGGGGTGGCGGAAGCCCCGCCGGCGGACGTAAGTGCCAGCACCGCGGCTGCGGAGAAGGTCAGGAAGCCGGATGCCAGGGACCTGGTACGTGTCATTGTTGTCCTGTCTGAACGGGGTTGGGCCCGGGATCGGGAGTGACTTAGCGAACTTATCGCCGCGCGCGGCGTTTGTACACACTCGTGACCAATCATCAGGCGGCACGAGCCGGGCGGCCGCCCGGTACCGCCCCACCTGTGGCAACGGCGGCGGTGCACCCGGAAGCGTGCCGTCGTCGGGCGTTCTCCATCGCTGTAATGCTGCTCTCACCGGGGTAATCCGGGAGGCCCGTTAAGGTTCAAACCGGCGTCCTCGGGTAAGTTGTACTTGGTGAAATAGACAAAGATTTCACAACCAAGCCGACCTTCAGGGAGACGCCCGCGCATGTCCAAGATTATCTACACCCACACCGACGAAGCGCCGATGCTGGCTACCTATTCGTTCCTGCCCATCATCGAGGCCTTCGCTTCGACTGCAGGTGTGGAGGTGGAGACCCGCGACATCTCGCTCGCCGGCCGCATCATTGCCGTGTTCGGTGACTACCTCACCCCGGAACAGCAGATCGGTGACGCCCTTGCTGAACTTGGTGAGCTGGCGAAGACGCCGGAAGCCAACATCATCAAGCTGCCCAACATCAGCGCCTCCATCCCGCAGCTGAAGGCGGCCATCGCCGAGCTGCAGGGCCAGGGCTATGCACTGCCGGATTACCCGGACAACCCCACCTCGGACGAAGAGACCGCCATCCGCTCCCGCTATGACAAGATCAAGGGCTCCGCCGTGAACCCCGTCCTGCGCGAAGGCAACTCGGACCGCCGTGCACCGCTGTCCGTCAAGAACTACGCCCGGCAGAACCCGCACTCCATGGGCGCCTGGACCGCAGACTCCAAGACCAACGTGGCCACCATGGGCCAGGACGACTTCCGCTCCAACGAGAAGTCCGTGGTCATCGAGGCCGACGGCACCATCGCCATCCAGCTGGTCCGTGAGGACGGCTCGGTCAAGGTCCTGAAGAAGGCCTTCCCCGTCCTGGCCGGCGAGGTCATCGACGGCACCGTGATGCGCGCCGCCGCCCTTGACGAGTTCCTCAAGGCCCAGGTGGCCCGTGCCAAGGAAGAGGGCGTGCTGTTCTCCGCGCACCTGAAGGCCACCATGATGAAGGTCTCGGACCCCATCATCTTCGGCCACGTGGTGAAGGCCTACTTCTCCGAACTTTTCGAGACCTACGGCAAGCAGCTTTCCGCCGCCGGTATCAGCCCCAACAACGGCCTCGCCGCCATCCTGAGCAGCCTCGAGGACCTGCCGGCGGATGTCCGCGACGGCGTCCAGAACCTGATCAAGAAGGGCCTGGAAGATGGCCCCGCGCTGGCCATGGTGGACTCCGACAAGGGCATCACCAGCCTCAACGTGCCCTCCGACATCATTGTCGACGCCTCCATGCCGGCCATGATCCGCACCTCCGGCCACATGTGGGGCCCCGACGGCAAGGAAGCCGACACCCTGGCCGTCCTGCCGGACAGCTCCTACGCCGGCATCTACCAGGTGGTCATCGATGACTGCCGCGCCAACGGCGCCTACGACCCCACCACCATGGGCACCGTCCCGAACGTTGGCCTGATGGCCCAGGCCGCCGAAGAATACGGCAGCCATGACAAGACGTTCGAAATCCAGGAAGCCGGTACGGTGCAGATCGTTGACGGCAACGGCAACGTCCTGATCGAACACGACGTCGTCCCCGGTGACATCTGGCGCGCCTGCCAGACCAAGGACGCCCCCATCCGCGACTGGGTCAAGCTGGCTGTCACCCGCGCCCGCGCCTCGCAGACCCCCGCCGTGTTCTGGCTGGATGAGGAGCGTGCCCACGACGCCAACCTCATCGCCAAGGTCAACGAATACCTGAAGGACCACGACACCGAGGGCCTGGACATCCGGATCATGTCCCCGGTCAAGGCCATCGCCTTCACCCTGGAGCGGATCCGCAAGGGCGAGGACACCATCTCCGTCACCGGCAACGTGCTCCGCGACTACCTCACGGACCTGTTCCCCATCCTGGAACTGGGCACCAGCGCCAAGATGCTCTCGGTTGTGCCGCTCATGAACGGTGGCGGCCTCTTCGAGACCGGCGCCGGCGGTTCCGCCCCCAAGCACGTCCAGCAGCTGCTCAAGGAAAACCACCTTCGCTGGGACAGCCTGGGTGAGTTCCTGGCCCTTGCCGTCAGCTTCGAGCACCTGGCCACCACCACCGGCAACGCCCGCGCCCAGGTCCTCGCAGACACCCTGGACCGCGCCACCGGCACGTTCCTGCTCGAGAACAAGTCGCCCAGCCGCCGCGCCGGCGAGTTGGACAACCGCGGCAGCCACTACTTCCTGGCCCGTTACTGGGCTGAGGAGCTGGCCAAGCAGACGTCCGACGCCGACCTTGCCGCCGCGTTCAGCTCGGTCGCCAACGAGCTTTCTTCCAACGAGGAAACGATCGTTGGCGAGCTGGCTGAAGTCCAGGGCTCGCCAGTAGACATCGGAGGATACTACCGCCCGGATGACGCCAAGGCCTCCGCCGTGATGCGTCCTTCCGCCACCCTCAACAAGGTCATCGCCAGCCTGGCCTAGCCGCCGCGGCTTCGGCAGCAATGAAAGGGGCGGTGCTCCGGATGATTCCGGGGCACCGCCCCTTTGCATGTCGGCGGATGGGTGCAGGTCAGTTCTTGCCCTTGCCCTTGTCGCCGCCGCTGTTCTTTGCGCCGCCGCTGCCGGAACTACCTTGGGCGGGGGCAGGCTGGGGCACGGGCGCATCCGCCGTGGGGTACGCGCTCTGCGCCGCTTGCTGTGCTGCTGTCCGCGCGTCCTCGGCGGCCTTGGCGGCAGCCTGCTGGGCGGCAACGGCCTCGTTGAGGTCTGCCCTGACGGCGCTGGCGACCGTGGTGATGCTGCGGCTCCGCTCCTCGGAGACCTGGCCCTTCGCCGTTGCCGCTGAGAGGTCGGATTCAAGCCCGTCGAGCGCCTTCAGGGCCGAGGCAGGATCGTCCTGCGAGGCCGCCTGGGTAACCTCAAGTACCCGCGCCTGGAACTGTGTGGCGGCCTCCCGCTGCAGGCCGGAACCGGGCGAGGCACACGCGCCCAGGAAACCGGACACAAGCAGCGCCGCGGTGCCGGCCAGGGCAAACCGCGCCACTGTGGTCGGGTGCAACGTCACGGGGCCACGCTCTTTTGGAGTTCCTTCAGATGGTCACCCAAGGTGCCAGTGACCGTGGGATAAGGGACGACGTCGGCGGGCCGGGCGGAGACGCTGATCATCACCGCTGCCGCAGCAGCGGCAACCACCAGTACGCCGAGGACCACGGCCAGCCAGATTCGCTTGCTCCACAGGAACCGGCGCAGCGAAGAGGCGCTCTTCTTTTCAGGGCGCCGCGCGCTCCCAGGGGCAGCCGCTTCCCGCAGCTCATCCATCGATTCTTCGGCAGTGATGGACGGCGGGTGGAAGGGCATGGCGGGCAGCACCCGGGTGGTCTCCGCAGCCAGTTCCCCGGGGGTGGAAGCGGGCGAGACGAGGGCCTGGCGCAACGAGGTCTCGATGTCGGCAGCCGTTGGCCGTTCAAGCGGCTCGATGGACGTCATGGAGCGGATGAGCTCAGCCCATTCGGAGGGCACGCCGTCGGGAATTTCAGGGGCGCGGTGCAGCCGCGCCACAGCCGATTCCACCGCACTGCCGGGATACTCCACGGTGCCCTTAATGCACTCGAGCAACACCAGCCCCAGCGAGTAAATGTCGGTTGCGGGGGACAGGGGCTTGCCGAGTGCCTGCTCGGGGCTGAGGTAGGCGGCGGTGCCCACCATGGTCCCGGTGGCAGTGAGCCTGGTGGAATCCACGATCCTGGCGATGCCGAAGTCCGTGAGTTTCGGGCGCAGCGGCTCGCCGGGACGGATCTGGACCAGCAGGATGTTGCCGGGTTTGATGTCGCGGTGGATGATGCCCAGGCCGTGGACGTAGGCCAGGGCATCGGCGATGCCGGCACCGATGACGGACAATTCTTCCAGGGGCACCCGGCTGTGCCGGATGCGGCTGCGGAGGTCTTGTCCGTCGACGAGCTCCATGGTCAGGAAGGGCCGTGGTTCGTCCGGGATCCGGTCATCAATCCCGGCGTCGAAGAGCGTGACCAGGCCGGGATGGTTGAGCGTGGCAAGGAGCTGGATCTCGGCTTCCTGGCGCTTGAGTTCGTCCGCGTCCGGGGCCTGCGGAGCGAAGAGTTTCAAGGCGACGTCGCGGCCGAGGTTTTCGTCGCGGGCGCAGTACACCGATGACATTCCGCCGCGGCCGATTACTTCGCTCAAACGGTAACGTCCGCCGACCACTTCATTCTTGATGGAGCTAGGCGATTCCGCCACCATGACCGTTCCTCCCGGTGCGCTGCGGCACTGTCGTACCCCAAATTATACGAGGGGCGCGGTTAAACCACAGATTTGGCGGTGCGCATGCCAACGGTCCGGCGGTGTGTTGAAGCATTTCCGCCGGACCATTGGCTACAAGGACATGTGTGCTGATGACATGTTTTGTGTTGTGCTCAGGTTTGTTCCGGGTGGATGTCCTCCTCTCGCCGGCCCGCACGAGGCAGCCCTTTCAGGCGCCTCCGCGCGGGCGCTGCCTATTGAAAAACGAACCCCTAGGAGACCTTGCGTTTCCGGAGCACCAGAAGTCCTGCCACCAGGAGCAGCAGTGCCAGAGGCGCCAAGGATCCATCCCAGCCGGTCTTGGCGAGGCTGGTGTTCGCGGTTCCCGTGGTGGCGAGGCCGGGACGGCCCTGCGCGGGGTTGCTGAGCGGGACAGTGACAGGTGCGATGGCTCCGCTGACGGCCCTGGAGCCTGCGGATGACGCCGGGACGTCGCCGGAGGCAGCATTGCTTGCGCCGGGGGTGCTTGTTCCGGGATCAGCTGTTCCGGCGTCTCCGGCGGTGCCGTCTGTAGTCCCGGTGCCGTTGGTGCCGAGGCCGAGGTTGACGTCGGCTGCGGCTGCGAGGTCGGTGGTGCCGGTTGCGGGGGTGGTGGCGGTGCCGAGGTTTACGGCTGTGCCGAGGTCGGCGGTTGTGCCGTCTGTGGTCCCGGTGCCGTTGGTGCTGAGGCCGAGGTTGACGTCGGCTGCGGCTGCGAGGTCGGTGGTGCCGGTTTCGGGGGTGGTGGGGGTGCCGAGGTTTACGGCTGCCCCGAGCTCGGCGGTTGTGCCGTCTGTAGTCCCGGTGCCGTTGGTGCCGAGGCCGAGGTTGACATCCACTGCAGCGGCGACGCCCGTTGAGCTGGACGGCGTTGGGCCACCCAGCAGGCCCAACGACGTCGAGTCAGCGGGCGCCGCCGAGATCAGGGCGGACGCGGAAAGATCCGTCCCGCTGGTTGTGTCCGCCCCGTTGGCGGCAGCGCAGCCAAAGGCCAGAAGGCCGCCGGCAAAGAGGGTGCAAAGCAGCCCCCTGCGAAGGGTGCAGTTCATGATGGTGACTCCTGAATGGTTGATGTTGTTCGGGCGCTGATCAGCTGCCCGTATAGCCACGTGCTGCCCGTTAGAGGGCAGGCGGCCTCAACTAGTCAGGGGAAGAACCGGGGTCGAATGACACCGGCGCAGGGGCGTGCTCGAAGGTCTCACCGGCGGGAACAGCGCCGGGACGTTCAAAGCCAAAGTAGGCAGGGCTCAGCCATGCTGCGGCACCGGCTGCACCGCCGGATGATGCACCGCTGCCCGTGCCGGATGCCGGTGCGGCAGGAACCTGGGCAGGCAGCGGTGCCGGATCGACGGGAAGGGGCTGTCCTGAAGCGGGCCCAGCAGGGACAGACATGCCAGCCTGCGGGGCAGACGTGTTCGCCAAGGCTGCGCTGCGTACCGTCACAAAGCCAGCGCTGCTGCTGCCGGCCGGCGCCGTGGGCAACGCCCCTGCTCCCTGATCCGCTTCCGGGAGCATTCCCGGTACATCCGGAAGCGCTTCCAAGGCCTCGGGCCCAGCTGCGGGAACAGGAGCAACCACGGAAGGCAGATCTGCCAGCACGGCGTCGACGGTCGGAGCGGGAAGCGGAAGCGGCGTTGCGGTGGCACGGGTCAGAAGATCAGCAACCGGTTGGAGCGCCGGTTCGAGTGCCGGGACGGCCTCGGCTGCAGGGGCCGCAACAACCTCCGTCACCCCGGCCGCTATCTGGTCGGCCATGCCACCAACTGCAGCGGAGACAGCGGAAACGCTTCCCCCCGGAACAAGCTGGTCCACCACGGGAACCGTGGAAATGGTGGTGTCCCCAGCCTCGGATTCAAGCGGTGCCACCGTCTGCACCAGTCCGGGTGCTGCAGCAGGTCCGGCCGGAGGGGCCACTGGGGACGCCGGATTCGCAAGATCGTGGGTCATTGCTGAAACCGAGCCGGTCACGTTGCCGAGCAGGGGCGGGGAGCCAGGACCGGAATCCGCCGACGCTGTGGCTGATGACAGCGTCAGCCACAAGACTGCGGCCGCTCCGGCGAGGAGCGCAGGGCGCAGGGCACACCATGGCGAACTCCTTCGAGCCATGCGTACCACCCCCCAGTGACCGGCGCAATCGATGCTGCCTACAGGGTAGGACCGGGCATTCCGGGAAGTCTAGGGGTTGGCGCAAACAATCTGGGAACTCCGCCCCAAGCCCTAGCGGTTGTCGTTCGGGTAGGTGACGCCCAGCTGCGCGCGAACGCCGTCGAACAGCCGCATCGTGTTAAGTGAATCCTCCAGCGGCATCACCGGGCTCTCCGTGAGCCCCTGTTGGACGCACCTCATCACTTCGCGCAGCTCGTAGGTGTAGCCTTTCCCGACGACGTCGAACGTTTCCGTCCGGCGGTTCTCCCACCCGTTGGCGATGATGAGTTCGCGCGGACTGTTGATCGACCCAACGCTCTGCAGGAACCCCAGGCTTCCGGCAACAGTGGCGGTACGGGGCCCATGGGCCAGCAGCGATGAGGTGAGCTGGACCTGGGCCGCGTGGCTGTAGCCGAGGGTCATCGCGTTCTGGGCGTCCACGCCGTCGTCGTTCACGAATCCGGTGGCGCTCACGGTCTGCGGAAAACCGAGGGTCCCCAAGGCCCAGAGAAGCGGATAAACCGACAGATCCAGCAGCGCACCCCCGCCGTCTTCGCGCGCCCAGAGCCGGGCGGTGGGGGAGTACGGTGCAGGAAAGCCGAGGTCGGCGCTGATCCAGTGGATGTCGCCCAGTTCACCCGATGCGGCAATTTCGAAAGCCCGCTGCATTGACGGCAGGAACCGGCTCCAGACCGCCTCCATCAGGAAGAGCTTGTGTTTGCGGGCGACGTCGATGAGTTCGGCCGCTTCCCGGGCGTTGATGGTGAAGGCTTTTTCGCACAGCACGTGCTTGCCGGCGTTGAGGGCGGCGAGGACAATCTCGTGGTGCTGCGCATGGGGCGTTGCGACGTAGACGATGTCCACGGCGTCATCGGCGAGGAGCCGCTGGTAGCCGGGCACGCCGTCGTCGTCCCCGTAGGCTTTCTCAAAGTCGTAGGCGACAGCGAACGCGTCCGCAGAGTCCTGGGCCCGGGAACTGACCGCGTACAGCCGGGCGTCCTGGAGCAAAGCAAGATCTTGTGAGACGGCGCGGGCAATGCTGCCTGTTGCGATGATTCCCCAGCGCAGGGGCGTTCCGGTGGCGGAGCGGGGGTCCTGGTCAGGCTGGCCGGTCAGCCATGGCGTGGCGATGGGAGCAGTCATAACTGCCATCCTGTCACAGCGCGCTGCGGGGTGGGGGAGTGCGCCGCCACGGGGGAGGACGGCACCAGCACAACGGGCCCAAGGCGGGGCGCGGTGCCCCGCCTCGAGCCCCGGACGCCTCAGGCAGAAGCGGCGACGGCGGCCCGGCCGCGGACGGGTTCCTCCGTCAACTTGCCCTGCTGGAGCCGGAAACGGCGGTCGGTCTTGTTGGCCAAGGCGCGGTCGTGCGTGACCACCAGGATGGTGGTGTTGTGGTCCCGGCTCAGCGAACTGAGGAGCTCGATGATGTGGTCGCCGGTTTGCTCGTCCAGGTTCCCGGTGGGCTCGTCGGCCAGGATGAGCTTGGGTTCGTTGGCCAGTGCCCGGGCAATGGCCACGCGCTGCTGCTCGCCACCGGAGAGCCGGTTGATGCGCCGCTCATGCTTGGAAGGGTCCAGCTGGACCTGCTCCAGCAACTCCTTTGCCCGCTGCAGCCGGGCTGCCTTGCGCATGCCGGCGAACTCCATGGGCAGCATGACGTTGTCCACTGCCGATAAGTTGGGGATCAGATTGAACTGCTGGAAAACGAAACCGATATCGCGCCGACGGTACTCGGTCAGCTTTGCGTCGGGCATCCTGGCGAGGCTGACCCCGTTGACCAGCACGTCACCGCTGGTGGGCTTGTCAAGCGCGCCCAGGAGGGACAAGAGGGTGCTCTTGCCACTGCCGCTCTTGCCAACAATCGAGGCAAGGGTTCCTTGCTCCAAGGCGAAGCTGACATCGTTGACCGGCTTGATGGTGCGGTCACCGGAGTTGAAAGTACGGATCAGGTTCTTGACTTCAATCATGGCTATTCTCCTCGCAGGACTTCGACGGGACGGATACGCGCCGTGAGCAGCGCGGGAACCAGGGCGCCGACGATGGCGACGCCGAAGACGGCCGCAATGCCACCGGCGATGACTCCCGGCGATGCGCTCGCGGTCACGGAGTTCAACAGCTGGGAGGCGCCACCCAGGGGACCGCCCTGGCCACCGGGGAAGCCACCGGCCCCGCCCGGGAATCCGCGGCCGGTGGTTGTGGCCGCCGTCGTGGTGGTGTTGCTGCTGATCAGGGCAGAGGCAATGCCGCCGCTGGCGAATGATGCGATACCGGCTCCCACCGCGCTGCCCAGTGCGGCGAGGACCAGTGCTTCCAGCACGAACTGCAGTCCGATGGTGCGGTTGGGTGCCCCGATAGCCTTCAGTACGCCGATCTCGCGGCGGCGCTCGCGGACCAGCATGACCATAATGAGCAGGATGATCAGGCCTGCCGTGCCAAGGGCGGCGATGAACGCGATCAAGGCAATGTTCTTGACGCTGTCCAGGGAGCTGACCGCCGTCTGCAGGTTCTGGCCTTGGGTGACGTCAGCCTTGTCGGTGCCGAGAGCCGATTGCAGCGCTGTCTTGGTGGAGGCCACATTGTCCATCGAGTTGACCGTGACAATCATGCTGGACAGCTCATTTTGCGTCCCGGCCAAGGTCTGGGCAGTAAGCAGTGTCACGTATACGGCGTTGTTGCCGAACGCGGTGCCTGCATCGAACAGTCCCGCCACTGTGTAGGCCTGGTCATTGATGGTGAAGGTGGAACCGATCGTGAGGTTGTTCTTCTCAGCCAGTGTGGTGCCGAGCAGCGCGCTGGTCGAAGCGGTTGAGTAGTTACCGAGTCCGGAGCCCTGCGTGATGTTCAAGGCTTTGCCCGTGGTGTCCACCTCTGCGCCGATCCCCGTGGCAGTGATGGGCAGGGACCTGACGGCCTGGGTGCCCCCGGTGGAACCGGTGGAACCGGTGGTTCCGTTGGCCTGCTGGTTGCGGTTGCCCAGCGTTCCGGCGTCCACCGCAGCGGTCAGGCTGGTGGTCAAGGTGGTTGCCGACTGGCCGCCGGGGCCGCCCTGCCCGCCCCCGGGACCCGCCTGGCCTGTCTGGCCAGCGGCTGCCTGCGCTGCGGCTTCAGCGGCATTGCGGAGGCGGAGCGATGAGGTCCCGACGACGGCACTGACGTTGGGTACGGCGGCCGCGGCGGCCGCCTGGGCGGCGGTGAGGGGCTCCCCGCCGCCTTCGAAGCCTTGGCCGCCGGCCGGGTTGACAGTCAGGACGGTGCCTACGGAGGCGTTCAGCTCCCGGACTTTGGCTCCGACCGCCTGGTTGGCCACCAGCATGGCCAGGGCCAGTCCGATGGCGACGGCCAGCACCGCGACAACAGCTGCGGTGCGGACCTTGTTTTTGAAGGCATTGCCTACGCTTCGGGCAAGGACGCTCACGTTACTCCTATGACTCAGGTGCCGGCGCGGAGGGCCGGCTTCGCCTCAACACTCGCCGGGCATGCTGTGCGTGAATCCGGCCACCTGTGTTTGCGCTGTGAAGCGCTATTGACAGCTTTGTCACAGGAGTACTAAAAATTAAGGAACTCCTCAGAAAACGCTTTCTGAACTGAGTCGCAACCCATCCGATGCACCACGTACCAAGGCATGTGGTCTATTTGGCATGCCGGAAACCAGGCCAATGACGTCCCTGAACACCCTCCGACCTTTTCCATCCATGCAGCGGGGCCTCCCGCGCCTCGCTATGATCGCCACCTCCGTCGGCTGCGCACTGGCCGTCGGACTTTCCGTGGCAGCCCCCGCCCCGGCCACCCCGGCACCAACCGGCGGCGGCACCATCCGCGCTGATGATGCGGCACCTGCCGGTTGGGCCGCCGTCGGAAGCGGTACCAATGGGGGTGCCGGCGCACCCGCCGCAAACACCTACGAGGTGAATACCCTTGCCGGGCTGAAGGCTGCGCTCGCCAACCATGGCGAGCCAAGCGCGCCGAAGGTTGTTTACGTCCGCGGCACTATCGACGGAAACCAAGCCCCGGACGGCCGAATCCTCGGGGAGCAGAATTACGCGTCCGGATACGACATCACCAAGTACATGTCCTGCTTCGGACCGGAGGGAAGGGTGTGGAGCGACCAAACCTTCGATTACTGCAAGAAGCAGCGCCAACTCCGGCAGACCGGCAGCAACAACATGAAGCGGCAGATTGAGATCAGCATCCCCAGCAACACCACCCTCGTAGGGGCGGATGGGGGCGCCGGCTTCGTAGGTGCAAACATCGTCATCCTGAACGCCTCGAACGTGGTGATTCGAAACCTCAGCATCGAAGCGCCGGTGGATTTCTTCACCACATGGTCTCCCGATGACGGCGACGGAGCCTGGAATGCGCGCTTCGATGCTGTTTCTTCGGTGACGTCCCACCACGTGTGGATAGACCACGTCCACTTCTCTGACGGCAGGTTCCCCGATGCGGAGGCGCCGATGGGCTTCCGGGGCAAGCCTGCGAACCGGCACGATGGACTGCTGGACCTGAAGGACGGCACGGATTTCGTCACCGTTTCGAACAGCAGGCTGTCCAACCACGACAAGACCATGCTCCTGGGGTCGGGCGATGAGCACGTGGACAAAGATGGCGGCAAGCTTCATGTCACATACATCGGCAACCTGTTCGAGAACATCCAGCAGCGGGGACCGCGCGTACGCTTCGGCGAGGTCCATGTGGTGAACAACTACTTCGTTGGCAGCACGGATGATCCCGAGTACCCCATGATCAGCGAAGGGCAGGGCGGCCACAGCTACTTCCTCGGCGCCGGATATGAATCACGAATCTTTTCAGAGCGAAATGCGTTCGAATACACCGGTCCCGGGGCTGACCAGAGCGTCATGGTCAGCAGCTACAACGGCAACCGCTTCAGCGATACCGGGTCCTGGTTCAACGGGGCCGAAGCAGACCTGAATGCCATAGCCCGTGCCTCCTTCGACCAACATCGTGCGCAAGCCCTTGCCGAAGCAGAAGAGACCGGAACTATTGCCCCGGACTGGACCGGTTGGGACTTCACCACGGATGTGGGCTGGAACCCCGCCGACGCCTACGCCTACAAGGCGTTTACCACCCCTGCGGCCGTGAAGAACCACGCGCTGCAGTTCACCGGTCCGGGAGTGCTCCGGGTCCAGCGCTAGGCAGACGCAGGAAAGCCCGGCCCCACGAAGGGACCGGGCTTTCCTGTAGCCGGTTTTACGCCGGCTGTTGCACGGGTGCTACTTGGTGATCGGGCCGAGTACGGGGTCGTCCGTGTAGGCCGTCTTCACGTTGGCGGAGGTCACGATGACCGGCTCCAGCAGGTAGGCGGGTACAACCTTGTTGCCGTTGTTGTAGGACTTGTCGTCGTTGACCTCAGGCTTCTTGCCGGCCTGCAGGTCCTTGACCATGGTGATTGCGTGCTCAACGAGCTTGCGGGTGTCCTTGTTGATGGTGGAGTACTGCTCGCCGGCGAGGATGGACTTGACCGACTCAACCTCGGAGTCCTGGCCGGTGACCACCGGGATCGGCTTGCCTGCGGCCTTGACGGAGGTCAGGATCGCGCGGGCCAGGGTGTCGTTGGGGGACAGGACGCCGTCAACGTTGGCGCTGCTGTAGCTGCCGCTGAGCAGGGTGTCCATGCGGCGCTGGGCGTTCTCAGCCTTCCAGCCCTGGGTTACGGCCTGCTCGAAGCTGGCCTGTCCGGAGACAACCTTGAGGGTGCCGTCGTCGATCTTGGGCTTCAGGACGCTCATGGCGCCGTCGAAGAACACCTTGGCGTTGGCATCGTCCGGTGAACCCGCGAACAGTTCGATGTTGTAGGGACCGGACGGCTTCTTGGCCTTGAGGCCGTCCAGCAGGGCCTGGCCCTGGAGAACGCCGACCTTGAAGTTGTCATACGCCACGTAGTAGTCCACGTTGGCGGTGTTCAGCAGGAGGCGGTCGTAGGCGATGATGGTGGCGCCTGCGTCCTTTGCCTGCTTGAGCTGGGTACCCAGCTGGGAGCCGTCGATGGCGCCCACGATGATGACCTTGGCACCCTTGGTGACCATGGCGCTGATCTGGTTCTGCTGCTCGGAAACGCCGCCGTTGGCGAACTGGACGTCAGCCTTGAACCCTGCGCCGTTCAGGCCGTCGTTAAACAGCTTCTCGGCCAGGACCCAGTTCTCACTGGTCTTCTGCGGAAGCGCGACGCCGATGGAGGAGTTCTGGTCGAATCCCGCGGCACCGCTGCTGGAACCACCGGAGGGTTCCGAGCGTCCACAGCCCGTCAGCGCCAGTGCTGCGATGGCAGCAACCGCTGCGGCCTTCCCTGCTTTACCAAACATTCGCATTGTTGGTTCTCTTTCTTTGTGTGATGGAACAGTATTCAGGCTGCAAACTTCAGGCTTCCCTGGCGATCGCTTCCTTGGTGGAGGTTGTTTCGTCAGGCTGGATGGGGCCGCTGGGGCCGGCGGTGTTGCGGTTCATGTTCCGGGTCAGCATGCCGATGATGGACCGCTTGCCCTGGGACTTGTTGTAGACGTCGAAGGCGACGGCGATCAGGAGGACCAGGCCCTTGATGATCTGGGTGAGGTCGGCGCCGACGCCCAGGAGCTGCAGGCCGTTGTTGAGCACGGCCATGACCAGGCCACCGATGATGGAGCCGACCACGGTGCCCACGCCGCCTGTCACTGCCGCGCCGCCGATGAAGACAGCGGCGATGGCGTCCAGTTCCCAGCCGACGCCGTCAAAGGGGCCGGACGCGGTGGAGCGGCCCACGAAGATCATGCCGGCCAGCCCGGCCAGGATGGACATGTTCATCATGACCAGGAAGTTGACCTTCTTGGACTGGACGCCGGACAGTTCGGCTGCGTGGCGGTTGCCACCGACAGCGTAGACGTGGCGGCCAACGACGGTGCGCGAGGAGATGAAGCCGTAGATCAGGACCAGGACGGCCAGGATCAGGCCGGGGATGGGGAAGGACGTGCCGGGCCGGCCCGTGGCGAACAGGTACGTGGCGTAGAGGATGGCGGCGCAGATCAGCACCAGCTTCACCACGGTCACCCACATTTCGGGGACGCCGGCGCCCAGCGCCTTGGCCCGTGCCCGGGCCCGGAGTTCACCTACGACGACGAAGACCGCAACGGCGATGCCCATCAGGAGTGTCAGGTTGTTGAACCCGGTGTCCGGTCCTACCTCCGGGAGGTAGCCGGAGCCGAGGTACTGGAAGTCTTCCGGGACGGGAATGGTGTTGGACTTGCCTACGAACTGGTTGAAGCCGCGGAACAGGAGCATGCCTGCCAGGGTGACGATGAAGGCCGGAATGCCCACATACGCTGTCCACAGGCCTTGCCAGGCTCCGATCAGGGCTCCGAGCAGCAGGCCCAGGAGCACGCCCGCATACCAGGGGATTCCCCAGTCGCGGATGGCCAGGGCGACGCTGACCCCGACAAACGCCGCGACCGAACCGACGGAAAGATCGATGTGGCCGGCGATAATCACCAGGACCATGCCGATCGCCAGGATCAGGATGTAGGAGTTGCCGTTGAAGAGGTTGATGACGTTGCCGGGAGTGAGGGTGCGGCCGTCGGTGAAGATCTGGAAGAAAATGATCAGCGCAACCAGGGCGAAGATCATGCCGAATTGGCGGGTGTTGCCGCCAAACAGCTTTTTGAGGGCGTTCATGGTGTCAGTCCTTGTGTCCGGAAGGTTCTGGGGATTGCCAGAAGGTCAGGCGGCTTTTCGGGTAGCGGAGGTCATCAGTTTCATCAGGCTTTCCTGGCTGGCCTCGTCTTTGGTCAGGACACCGGTGATGGCGCCTTCGAAGATGGTGTAGATGCGGTCGGACAGGCCCAGGAGCTCGGGTAGCTCCGAGGAAATAACAATGACGCCCTTGCCCTGGTTGGCGAGCTGCTGGATGATGCCGTAGATCTCATACTTGGCGCCGACGTCGATGCCGCGCGTCGGCTCGTCGAGGATCAGCAGGTCGGGGTCCGTGAACATCCACTTGGCGAGGACCACCTTCTGCTGGTTGCCGCCGGAGAGCTTGGCGACACCTTCCTCGACGGAGGGCGTCTTGGTCCGCAGCGACTTGCGGTACTGCTCCGCAACCGTGAATTCCTGGTTGGCGTCCACCACGAAGTTGTGGCTGATCTTGCGCAGGTTAGCCGCCACGGTGGTCGTCTTGATGTCATCCAGGAGGTTCAGGCCCAGCGACTTGCGGTCCTCGGTGACGTAGCCCAGTCCGGCGTCGATGGCCTGCCGGACGTTCTTGAGGACGACTTCCTTGCCATCCTTGTAGATGTGGCCGTCGATGAAGCGGCCGTAGGACCGGCCGAAGACCGAGCGGGCCAGTTCGGTGCGCCCGGCACCCATGAGCCCGGCGAAGCCGACGATTTCGCCACGGCGGACAAAGAAGTTCGAGCCCTTGCAGACCAGGCGGTCCTGGATGGCCGGGTGGCCAACAGTCCAGTCCTTGACCTCGAAGAACACCTCGCCGATCTTGGGTGTGTGGTCCGGGAACCGGGATTCCAGTGTCCGGCCCACCATGCCCTTGATGATCCGGTCCTCGTCCACGCCGTCCTTCTTGACGTCCAGCGTCTCGATTGACTTGCCGTCGCGGATGATGGTGATCGAATCGGCCACCTGCTCAATCTCGTTGAGCTTGTGCGAAATGATGATCGACGTGATGCCCTTCGCCTTCAGGCCCAGCATCAAATCCAGCAGATGCTGGGAGTCGGATTCATTAAGGGCTGCAGTGGGCTCGTCCAGGATCAGGATCTTCACGGACTTGTTCAGCGCCTTGGCGATTTCCACCAGTTGCTGCTTGCCGACGCCGATTTCCTTGATGGGGGTGTCCGGGTCATCCCGGAGGCCTACCCGCGCCAGCAGGTCCAGCGACCGCAGCCGGGCCTCGGCCCAGTCGATGACGCCCCGCTTGGTGGGTTCGTTGCCCAGGAAGATGTTCTCCATGATGGACAGCTCGGGGATCAGCGCCAGTTCCTGGTGGATGATGACGATTCCGGCATGCTCGCTGGCCCTGATGTCCTTGAACTGCTGGACCTGGCCCTGGTACACGATGTCACCGTCGTAGCTGCCGTAGGGGTAGACGCCCGAGAGGACCTTCATGAGGGTGGACTTGCCGGCGCCGTTTTCGCCGCAGATGGCGTGGATTTCGCCGGCCCTGACCCGGAGGCTCACGTTCGACAAGGCTTTAACGCCGGGGAATTCCTTGGTGATGGACCGCATCTCAAGGATGATCGGATCCGTATGCGTGGTCTGGGACGTCATGAGCCCTAACCCTCCAATGCAATGACTTCTTTGTCCGGCCGGCAAAGCGCAGGGCCGTCTGAACCAAAAGTAAACTGGATCACAGCTGTTGTCGTCAAGTCTTTAACGCAATTGCCGGATAACGAAATGGTCTACGAGCGTCGGATACCTGCATGCTGGAACACCAAAGCCGCCGCCCCCAGGGCCTCGGCGCGGTCGCCCAGCGAGGACATGGCCAAGGTGGTTGTTTCGCCGATCACCGGCACGGCGTGCCGGATCAGCCCCCTGCGGATAGGGTCCAGCAGAATGTCGCCCAGGCCTGCCAGCGGCCCGCCCACCACGATGACTTCGGGGTTGATCAGATTGGCCACGTTGCCCAGGGCACGCCCCACCGCCAGGCCTGCGTCGTCCACCACGCGGAGGGTTGCCGAGTCCCGGTTCAAGGCTTTCCTGACGATGTCGGCGGGCGTCAACGGCCGGTCCTCGCCGCGGCTCAGGAGCTCGATCATGGTGGTGGTGGACGCGATGGTTTCCAGGCATCCGCGGTTCCCGCACCGGCACACCAGCCCTTGCTCGTGGATGGTGGCATGGCCGATTTCGCCGGTGATTCCCACGTTGCCGTAGTACGGCGCTCCGTTGAGGATCAGGCCGGCGCCGATACCGGAACCGATCTTCAGGAACAGCAGGTTGCTGACCCCCGAATGCTGCCCCCAGGTCACTTCTGACCATGCGCCCAGATTCGCGTCATTGTCCACAAACACGGGGATTCTCAAGGTTTCCTCAAGATGCTGGAGGATGTTGATGCCCACCCATTCGGGAAGGATTGCCCCCTGCGCGACGGTGCCGGTCCGCCGGTCGATCGGGCCTGGAATTCCGACGCCGGCGCCCACCATGTAGCTCCGTTCCACCCCGCTTTCCCGGAGCAGTTTCTCCAGCAGCACCACCGCCGCCTGGATGCCGTCGTCCGCCTGGTGGCCCAGCGGAAGCATCACCGACTCTTCGGCAATGACGTGGTAGCTGAGGGAGGCCAAGACCACCCGCAGGTGCCGGCGGCCGAAGTCGATGCCGACCGCAACGGCGCCATTGCTGTTGAGCCGCACGTTCAATGCCCGGCGGCCGGAACTGGTAATCGGTTCGGTGGAGGCCAAGCCGGAGTCCAGCATGATTTTGACGATGTTCGAGACGGTGGCAGTGGAAAGCCCCGTCTGCCGGGCGAGCTCCGCCTGCGTGGACGGACCCCCCATAAGGGCCTCAATGATCCGCTGCTGGTTCAGCTGCCGCAGGGCTGACTGCGAGCCGGGATTCTTGGGCTTGCTCCTCGTTGAGCGCGTGGTTGCGGACATGCTAAGAAGATTGCCCTATCGTTCCTCTTGTAGTCAAGAAGTTAACGCATAACGTCGGACGGGTGTCCGGTAAACGCGTCTGACCTCTTTTGCGAGCCGGCCGTGGGCATTCCGTCCCGCGGCAGGGGGCGGACGGGTCCAAACGACCCGTCTCCTTCCCTGCAGCGCTGGCTAGGCTGGAGGCAGTCAACAGTCCGGCCTGTCCAGTCACCACGGACAGGCATACAGAAGGTGGTAATGATGCTGCTGTCCGTCCTGCAGGCAAACGCCGCGGTCCTGGACGTTGAGGCGAATCTCCGGACCATTGACGAGGCTGCCAACCGGGCCGCCCGCGCCGGCGCCGGCCTGCTCCTGACGCCGGAGCTGTTTCCGGTGGGCTACGCCCCACTGCGGCTGCGCAGCGAACTGGACCCGGCAACCCTTCCCGCACTCCGCGAAAGCCTCGCGGGGATTGCCCGCCGCAACGGGATTGGCCTCGTTTACAGCCTCCCGGCCGAAGCCGCCGGTGGCGCAGGTGACGGCGCTGCCGCCGCCCAAAAGGGCAACGGCTCCCGGTACATGGACCGCGCGGGCGGTCCCGGCTGGCACATTTCCGCGTCCCTGGTGGACGCCACCGGCGCGGAACTTCTTCGGTACGCCAAGGTGCACCTCTTCGGCGACGAGGAACGCAAGGCATTCGTCGCGGCCAGCGAGCCGCCCGCCGTCGTCGACTTCCTCGGCATCCGCACCTCATTGCTGATCTGTTACGACATCGAATTCCCGGAAGCCGCGAGGGCCGCAGCCGCGCGCGGCGCGGAACTGCTGCTGGTGCCCACCGCCTTGTCCGCGGGCTATGGGGCGGTGCCCCAGGTCCTTGTCCGCGCACGTGCGCTGGAAAGCCAGCTCAACGTGGCCTATGCCAACCACTGTGGCGCCGAGGATTCCTATACGTTCGGCGGGGGAAGCGTGGTGGCGGGGCCGGATGGCGGCGTGCTGGCTGCGGCGGGCACTGCTCCGGAACTGCTGTTCGCCACCGTGGGCACGGAGGCTGTCCGCGCCGCCAGGAACGACGTGCCCTACCTGAGGGAGCGCCGGCCGGAGCTGTACCGCGCGTGGGAGGCCGGGCTTGCGTCCGGCCCGGCCCAGTCCGCGGATCACCTGGCCTAGCTGCCCGCCGTCGGGCCGGTCAATGCGTCCGCGTACTGCAGTGCAATCCACAGCTCTGCCCGCACCTGCGCCTGGTTCAAGTCCATCCCGAGGAGGTCTGCAAGGACCCCGACCTGGCGCCGCACGCTGTTGCGGTGAAGTCCCAGCAGCTTGGCGGAGCCGTCCCAGCTGCCGTTCTCGGTAAGCCAGCCGCGAAGCACCGCCAGCAGCGGATCGCGCCGGTCCGGTTCCAGGGACAGCACCGGATGAAGGAGCCGTTCCGCCAGCATGGTCCCTGCTTCGCGGCCCAGCAGCCCGGCCACCGACCATTGAACCTCGTCGGCGCGGACGCTTTGCCCGCTCCTCTGCACGCGGCTCCGCAGGGAACCCGCATCCTGATATGCGGCGGCAAGGCCGGTGAGTTCGGTGGGTTCGCCGACCACCAGGCGCCACCCGAGCTTTTCGACCTCGGCGAGCAGGGAGTCGTCCACCTTCAACCGGGTCACTGCAGCGAATCCGTAATCGGTGATTTCCACCAGCTTGGTATCGAACAGGCGCCGCCACTGGAGGAGCTCCCGGACCGGGCTGTCCCCGGCGGGCCACTCCGGTGCGTCCATCTTGATGCCCTGCACCACGCGCATGGCCGCGGACCGGGTGGAGGACAGGCTCTGCGCCATCAGGTCCCTGAGTGCGTTCAGGTGCCTGGCGCTCCCGCTGGTGAGGCTTTCGGGGTGCAGAAGCACAGCCGTAGCCAGCTGGCTGGGTGCCAGCGAACCGCTGGTCCGCTGCCGGACCAACAGTTCGAGGAGTCCGACGGCGGACTGGACCACGTTGTTCTGTGCCGGCGTCAACGGTGCGTCTGAACCCAGGACCAGTGCCCCCAGGTTCGCGTCCTTGGTGCTGCGCAGCGGATGGCCAACCACCAAGGCCGAGCCCGGCAGGTCAAACCCGTCCATCTCCACCCGGGGGCCGCTGCCGGAGAACAAGCGTTTGAGCATGGGTTCCAGCAGGGAAAGCTCGACGGCGGGGCTGCCGCCGCCGCTGGTGCCGCGGGCCCGGACCCGGCCGTCCGCTCCCACCATCACTGCCCAGACGGGCACGCGCTGCACCAGCGCCGCCAGCAGTTCGTGTTCCGGCCTGGGGGAGAGGACTGCGCGCATCAACTGCCGGTTGGTTTCCGCCAGTTGCCGGAAGACCCGCGCAGTATCGGACTCCAGCAGCTGGGAGAATTGGAGGCCGATGGCCGCGAACGGGAGCGATTCCGGTACTTCGAACAAGGTGAGGTTGTGGTGCCGGCACGCATCGATGACCACGTCCGGGACGGCGTCGAAGTAGGGCCTGATTCCGAATCCCAAGGCCGCTACCTTGGCGTCTACCAACCGCCGGACATACGCGTCCGCGCTGGCGGGCGCCCCGCCGTTGCCCAGGAAGGGAAGGCCGGCGGTCAGCAGGAACTCACCCTCGGGCAGGTAGGGCGTCGGATCCTCCAGCTCACTGGGTTCCACCCAGCGCAGCAGCCGGTCGCCGCTGCCGCCGTCGTGGAGCGTCTTCAACACCGGCGGCAGTTGGTCGAGGAACTGCTGGAGCGTGACGAAGCTCAGCCGGCCGGCTGGTGCGGGCTCAGTGGGCATGGCGGACCGACCCGGCGGAGCGGCCCGCCCGGGCCGCGGTTGACCCGTGGTGGCGGTGTGCAGATAGTCTCATGGTTGGCAACTATAGGTCATATTGCACCGCCTTGAGAGTTGGCTCACATGCCAACCTTGGGGAGGGGAAACCGAAAACTACTCTGAAGGGACGTCAACGGTGACTGTGCCTGTGACCACCGAAAAACCCATTGCGCCGGGTGCCTCCCGGCCGCGGCTGGCAGACCAGCTCCTGCGCCGCAAACCAATCGGCCAGATGGTCAGCGAAGCCGGGAGCGGCGAGGGCGGCACTGCGCTGGTCCGCAGCTTCGGCGTCCTCCACCTCACCATGATCAGTGTTGGCGCCACGCTCGGGACCGGGATCCTGGTGATCCTTGGCGAGTCGGTGCCGCTGGCCGGGCCGGCCATCTGGATCTCGTTCGTCATTGCCGGCCTGGCCGCGCTCCTCTCGGCGGTGTCGTATGCCGAAATGGCCGGCCTGGTTCCGGTAGCGGGCTCCAGCTATTCCTACTCCTACGCCACCATGGGCGAGGGCATGGCGTGGATCTGCGGGTGGTGCCTTGTCCTTGAGTACGCCGTTTCCGTGGCCGCCGTAGCCGTAGGTGCTGGCCAGTACGTCAATGAAGCGCTGGCGGCGTTTGGGCAGGTGCTGCCGGATGCGATGTCCCAGCCTCCCGGCGACGGCGGACTGGTGAACATCCCGGCGATGGCCATCGTGGTCCTGGCCATGGTCCTGCTGGTCCGCGGCGCCCGGGAAAGCGCCTGGATCAATACGGCAGTGGTGATCATCAAGATCGGCATCCTGCTCTTCTTCTGCGCCGTTGCCTTTACCGCGTTCAATGCGGGCAATTTCGAACCGCTCCTGCC
Source organism: Pseudarthrobacter sp. AG30 (assembly GCF_003116525.1). Taxonomy (NCBI): domain Bacteria; kingdom Bacillati; phylum Actinomycetota; class Actinomycetes; order Micrococcales; family Micrococcaceae; genus Pseudarthrobacter; species Pseudarthrobacter sp. AG30. The sequence goes on along the minus strand of NZ_QEHL01000017.1, from coordinate 201,479 downwards.
CATGGGCGCCGCCGGTGTTTCCGCAGCTGCCTCGCGGGTGTTCTTCTCCTACATCGGCTTTGACGCGGCTTCCACCGCCGGCGAAGAGGCCCGGAACCCCAAGCGCGACCTTCCCCGGGCCATCCTGCTCTCGATGGTGATCGTCACCAGCGTCTATGTCCTCGTGGCGGTTGCCGCCATCGGGGCCCGGCCCTGGGGCTGGTTCGACGGTACCGAGGCCGCCCTCGTCCAGATCCTGGAGGAGACCACCCACCAGCCGTGGATTGCGCTGGTCTTCTCCATCGGCGCCGTCCTGGCCATCGCCAGCATCGTCCTCACCGTGCTGTACGGCCAGATGCGCATCCTGCTCTCGATGTCCCGGGACGGCCTGGTGCCCAGGGTCTTCGGTCGCGTCTCCGCCCGGACCGGCACTCCTGCCGCCGGAACGCTCATCGTGGGAACCGCCGTCGCCCTGACCGCAGGGCTCGTGCCGCTCGGCGCGCTGGCGGACGCCACCAGCATCGGAACGCTGTTCGCCTTCGCCCTGGTCAACGTCGCCGTCATCTACCTGCGGCGCAACCGCCCGGACCTGGAGCGCAGTTTCCGGGTGCCCCTGTACCCGGTCACGCCCGTGCTGGGAACGCTCATGTGCGCCTACCTCATGGCGAACCTTGGTGCCGATACCTGGGTGGTTTTCGGCGCCTGGATGCTCGTAGGGATTGCCATTTACTTCGGCTACGGACGCCGAAACTCGAAGGTAGCGGCCCTGAGCGAGCTCGACTACCGTGAACTGACCGCCAAGGCCCCGCGCCAGGAACCTGTGAAAGCAGAACACTCATGACCACCGCCACCGAACTGCCGGCCCCTGATCCCTCCAGCACCTCAACCGGGCCGGACACAGCAACCGGGCAGGGCCCCGACGGCCGGGCGCCCATCACCATGCTGAACCCCGATTTCCCCTTCAGCTACGACCACTACCTGGCCCACCCGGACGGCATGGGCTCCGTCCCGCCGGAGCTCTACGGCACGGAAGTGGCCGTCATCGGAGCCGGGCTCTCCGGCCTGGTGACCGCCTACGAGCTGATGAAACTCGGCCTGCGCCCGGTGGTCTACGAGGCAGACCAGATCGGCGGCCGCCTCCGCACGGCAGCCTTCCCGGCAGCTCCCGGCGTGGTGGCGGACCTCGGCGGTATGCGGTTCCCGGTCTCGGGCAAGGCTTTCTACCACTACGTTGACCTGCTGGGCCTGGAAACCTGTGAGTTCCCCAACCCCCTGGCCGAGGCCACCTCCAGCACCGTGATCGAGCTGGCAGGCAAGAAGCACTACGCGGAAAAGCCGGCAGACCTCCCGCCCTTTTTCCGTGAGGTTGCGGACGCCTGGAAAGCGGCCGTCAACGACGGCGCCAAGTTCACCGAAATGCAGGACGCCATCCGCTCCCGCGACACGGCCCGGATCAAGGAACTGTGGAACGAACTGCTCCCGCTCATGGATGAGCAGACCTTCTACGGGTTCATCGCCGCGAGCGATTCGTTCAAGGAGGCAGGGTTCGCCCACCGCGAGGCTTTCGGCCAAGTGGGATTCGGCACGGGCGGCTGGGACACCGACTTCCCCAACTCCATCCTGGAGATCCTCCGCGTGGTCTACACCGACGCGGACGACCAGCACCGGTTCATCCGCGGAGGAGCGCAGCGGCTCCCCGAGGCACTCTGGCAGCACGCGCCGTCGGACCTGGTCCACTGGCCCGCCGGCACCTCCCTTGCTTCGCTCCACTCCGGCTCGCCCCGCGGCGCTGTGGGGAAGATCAGCCGCGATCCGGACGGAAACCTGCGGATCCGTGAACGCTGGGGCCGTGAGGCCAGCTACCCGGCGGTGGTGAGCACGTGCCAGTCGTGGTTGCTGTCCACCCGCATCCACACCGAGGAAGCATTGTTCCCGGCTGAGCTGTGGACCGCCATGGAGCGCTCGCATTACATGCAGTCGTCCAAGACGTTTGTCATGGTGGACCGGCCGTTCTGGAAGGACACCGACCCGGACACCGGGCACGAGGTCCTGTCCATGACCTTGACGGACCGGCTGAACCGCGCCACGTACCTGCTGGACAACGGCCCGGACCAGCCCGCCGTCATCCTGCTGTCCTACACCTGGAACGACGACGCCCTGAAATGGCTTGCCCTGGACGCGGACGAACGCGTGGAGCTGATGCTGCACTCACTGGAACAGATCTACCCCGGAGTGGATATCGCCGGGCACATCGTGGGGCAGCCCATTACCGTGTCCTGGGAAGCCGACCCCAACTTCATGGGCGCCTTCAAAGCCAACCTGCCGGGGCACTACCGCTACCAGCAGCGGCTGTTCACGCACTTCAAGCAGGACGCGCTGCCCGAATCCCAGCGCGGCATCTTCCTGGCCGGCGACGACGTCTCTTTCACGGCCGGCTGGGCCGAAGGCGCCGTCACCACCGGGCTGAACGCCGTATGGGGCGTGGTGAACCACCTGGGCGGGACATCCGCGCCCGGCAACCCCGGCCCGGGTGACCTGCTGGACGCAATGGGGCCAATCAGCCTGGACTAGCGCCGGCTCGGCGTCGAAGCCTACTGGTGGAGCTCGCGGTGTTTCGCTGCGAGCTCCACGTAGTGCGCCGCATTGGCGCGGACGCCGTCGAACTCTTCCTCCGTGAGTTCGCGGCGCACCTTGGCGGGCACCCCGGCAACCAGGGACCGCGGCGGAACTACGGTTCCTTCCAGGACGACGGCGCCGGCCGCCACCAGCGAGCCGGCACCGATCACGGCGCCGTTGAGGACGGTGGCGCCCATGCCGATCAGGCAGTCGTCCTCCACCGTGCAGCCATGCACGACGGCGGCGTGCCCCACGCTGACACCCCGGCCCACCGTGCAGGGGAAGCCGGGGTCGGCGTGCAGCACCACGTTGTCCTGCAGGTTGCTGCCGGCACCCACCCTGATGGCCGCGGTGTCGGCGCGGACGGAAACGCCGTAGAAGGCACTGGAATCCTGGTCCAGGGTCGCCCGGCCAATGATGGAGGCTGAGGGCGCTACGAACGCTGTTTCATGGACAGCCGGCGAATTTCCGGCGAAAGGGTACAGAGGAGCCATGGCTTCACCCTAAGCCACCCCTGCACCCAACTGACTCGCAGCAGATGCCGTTTTGAGGAAGCAAAACGGCATCCTCTGCCAGCTGGTTGAAGCCAGTTGAAGACCGCGTCAGTTGAAGACCACTGTCCGGTTGCCGTCCAGCAGCACCCGGTGCTCGGCATGCCACTGCACGGCCTGGACCAGGGTCCGCCCCTCCACGTCACGGCCCATCTGGACGAACTGCTCCGCCGTGCGGGCGTGATCCACCCGGATGACTTCCTGCTCGATGATCGGACCCTCGTCCAGGGCTGCGGTCACGTAGTGGGCCGTGGCGCCGATCAGCTTCACGCCGCGCGCGTGGGCCTGGTGGTACGGCTTGGCGCCCTTGAAGGACGGCAGGAACGAGTGGTGGATGTTGATGGCCTTGCCGGTCAGCTCGGTGCAGAGGTCGTCGGACAGGATCTGCATGTAACGGGCCAGGACCGTCAGTTCGATGCCGTGTTCGGCGATGATGCCACGAAGCTTGTCTTCCGCCTGCACCTTGGTGTCCTTGGTGACGGGGATGTAATGGAACGGGATGCCGTAGAACTCCGCGAGTCCGGCCAGGTCCCGGTGGTTTGACACGATGGCGGGGATCTCGATGGGCAGAGTCCCGGAGCGCTGCTGGAAGAGAAGGTCGTTGAGGCAGTGGGCGGCGGTACTGGCAAGCACCAGGGTGCGCACCTTGTCGCCGACGGTGTTCAGGCTCCACTGCATGGAGAAGGCCTCCGCCACCGGTTCAAGGGCCGCACGCAGTTCGGACTTGGCGGCGGGTGTGGTGACCTCGACGCGCATGAAGAAGTTGCCGGTTGAGGGGCTGCCGTACTGCTGTGAATCCGTAATGTTGCATCCTGCCACCAGAAGGGCGCCGGCCACCGCGTGGACGATTCCGGGACGGTCCGGGCAGGACAGGGTTACCACATACGCTTGGTTCAGCAGCTGTTCATTCACGCGTAATAGCCTACCCGCGCTGCGGACGGTGCTTTTGATAGGCTGGAGTGGTCGCAACTGGCGTTGGGTGGCTAACCACCAGGGAGCGGCAATCACGAAGACCACGGATCGTACGCCTGGGCCGAGGGTCATGTTTTGCCGGTTGTGGGGCTGCTCCTGCGTCAATGCAGCAGCACCATGCCCAGTGCTTCCACGCGGTGTCATCAACGCAGTGCGGGGGCGCGCCAGCCGGTAGCCTGACCTAAGCAGTGCCCGTATCCCTAGCCAGGAGTTCTTCGTGACTACTACAGCCACCTCAACCACAGCCGTCAGCAACCAGCCGCTGGCAGAGCTCGACCCCGAAATCGCCGCAGTCCTGGACCAGGAGCTTGGCCGCCAGCGCGGCACCCTGGAAATGATTGCCTCCGAGAACTTCGCGCCCCGCGCCGTGATGGAGGCCCAGGGCTCCGTCCTCACCAACAAGTACGCCGAAGGCTACCCGGGCCGCCGCTACTACGGCGGCTGCGAGTATGTCGACGTCGCCGAGCAACTGGCCATCGACAGGGTCAAGGCCTTGTTCGGTGCGGAGTACGCCAACGTCCAGCCGCACTCCGGTGCCCAGGCCAACGCCGCTGCGCTCTCCGCCATGATCACCCCGGGCGACAAGATCCTCGGCCTGTCCCTGGCGCACGGCGGCCACCTGACCCACGGCATGAAGCTGAACTTCTCCGGCAAGCTGTACCAGGTTGCCGCGTATCAGGTCGAGGCAGACAACTTCCGCATCGACATGGACAAGCTGCGTGAGCAGGCCATCGCCGAAAAGCCGCAGGTCATCATCGCCGGCTGGTCCGCCTACCCCCGCCACCTGGACTTCGCCGCATTCCGCTCCATCGCCGATGAGGTGGGCGCGCTGCTCTGGACCGACATGGCACACTTCGCGGGCCTGGTTGCCGCCGGACTGCACCCCAGCCCGGTGCCGCACTCCGACGTCGTCACCTCCACCGTGCACAAGACCCTCGCCGGTCCCCGCTCGGGTGTGATCCTGGCGAAGGAACAGTGGGCCAAGAAGCTGAACTCCAACGTCTTCCCGGGCCAGCAGGGTGGCCCGCTCATGCACGTCATCGCCGCCAAGGCCGTTGCCTTCAAGATCGCCGGCACCCAGGAATTTAGGGAGCGCCAGGAGCGTGTCCTCGAGGGCGCCAGGATCATCGCCGACCGGCTGAACCAAGCCGATGTCGCCGAGGCAGGCGTCTCCGTCCTCACCGGCGGCACCGACGTCCACCTGGTACTGGTTGACCTGCGCAACTCCCAGCTGGACGGCCAGCAGGCCGAAGACCTCCTGCACTCCGTGGGCATCACCGTCAACCGCAACGCCGTGCCCTTCGACCCCCGCCCGCCGATGGTCACCTCCGGCCTGCGCATCGGTACCCCGGCCCTGGCCACCCGCGGGTTCGGCGCTGCCGAGTTCACCGAGGTCGCCGAGATCATCGCCACCGCGCTCAAGGCCGGCACCGGCGCCGACGTCGAGGCCCTGCAGTCCCGCGTTGACAAGCTGGCCGCCGATTTCCCGCTGTACCCGCAGCACGAGCAGTGGTGACCAATGACTGAAACCACCACCGCGCAGATCCTTGACGGCAAGGCCACCGCCGCTGCCATCAAGGCCGAGCTGACTGACCGCGTGGCCGCACTCAAGGCCAAGGGCGTCATTCCGGGGATCGCCACCGTACTGGTCGGTGCGGATCCGGCCTCGCAGTTGTATGTGTCCATGAAGCACAAGCAATCTGCGCAGATCGGGATGAACTCCATCCAGCGCGAACTTCCCGCGGACGCCACCCAGGAGCAGGTGGAGGCCCTCATTGACGAACTCAATGCGGACCCTGCCTGCCACGGGTACATTGTGCAGCTGCCGCTGCCCAAGCACCTGGATACCGACGCGATCCTGGAACGCATCGATCCCGCCAAGGACGCCGACGGGCTGCACCCGACCAACCTTGGCCGGCTGGTGCTGAACGTCAACCACAAGATCACCACACCGCTGCCGTGCACCCCCCGCGGCGTCATCGAGCTCCTTGAGCGCAACGGATACAGCCTGGCAGGCAAGCATGTTGTGGTGGTGGGCCGCGGCGTCACGATCGGCCGGTCCATCGGCCTGCTGCTGACCCGCCGGGACGTCAACGCCACGGTGACCCTGACCCACACCGGCACCACGAACCTCTCCGAACTGCTCCGGCAGGCGGACGTGATCGTGGGTGCTGCCGGCGTCAAGCACATCGTCAAGGCGGCGGACGTCAAGCCCGGCGCCGCGTTGCTGGATGTCGGAGTTACCCGCGAGACCGATCCTGAGACGGGCAAGAGCCGCGTCTACGGCGACATCGATCCCGCCGCTGCGGAGGTGGCCGGCTGGATCTCGCCGAACCCTGGCGGCGTCGGACCCATGACCGTGGCGCTGCTGATGACCAACGTGGTGGAAGCGGCAGAACGCGCAGCCGGCATCGCGCAGTAGTCCCGCCACCGGGCGCACGACGGCGGCACGGCACCTTTCGCAGGAAAGGCGCCGTGCCGCCGTCGGCCGTTATAACGAAACTGCAAGCGCACTTCCACATGCGCCGCACCTCAACTAGTCTGCACAGGTGCACAACGAAGCCATCCTGCCCTCCGGCACCATGACCGCGCATCGGCCATCCGGAGTGGTCATCTCCGCAGAGAACCTGACCAAGACGTACGGCGATGTGGCGGCCGTGGACGGCATCACCTTCAGCGTTCCGGCGGGGGAGTCCTTCGGGCTGCTGGGTCCGAACGGGGCAGGCAAGTCCACCACCATGAAGATGATCGGCGGGGTCACCCGGCGCACCTCGGGCAACCTCAGCATCATGGGGCTGGACCCGGACACGCACGGGCCGGAAGTGCGCGCGCACCTGGGCGTGGTGCCGCAGCAGGACAACCTCGACGAAGAACTGCGCGTCCGCGACAACCTCCTGGTCTACGGCCGCTACTTTGGCCTGCCCATGAGCTACCTGAAGCCAAAAGCCGACGAACTGCTGGAGTTCGCGCAGCTGACGGACAAAGCCAAGTCCAAGGTGGACGCGCTCTCCGGCGGCATGAAGCGGCGCCTGACGATTGCCCGGTCCCTCATCAACGAGCCCAGGATCCTGCTGCTTGACGAACCCACCACGGGCCTGGACCCGCAGGCGCGGCACATCCTCTGGGACCGGCTGTTCCGGCTCAAGGAACAAGGCGTCACCCTGATCCTGACCACCCACTACATGGATGAGGCCGAACAGCTCTGCGACCGGCTGATCGTCGTGGACAAAGGCCGGATCATGGCTGAAGGGTCACCGGCGCAGTTGATCCGCGAGCACTCCACCAGGGAAGTGGTGGAGTTGCGTTTTGGCTCGGAACGCAACGCAGCCATCGCGTCCCGGCTTGAAGGCATCGGTGACCGCCTCGAAGTACTGCCGGACCGGGTGCTGATGTACGCGCACGACGGCGAGTCTGCCCTTGAGCAGGTCTCGGCCCGCGGCCTGAGGCCGCTGACGTCGCTGGTGCGCAGGTCCTCGCTGGAGGACGTCTTCCTCCGGCTCACCGGGCGGAGCCTCGTTGACTGAACCACTGGCCGCTCCGCAGCCCGCCCCTAGGGCGCACCGGCCCGACATCTCGGCTGCCAAGGCCCGGCGCTGGGGCGCCTTCTACTATGCGGAGCAGGTGCTCCGGGTCATGAAGGGGTACTCCTGGTCCATTGTGATGTACAGCGTGGGCCAGCCCGTGGCGTACCTGTTTGCCATGGGCGTGGGCCTGGCCACCCTGGTGGACTCCGGCAACGCAGCGTTCGGCGGCGTGTCCTACCTGGCCTTCATCGCCCCGGCGCTGCTGGTCTCCGCTGCCGTGATGACGGCCGCGAACGAGTTCACGTTCCCCGTCATGGACGGCTTCAAGTGGCGCCGAATCTACTACGGGCCGCACGCGTCACCGCTGACTCCACAGCAGATCGCGGCAGGACAAATCATGGCCGTGACACTGCGCCTGCTGCTGCAGTCTGCCATCTACTTCGCCGCCGTGGCGCTGTTCGGCGCCTCACCCTCCGGCTGGGGCTGGGCCGGGATCCTGGTGGCCACCCTGACGGGCCTTGCCTTTGGGCTTCCGCTGATGGCCTACTCCGCGTCGATCACGGAAGACAAGGGCCAGTTTGCGCTGGTGATGCGGTTCATCGTGATGCCGCTGTTCCTTTTCTCCGGGACATTTTTCCCGCTCGAGAACCTCCCGCCGGCAGTGCGCTGGGTCGGATGGATCTCGCCCATCTGGCACGGTACCGAACTTGGCCGGGTACTCAGCTTCGGCTACCACGAAGCGCCACTGCTGACCATCCTGCACATCGCCGTCCTCGGCGGACTGGCCGCGTTGGGTTGGCTCCTGACCCGGCGCCGCTTTGCCCTGAGGATGGGCCAATGAGCGCCGTCTCAGGCCGCGCCGCCAGCGTGACCGAGGCGGCGCGCAACCGGACGTTCGGGCCGCTGTACTCGCGCAATGCAAAGGCCGTCATCTCCCGGGGACTGATGGCGACGCGCAGCACCAACTGGCTGGTGATGGTGTCCGGATTCTTCGAACCAGTGCTGTTCCTCGTGTCCATGGGGGTGGGCCTGGGTGCCATCGTGGGAGACGTCCGCGGACCCGACGGGACTTCCATCAGCTACGCGGCGTACATCGCCCCTGCCCTGCTTGCCGTGTCGGCGATGAACGGCGCCGTGTACGACTCCACCTGGAACGTCTTCTTCAAAATGAACTTCGCCAAGCTCTACCAGGGCATGCTCTACACGTCGTTGGGGCCCCTGGACGTTGCGGTGGGGGAGATCTTCTTGGCCCTGCTGCGGGGCATGCTCTACGCCACCGGCTTCACCGCCGTCATGGGAGCCATGGGGCTGATTACCACGGCCTGGGCGCTGCTCATGATTCCGGCTTCGGTGCTGATTGCCTTCGGCTTCGCCAGCCTCGGCATGGGGATCACCAGCTTCCTCAAGACATTCCAACAAATGGACTGGATCAACTTCATCCTGCTGCCCATGTTCCTGTTCAGCGCCACGTTCTACCCGCTGAGCGTCTACCCCGAGCCCATCCAGTGGTTCATCCAGGCCATGCCGCTGTGGCACGGGGTGGAACTGCTGCGGCAGATCAGCGTGGGAAGCTTCACGGCCGCCACACCGTTGCACGTGGGCTACTACCTGGCCATGACCGCCGTCGGAATGCTCCTGACCACCCTCCGCCTGCGGAGCCTCTTCCTCAGGTAGCAGCCCCTGTTCGCCCGGGGTGGAAGACGGCCGGAGCACTGCCCGCCATTTGAGACAATGGCTGCATGCGAACTTTGGGCAGCTCACCGTCATCTTCCAAACCCGCCAGGGGCGGCTTTTCGATGTTCCGCATCAGCGGGCCGGGCCTGATGGTCCTGGTAACGGCGTTCATCGTCGCCGTCCTCTTTGCGGCAAACCAGAACGACGTCGTGGGTTGGGTTGTTGCCATCATCGCCGGCTTCTGGCTGGTCCTGGCTGCGTTCGTGGTCTTCAGCATCCAACGGGCCGCCAGGAAGGCGGGGGCAAAGCTCACCGAGGCGCAGAGCGCCTTCAACACCGCCACCGGCCGCGCTCCCGCGCCCGCTTCCGCCGACCACGGCGGAACCCGCGTGATCTACGAACGCTCCGAAGCTGACGAAGTACGTGACCTCAAGCTTGACCACTCCTTCAAGATCGTCCAGGTGCAGGTCCGCGTGGTGGAAGAGGAGCGCGCCAAGGGTGCGTCCGCCAACCAGGACACCATCAACCGTGCCCTGGAGACCATCGAGATCACAGCCACCAACGCCCGGGACATGATCAAGTCCTCCGGCGGCAGCGGAGAGCCGGTCGCCGGAACCATCATCGACTAGAGTGGAGCGGGTGAGCTCGGCATTGAACAAGGACCACCTTCGCATCGCATCCGTCAACGTAAACGGCCTTCGGGCTGCCTACAAGAACGGGATGGCGGCGTGGCTTGAGCCGCGGGACGTGGACATTCTCTGCCTGCAGGAGGTACGCGCCCCTGACGCGATCGTCCGGCAGCTGCTCGGGGATGACTGGCATATCCTGCACGCCGAAGCGGAAGCGAAAGGCCGTGCCGGCGTCGCCATCGCGTCCCGGCAGGAACCCCTCGCCACCAGGAACGGCATCGGCGACGACTACTTTGCCACGGCCGGGCGCTGGGTGGAGGCCGACTTCCGGTACCCGGATGCCGCCGGCAACCCCGTCCAGCTCACCGTAGCCAGCGCCTACGTGCACTCGGGCGAGGTGGGGACGCCAAAGCAGGACGACAAATTCCGTTTCCTGGACGCCATGATCACCCGGCTGCCGGAGCTGGCCAAGCACAGCGACCATGCGCTGGTGGTGGGAGACCTGAACGTCGCCCACACACCGTTCGATATCCGGAACGCCAAAGGCAACGTGAAGAAGGCCGGCTTCCTGCCGGCGGAACGCGCATACTTCGACCGCTTCCTGGGCGAGGAAATCGGCTGGCACGACGTCCACCGGAACCTGTCCGGCGAGATGGACGGCCCCTACACCTGGTGGTCGCAGCGCGGAAAGGCCTTCGACAATGACACCGGCTGGCGCATCGACTACCACCTGGCCACCGCAGGGCTGGCGTCCGGTGCCCTGTCCGCCGTCGTCGACCGTGCCGCCTCGTGGGACACCCGCTTCTCCGACCACGCCCCGCTGGTAGTGGACTACCAGCTCTGAGCCCGAAAGTTCTTCCATGACCAGCCAGACTTCCCAGCCAGCCAAGAAGCGCATACTCTCCGGCGCCAAGCCGACCGCCGATTCCCTCCACCTGGGCAACTACATCGGAGCCGTGCGCAACTGGGTGGATATGCAGGCGGAGTACGACGCCGTATTCTTCGTCCCGGACCTGCACGCCATTACGGTGGACTTTGAGCCCGGGGAACTTGCCAAACGGACCCGCATCGTCGCGGCCCAGTACATCGCCGCCGGTATCGACCCGGACAAGAGCATCTTCTTCGTCCAGTCGCATGTGCCCGAGCACGCGCAGCTTGCCTGGGCCCTGAACTGCATCACGGGCTTCGGCGAGGCGTCGCGGATGACCCAGTTCAAGGACAAGACCCAGAAGTCCGGAGCGGATTCCGCCACGCTGGGCCTGTTCGCCTACCCCACGCTGATGGCGGCCGACATCCTGCTGTACCAGAGCGACCTCGTGCCCGTTGGCGAGGACCAGCGCCAGCACCTTGAGCTGACCCGCAACCTGGCCCAGCGTTTCAACACCCGGTTCGGCCAGACCTTCACCGTGCCCGAGGCAACGATCGTCAAGGAAAGCGCCAAGATCTACGATCTCCAAAACCCCAGCGCCAAGATGTCCAAGACGGGTGAGTCGCCCAACGGTGCCATCCAGCTGCTGGAAGATCCCAAGATCGCAGCCAAGCGCATCAAGTCCGCTGTCACCGACGCCGGAACGGAGATCCGCTTTGACGCCGAGGAAAAGCCCGGTGTGTCCAATCTGTTGACCATCTACTCCGCCCTCACCGGCAAAACGGTCACCGAGCTGGAAGCCGAGTACCAGGGGAAGATGTACGGCCACCTCAAGGTGGACCTCGCCGAGGTGGTGGTGGATTTCATCACACCGATCCGCAACCGCACGAACGAGCTCATGGCTGATCCTGCCGAGCTCGACCGGCTGCTGGCCCTGGGCGCCGACCGGGCCCGGGAGATCGCTTCGGTCACCCTCGCACGGGTGTACGAGCGCATGGGCTTCCTGCCGTCCCTCACCCTCGCTGGAGTCCGCTAGCGCCATGTCTTCGAAAAACGCTACCGCCAGGGGAAGCGCGTGCTCTGCCGGCGAGGCGGAGCGGACCCGGCGTAACCGTTACGAGGACCAGCCCGGCCAGGATGCCGTGGCGGAAGGCGGCGCGGCCGGGACCGAAGACGTCAGCGTGGGCGTCATCCTGGGTTTCCCGGACGAGATTGCCGCGGAGCTGCAGCGCTGGCGCGCGTCATTTGGTGACCCGATGGCCGGAGTGATACCGGCGCACATCACCCTGATCACCACCACGCCCACGCAGGATTGGGAGGCAACCCGACAGCACGTCCGCGAGGTTGCCCGCTGCCAAAGGCCTTTCACGGTCACCATCGCCGGGACGGGAACGTTCCGCCCCGTCTCGCCTGTTGTCTTCATCAAAGTGGAGGACGGGTTCGAACACTGCGTGGATCTGCACCGCAGGCTGCAGCAGGGTCCCCTGCACCGCGAGCTGCCGTTCGCCTACCATCCGCACGTCACGATTGCCCACGACGTCGCCCCGGAAAGCCTGGACGAGGCCGAAACGGCACTAAAGAACTATAAGGCAACCTTCCCCGTGGTTAGCATGGGACTCTATGAGCATGATGCCGACGGCATCTGGCAGCTAAGGGAAGAGCTGGATTTTGGGACCGAAACTAACAACGACGCCGGCACCCCCTTCACGGACGCTGCCGCGAACACCGCAACGGACGCCGGCTGACCAGCAGCCCCTGCCTACCGAAATCGCCCGGCTGAAGCTGGACGTCATCCAGAAGCGCAGCGACTGGCATAAGGCGCGTCGCTCCGGCGGCAAGGTTCCTGCCCTGATGGCGTGGATACAGTTGTTCACTGCCCGGCTGAACGTCGTGCGGCCCATGCGGGCATTCAGGCATTACGGACTCCATTACGGACCGCTGATGAGCGCGGGCATCGGCTTCAACATGTTCTTCTCCATCACGGGCCTGCTGGCCACCGGCTTTTCCGTGGCCGGCCTGGTACTCCGCGGCCAGCCGGCCTTGCTGGACACCATCATCAGCAGCGTGGCCAGGAGCGCCCCGGGTCTGTTGAAGGTCAATGGCGGCGATGGCCTGGTGGACCCCAAGGACTTGCTGGATCCCAGCGGACTGGGCTGGACGGCCGTGATCAGCGCCGTGGTCACCGTGGTTACTTCGCTCGGCTGGATCAACGGCCTCCGGGACGGACTCCGCGGGATTGTTGAGTTGCCTCCGCTGGTGGTCAATCCCATCCTGCTCAAGCTGCGCGACGCCGGGACCCTGCTCCTGCTGGGCGTGGCGCTGGTGATCAGCGCTGGCGCATCGCTGGTGTTCGGCACCGCCGCAGGTTGGGTTGCCGATTTCCTGCATCTCAGTGACGCCTTGGCCGGCCCGCTGACCACGTCCGTCAAGATTGTGGTGCCACTGGTCCTGAACTGGGTCACCGCGCTGATCATGTTCCGGCTGGCTGCCGGGTTGAAGCTTTCCCGCCAGGCCCTGCTCGAGGGGACCATCCTTGCTGCCGTGGGCACCACCGTGCTGCAGATCTTCAGCACGGAACTGCTGGGCGGAGCCAGCCGGAACCCCATCCTGGCGCCGTTTGCCATCATCATCGGCCTGCTCATCTGGTTCAACCTGGTCAGCCAGGCCTACCTCGTCTCCGCAGGGTGGTCAGCGGTGCGCGAGGCCGACCTCGCGTCCGGCGGCAAGCCCCGCAAGACGATCCTTGGTGCCCGCCGGGCGACACCCCAAACCTGACCCGGGCGAACGGGCACCTAGGGAAAGGGCAGCAGCCCTTCCCACCGCACCGTCCAGCCCGGCGGGAAACCGGGGGAGCGATGGTCAGGGCCGTTGTCCCATCCGGCAGCCATCAATGCTGTGGCGGCCAGGAGGCCGCCGTTGCCGGGCAGGTACAACGGCAAGGAATCGGTTTGGCGGTTGTGCCCGTTGGGCAGGACCGTATTCTTGCCCGCATCCTGCAAAAGGCGTCCACAGCGGTCTCCGGATCGCCCAGGCGGGCAGCGGTCATGGCCATGACCGGGTAATCCCAACCCCAGGTACTTTCCCAATCCCAGCCGGCCAGGACATCGGCCAGCGTGGCCCGCATGATGTCTTCGTCAATGAGGTCCGTCCGCGGCAGGACCCCCAAAGCGCACAGCATTGACGGGTGGTCGGTCCTGATGGTGAACGGCTCCACGTCTATCGCTGCGTAGGCGCCGTCGATGACCCGCGGCGGAACGAGTCCTCCCGCAACGTCCTGCCACGCCGCCACAGGTTCCAGGCCCATCCGTTCCCGCCATGAGGCGGCGGTCCGGAGGCCCCACTGCCAGTACGCCAGTTCAAAGGTGGGATTCGTGACGGAGGCCCGGATCGGGCCGTAGCTTTCCTGGGCCGGTACGATGGGCGGCCCCAATTCGAATCCGCGCGCCGTGGGGTGCGCGAAGCTGGCCATGAACGAGGCCGACTCGAACACGATCTCCGCGAACTCATCCAGGATCTCCTTGCAGGGATTGGTGCGATAGACAAGTTCTGCCAGGTAGATGGGGTGCGGCTGCTGCCAGAGAAGGAAGGTGCCGATCGGACTGGGGCTCTCCCGCCCGTCCGGGCCCACTTGCTTGGGCCAGCGGACGCCGTCGAACCCTTGGGCCCTCGCCGTCTGCCGCGATGTTTCGAGGACCGTGGCGTACCACCGCAGGGACGGCAGCAGGAGTTCCGAACGGCCCCAGAGGGCGAAGTGCGCAGCGTGCCACCAATGCATCTCCAGATGGAACCGTCCGCGCCACGAATTGCAGACGAGCCCGGTTTCCTGGGGCGGGAGGGACCCGGCGCAGTTGACCGCCGTCAGGTACTGGGAGAGGACAATGCGGCGCTCAAGTTCCTTGGCGCGGGCGTCTCCGGTCGCACCCAGTTCCACGGCCGCGCCCGTGGTCCAAAACCCCTCCCAATGGGCCGCGGAGGCAGCGGCAATGCCGTTGCCGGGGCTGTTGCTGCCGGGGAGGGGCCCGACGGCGGCACTGGCCTTTGCGTCTCCGGGCGGCAGGTCCGTTGGCAGGAGGGCGTCATCCCCGGGTCGCGGGATACAGTCGCCGTCGCCGGCGGGTACAAAGGCCAGCGCGACGTCGAGTACGCCGGGGCCGCCGGGCAATGTGCTGATCCGGATCCGGTGCCTGCCCGTTTGCTCCACGACGAGTCCGCTGCCGCTGACCACCATCCGGTAGCGGGCGTTGTCCAGTTCGCGGTGAATGGTCCACGTTGTCGAGCCGGGATGGACCTCTGACGCGACAGGCTTCCCGAGGGTGGTGGTATGGGCCTCGGGCCGGCTCCAGTCGGCGGCGTTGTGCCAGGCCTCGGATCCGTAGGGGAAATCAATGCAGAGCACCAGCCCCTCGTGGAGGGCGGGTGATTCCACGTGGAGGCCCAGTTCATCGCGACGCGGATGGCATGCGGTGAGGACGTCGACCGGACGGCCACCAAGGGTGAAGCGGCTGTGGACGGTGCCAGTCCACAGGTCGAGGGTCTGCACGGTGCCTGCCAGGTCTGTTCGGCTGATGGCCTGTTCGGTTGAGCCTGGCGCCAGCATGAAGCCGATGCGTGCCAGGTCCAGCCGGTGCGGATTGGCCCGCAGCCATGTTTCGGCGGCCGAGGTGCCGGTCTCGCGGTCGTTGACGATGTCTCCCACCATGTCCACGTAGGGCACAGGCCCGCGGGGGGAATCGTAGGAAACGGTGGAGCCGGCCAGTCCGTAGGGTTCCTCGGCGGGACGGGAATGCCAGCCCCACTGGGACTGCGTACCGAGGAGTGTCCCGGGCGGGAGGGCGTCGTCGCGGGCACCCACCGGATAGTCGGCCGGGAAGGTCTGGACGCCGGTCAGGTCCATTGTGAAGGCAAACTCGCCGTTGCCCACCGACACCGGGCTTCGCGGGTCCACTGTTCGCTGGCTGACGTTGTGCCTCGTGACCAAGGCCCTCCTGTCGATGGGCGCGGTGCTGCCCGGCGAGGCCTTGGGCGTCACCGCGCGGTCGGTGGTGCCTTGGCTGTGCACGCTGAACGGCCTCCTGGGGAATGCGGGAATGCGGGGGTAAAGCACCATTACGACAAGCCGCCTGACGGGGTAACTTACCCTGCGGGAAAGGCGCGGTGCGGGAAAGGCGAAGAGTTAGAAAACGTTTTCCCGCCTTTATCCTTGCGGCGCGCCGGGGCCACTGTCAACCCTTGGTACGCGTTATGCGCGTCAGAAACTCACGGCATTGGCAGGCGAAGTCATGGTGCACATTCGGGTCGGAATGAGCCCTTGACGTCGGAAGCAGGCCTTTGATACGTTTCACGAAATCGCTTTCTCATCTCGGAAGAAGCTTGCCCAATGACGCGAAAAGTTATCCGAACCCTTCGTAAATCAACTGCCATCCTCACGGCCGCGGCACTCCTTGGCCTCACCGCGGCATGCTCCAGTACCCCATCCAACAAGCCTGAGGACGGCCCTGTCGAAATCCGTTTCTCCTGGTGGGGCAACGCTGGCCGTGCCGACCTGACCAACAAGGCCATCGCCGAATTCGAGAAGGCCAACCCGAACATCAAGGTCAAGCCGGAGTACGGCGACATCGGCGGATACTTCGACAAGCTTGCCACCCAGGTGGCCGCCAATGATGCTCCCGACGTCATCACCATGGGTGGCGCCTATCCGGCGGAGTACGCCAACCGGGGTGCCCTGCTGGATTTGGCCACGGTCAAGGGCCCGCTGGATCTGTCAAAGATGGACCAGGGCGCACTGGAAAACGGTCAGGTCAAGGGCAAGCAATACGGGGTGTCCACCGGTGCCAATGCCCTGGCGATCGTCGCCAATCCGGCGGTGTTCTCGGCGGCGGGAGTCCCGCTGCCGGACGATAATTCCTGGAGCTGGGACGACTTCGCGAAGATCGCGGCGGATGTCACGGCCCACAGTCCCAAGGGGACCTACGGAACCGCCACCGTGCTCACCCACGACTCCCTGGACGCCTTCGCCCGCCAGCGGGGTGAATCGCTCTACACCCAGGACGGTCAGTTGGGGCTCGGCAAGGAAACGGTCCAGGACTACTTCGACTACTCACTGAAGTTGAGCGAAACCGGGGCGGCCCCAAGCGCCTCCGAGACCGTTGAGAAGCTCAACGTCAGCACCGAGCAAACCCTTCTGGGCATGGGCAAAGCGGCCATGATGCTGACCTGGAGCAACTCGTTGTCCGCCCTCAGCAAGGCATCCGGCGCCGACCTCAAGCTGCTCAAGCTCCCGGGTGAAAAACCCACGCCCGGCATCTGGCTCCAGTCCTCGCAGTTCTACACCATCTCGGCCCGCAGCAAGCACGCTGACGCGGCGGCAAAGCTCGTGAGCTTCCTGGTCAACGACCAGTCGGCGGCCAAAATCATCCAGAGCGACCGGGGCGTTCCCAGTAACGCCGACATGCGCAACGCCATCAAGGACATGCTCACGCCGCAGGGGAAGGTGGAGGCCGACTACATCAACCAGATCGGCAAGATGGACTTCGCCCCGACGTACATCGGACCCACGGGCTCGACGGCCGTCTCCGAAATCACGGCCCGGATCAACACCGATGTCCTGTTTAAGAGGCTGGCGCCGGACAAGGCCGCCGAGCAGTGGATCAGCGAGAGCAAGGCTGCCATCGGCAAATAGACCGGCTGCCCGGGCGCTCCCTGGAACGGGGTGTGATTCAGGCGTCGAGGTACTGGTCGGCCCACGCCGCGATGATCCGGGCCGCGCGGGCGGCCTGGCCCTTGCCCGTCAGCAGATGGTCGCTACCCTCGAGGGAGACGAAATTGCGGGGGTGCCGGGCGGTCTGGAAAATCGTGCTGGCGTTCTCGATCCCCACGGTGTTGTCGGTGGGGGAGTGCAGCACCATCAGCGGTTTGTGCAGTTGCCGGATGCAGTCAGTCAAGTCGGCGTTCTCCAGGTCCTCCACGAAGTGCCGGCGGATCTCCACCCGCTTCCCGCCCAGGTCCACCTCGGCGCTCCCCTCGCTGAGGATCCGGTCCAGGGCGGCGTCAAAGACGTGTGCCACATGCTTGGGGGAGAAGGGCGCGCCCACCGTCGCCACGGCGTCGAGCTCGGGGATCTCCCGTGCGGCCGCCAGCACGGCGGCACCACCAAAGGAATGGCCCACCAACAGGGAGATTTCCTTCCCCTCCGCACGCATGAACTCCGCGGCCTTCACCGTGTCGGCCACCTTGTGGCTGAACGAGCCGGCGGACCATTCGCCGGCCGAGCCGCCCAGGCCAAGGTTGTCGAACCGCAGCATGCCAATGCCGCTGTCCGCCAGTGCCTTGCACATCCGGGACGCGGACGGGCTGTCCTTGCCGAGCGTGAACCCATGCGAAAACACTCCCCAGCCCTTGACCGCGCCTTCCGGGACGTCGATTATTCCGGACAGCGTCTCACCGGTTGAGCCTGCGAAGGATACTTTTTCGGAGCGGGACATGCTGTTCCCTTTCGCTTGGTAGGAATGGCTGTGCTCCCACGCCCGCCGGGTTCCCGGGCCAGGCGTGCACGGTCAGGGGACGGGTGGGGAGAAACAACGACGGCGCCCCCACCACATGTGGTGAGTGACGCCGTCGGCCGTTCTTGCTGTTGTTGGACCTGCTAGATCTTGCGGGCGAGGATGGCCTGCTTGACCTCTGCGATGGCCTGGGTCACCTGGATGCCGCGGGGGCAAGCCTCTGAGCAGTTGAAGGTGGTGCGGCAGCGCCACACGCCTTCCTTGTCGTTCAGGATCTCCAGGCGCATGTCGCCGGCGTCATCACGGGAATCGAAGATGAAACGGTGGGCGTTGACGATCGCGGCGGGCCCGAAGTACTGCCCGTCCGTCCAGAACACCGGGCAGGAGGACGTGCACGCAGCACACAGGATGCACTTGGTGGTGTCGTCGAAGCGTTCACGGTCCTCGGCGGACTGCAGGCGCTCCCGGGTGGGCTCGTGGCCCTTGTTGATCAGGAAGGGCATGACTTCGCGGTATGACTGGAAGAACGGCTCCATGTCCACGATCAAGTCCTTCTCCACCGGCAGGCCCTTGATGGGCTCCACCGTGATGGGCTTGGACGTATCCAGGTCCTTCAGGAGGGTCTTGCACGCGAGGCGGTTGCGGCCGTTAATGCGCATGGCATCGGAACCGCACACGCCGTGGGCACAGGAGCGCCGGAAGGAGAGGGTTCCGTCCGTCTCCCACTTCACCTTGTGCAGGGCGTCCAGGACACGGTCCGTGCCGTACATGGTGAGGTGGAAGTCGTCCCAGGTGGCTTCCTCGGAGACCTCCGGGTTGTACCGGCGGACCCGCAGGTGGACATCGAACGTGGGGATTTCCCCGCCCCCGCCAACGCCGGCAGGCAGTTCAACCTTTGAGGCTGGCTCAGCGATTTCAGCGGTCATCTTAGTACTTCCTCACCATCGGCTCGTAGCGGGTAAAGACAACCGGCTTGGTGGCGAGGCGGATGCCGGCGATTGATTCCGCCGATCCGTCGGCCGGCGCATGGTCATCCTTGTACGCCATGGAGTGCTTCATGAATTTCTCGTCGTCACGCTCGGGGAAGTCCTCGCGGAAGTGGCCGCCGCGGGATTCCTCACGGTGCAGGGCAGCCACGGTCATCACCTTGGCCAGTTCCAGCAGGAAGCCGAGCTCAACGGCCTCGAGCAGGTCCAGGTTGAACCGCTTGCCCTTGTCCTGGACGTTGATGCGCTTGTACCGCTCCTCGAAGGAGGCGATGTCGCGCAGCACCTGGTTCAGGGTATCGGCGGTACGGAACACCTGCATGTTGGCGTCCATGGTGTCCTGCAGTTCCTTGCGGATCTGGGCAACCTTTTCGTCACCGGTGCCGTTGCGGGCAATGTCCAGAAGCTCGGTGGTGTAAGCCAACGGGTTCTCCGGCAGCTCCACGAAGTCGGCAGTCTTCGCGTACTCGGCGGCGGCCACGCCGGCCCGCTTGCCGAAGACGTTGATGTCCAGCAGGGAGTTGGTGCCCAGGCGGTTGGAGCCGTGGACGGACACGCATGCCACTTCACCGGCGGCGTAGAGGCCCGGCACCACGGTGTCGTTGTCCTGCAGTACCTCGGTTTGAATGTTCGTCGGAATACCGCCCATGGCGTAGTGGGCCGTGGGGAACACCGGTACGGGCTCGGTGTACGGTTCCACGCCCAGGTAGGTCCGGGCGAACTCGGTGATGTCCGGGAGCTTGGCGTCAATGTGCGCCGGTTCCAGGTGGGTCAGGTCCAGGAGCACGTAATCCTTGTTCGGACCGCAGCCGCGGCCTTCACGGACTTCGTTGGCCATGGAGCGGGCCACGATGTCGCGGGGCGCCAGGTCCTTGATGGTGGGAGCGTAGCGCTCCATGAAGCGCTCACCCTCGGAGTTGCGCAGGATGGCACCTTCACCACGGGCTGCTTCGGAGAGCAGGATGCCGAGGCCGGCAAGGCCGGTGGGGTGGAACTGGAAGAATTCCATGTCCTCCAGCGGGATGCCGCGGCGGAAGGCGATGCCCAAGCCGTCACCCGTGAGGGTGTGTGCGTTCGAGGTGGTCTTGAAGACCTTGCCGGCGCCGCCGGAGGCGAACACCACGGACTTGGCCTGGAAGACGTGCAGTTCACCGGAGGCGAGGTCGTAGGACACGACGCCGGCCACACGCTTCTGCTTGTAGGGCGTGCCGTCCTCGCGGACAGCATCCTCTTCGACCGTCAGCAGGTCCAGGACGTAGTACTCGTTGTAGAACTCAACGTTGTGCTTGACACAGTTTTGGTACAGGGTCTGCAGGATCATGTGGCCGGTGCGGTCTGCGGCGTAGCAGGCGCGGCGCACGGGAGCCTTGCCGTGGTCGCGGGTGTGGCCGCCGAAGCGCCGCTGGTCAATGCGTCCCTCGGGCGTGCGGTTAAACGGCAGGCCCATCTTCTCGAGGTCCAGCACGGCGTCGATGGCTTCCTTCGCCATGACCTCTGCAGCGTCCTGGTCAACCAGGTAGTCGCCGCCCTTGACGGTGTCGAACGTGTGCCATTCCCAGTTGTCTTCCTCGACATTGGCAAGGGCTGCACACATGCCACCCTGCGCCGCACCCGTGTGCGAGCGGGTGGGGTAGAGCTTGGTCAGTACTGCTGTGCGCGCGCGCTGACCGGACTCGATCGCGGCGCGCATGCCAGCGCCACCGGCACCGACGATGACGACGTCGTACTTATGGACCTGCATACCAGACGCTCTTTCTCTCAAAATTCGCTATCAAACAACGGGGCGGCTTCGCCTGCTCCGCAAAACAGGGCCCGCGGGTAAGCCCGCGGGCCCGGGGTTGTGCCTGGACTAGGCAGGGCAGAATCCGCCCGGAAGGGCCACGCCGTCCACCACGGGGCAGGGGTTGAAGGTGAAGATCACCAGGGTGCCCAGCAGGATGATGACCACGGCGGCTGCATAGAGGACGGTCTTCAACCAGCGCCGCGTCCCCGTCTTTTCGGCGTAGTCGTTAATGATGGTCCGCACGCCATTGGTGCCGTGCAGCATTGCCAGCCACAGCATGGCCAGGTCCCAGAACTGCCAGAACGGGTCCGCCCACTTGCCGGCGACGAAACCGAAGTCAATGGCATGGATGCCTTCGCCGACCATGAGGTTCACGAACAGGTGCCCGAAGATGAGGACCACCAGCACCACGCCGGAGAGGCGCATGAACAGCCAGGCGATCATCTCGAAGTTGCCGCGCGAACCGCCGCTGCGGCGGTACTGGGGAGCTACCCGGCCGCTGCGGGGGCTCTCGATGGTTGCAGTCATGGCTTAGTGACCTCCGAGGGCGAGGGACAGGTGGCGGATGGAGAACGCAAGCATGGTCACGATCCAGAGGGCCAGGACTGCCCACAGCATCTGCCGCTGGTACTTGGCGCCCTTCTTCCAGAAGTCGACCGCGATGATCCGCAAGCCATTGAAGGCGTGGAACACGATCGCGGCCACAAGCCCGGTCTCGCCCAGCGCCATCAGCGGGTTCTTGTAGGCGCCGATCACAGCGGTGTAGGCCTCCGGCGACACACGCA
Source organism: Pseudarthrobacter sp. AG30 (assembly GCF_003116525.1). Classification (NCBI taxonomy): domain Bacteria; kingdom Bacillati; phylum Actinomycetota; class Actinomycetes; order Micrococcales; family Micrococcaceae; genus Pseudarthrobacter; species Pseudarthrobacter sp. AG30. Next base: position 179,613 of record NZ_QEHL01000017.1, on the reverse strand, counting down.
CCAAGGAGGTGTCCAGGACGTGGACCAACAAGAAGAAAAAGATCACTACACCGGTTATGCGGTGTCCTACCCAGGACCACATGCCTTCACGGCCGCGGTACAAGGTGCCAGCTGGTTTTGTCGGCACTGATAAACCTCCCTGCAACACAGCGGCGCTGGCATGAGATCCATGCGGGGGGAACGCCTGCTGCGAGAGCACTCGTAGCTCAGGCCTAAATCTAGGCTTCGCTTACAGCTTATTCAATTTAGGAGATTCTTGGAGACCAGTGCTGGGGCGGTTTTTCGGCGAGAATGAGACGAACGCCACACGGATGCGGTGATTTGGGCCATGCGATGACGGAGCGCGCCGGTGGACAGCCTGTGGCGGGCCGCCGCCGCCGGCCGTGGGCCGTCAGCTAAAGTAGCGGTGATGAGTACAGACAAAGTGACAAGCCCGGCCTCACCCCTTGACCGCTTCATTGCGGTGATTCCGGCAGGCGGAGTGGGGACCCGCCTCTGGCCCCTGTCACGAGCAGCAGCTCCCAAGTTCCTTCACGATCTCACAGGATCGGGCAGCACCCTGCTGCGTGCCACCTACGACCGGCTCCACCCGCTCGCGGGCAGCCGGGTGCTGGTGGTCACCGGAAAAGCGCACCGCGACGCCGTGTGCCGCCAGCTTCCCGAGGTCCAGGACGCGGACCTTGTCCTGGAATCGGAGCCCAAGGACTCCGCAGCGGCGATCGGCCTCGCCGCAGCCATCCTGCACGCGCGGGACCCGGACACCATCATGGGGTCCTTCGCCGCCGACCAGGTGATCAGCCCGGACCACCTCTTCCAGGACGCCGTCCGGGAGGCAATCCATACCGCCGCGGCCGGCAAGATCGTGACCATCGGCATCAAGCCCACGCACCCGTCCACCGGGTTCGGGTACATCCGCTCCGGCAAGGAATTGCACATCGACGGAGCTCCGAGCGCCCACGATGTGGTGGAATTCGTCGAAAAGCCCGACGAAGTGGTGGCCCAGCAGTACGTCGACAGCGGTGACTACGTGTGGAACGCCGGCATGTTCGTAGCCCCCGTGGCACTGATGCTCAAGCACCTCGAGGCCAACCAGCCGGAGCTGTTCAAGGGCCTGCAGGAAATCGCGCAGGCCTGGGACACCCCCGAACGCGACGAGGTCACTGCCCGGATCTGGCCCACCCTGCCCAAGATCGCCATCGACTACGCAGTGGCCGAGCCCGCCGCCGAAGCCGGGGACGTCGCCGTCGTGCCCGGGACCTTCCGCTGGGACGACGTTGGCGACTTTGCCTCCGTCGGGCGGCTCAACAGCGCCAAGGAAGTGGACGACGTCACCGTCCTGGGCGAAGGAGCGCGGGTATTCACGGAGAACTCAAGCGGTGTGGTGGTCACGGACACCAAGCGCGTCATCGCCCTGATCGGCATCCAGGATGTGGTCATCGTGGACACGCCGGACGCGCTGCTGGTCACCACCATGGCCAACTCCCAGCGGGTCAAGGCAGCGGTCGACGCCCTCAAGGCCAGCGGGGACACGGACGTCCTTTGATCGCCCTACCTGCCGGCGCGTCACGGCGCCGGCAGGTTCACGTTGTAACGGGGCGTCAGTGAATGGCCCTTATCGGGGCCGTGATCGCTAGAGTAAAACAGTGCGCAATTACACTACTGAAGCCGAGCCCACCGCCTTGGTGGCGCCGTGGCTTGAACCGCTCCTGCCGGAACTGATCGAATTCCGGCGGGACCTCCATGCGCACCCGGAGCTTTCCTTCAAGGAGTTCCGCACCACCGACAAGCTTGCGGAGCGGCTGGAGGCCGCCGGGCTGAGCCCCCGCCGGCTCGAAGGCACCGGCCTGACCGTGGACGTCGGCGAAGGCCCCATCGCCACCGCGCTGCGGGGTGACATCGACGCCCTCCCCATCATCGAGGAAACCGGCCTGGCTTTCGCGTCCAAGAACCACGGCGTCACCCACGCCTGCGGCCACGACGTGCACACCACCACCATGCTGGGCATTGCCCTGGTGTTGCAGCGCATGCACCAGGAATCGCCCCTGGGCGCGACGGTGCGGATCATCTTCCAGCCCGCAGAGGAAACCATGCCCGGCGGGGCGCACGCGTGCATTGAGCAAGGCGTGCTGGAGGGAGTTCCCAGGATCCTCGCGCTGCACTGCGACCCCCGCATCGAAGTGGGCAAGGTCGGAACCCGGATTGGCGCCATCACCTCGGCCTCGGACACCATCCGGATTGAACTGTCCGGCCGCGGCGGCCACACGTCCCGACCGCACCTCACCGAGGACCTCGTCTTCGCGCTTGCCCAGATCGCCGTCAATGTTCCGGCCGTCCTGTCCCGCCGGGTGGACGTCCGCAGTGGCGTGTCCGTGGTGTGGGGCCAGATCACCGCCGGATCGGCGCCCAATGCCATTCCCGGCTCGGGCTACATGGCCGGAACCATGCGCTGCCTGGACCGTGACGCCTGGCACGCCGCCGGCGAACTCCTCGACGAGGTGGTCCACCAGGTGGCCGCGCCGTATGGGGTGGACGTCCACCTGGAGCACACCAGGGGAGTGCCGCCCGTGGTGAACTCGGAACACGAAACGGCAATTATCGAGGCGGCTGCGCGCGCAGAGATCGGCGAAAGCGCCGTGGTGCTGACCCCGCAATCCATGGGTGGCGAGGACTTTGCCTGGTTCCTTGCGGAACTTCCGGGAGCCATGATGCGCCTGGGCACCAAGACGCCGGGCGGGGAGGACTACGACCTCCACCGCGGCGATTACATCCTGGACGAGCGATCGCTGGGCCTGGGGATCCGCGTGCTCACCGCGGCAGCGTTGAGGACCATCAGGGACATCGAGCAGCCGCCCGCGCTGTAGCCGCGCGGCACACCGTCCACGCCGCGTCCGTGCCTTGGCGGCTTGTTTGCGCCGGCGCCGGTAACGCTGGTGGATCACGACGACGGTCAACGGGATGGTCTCCTGAGCCCAGTTGAGTTGTGCACAATTTAATTGTGGGCTATTGTTTTCTCATGACCGAAGCTCCCCGCCTGGACCGCCAAGTGTGTTTTGCTTTGTATTCGGCTTCCCGGGCCGCCACCGCCGTGTACCGGCCAGTGCTGGATGAACTGGGGCTCACTTACCCGCAGTACTTGGTGATGCTGGTGCTGTGGGAGGACGAGCCCCGCGGGGTCAAGGAACTTGGCGGGGAGCTCGGGCTGGACTCGGGGACCCTGTCGCCCCTTCTCAAGCGGCTGGAAGCACTGGGGCTCGTGGAACGCCGCCGTTCAGGCGAGGACGAACGGCGCGTTGCCATTCACCTCACGACGGCAGGCCGGGAACTCAGCGTCCCGGCCCGGGCCATCCCGCAGCGGCTGGCTGACGCCGCCGGACTCTCGCACGGAGAGCTCGAACAACTGCGCGCCACCCTGGGCAAGCTCACGGCCGCACTGCACCAGTCGCTCTAAGCGGCGCGCCACCCTGCACCATCCCACCTACAGGACGGACATTTTTCGTGAAGACTCTCTACACCGCCGAGGCGCTTGCCTCCGGCGAAGGCCGTGACGGCACTGCACGCAGCAATGACGGCAAGCTGGCCGTGGACCTGGCCAGCCCCGTGGAGCTGGGCGGCAGCGGCCGCGGGACCAACCCTGAGCAGCTTTTTGCCGCCGGGTACGCCGCCTGCTTCCACTCCGCACTGCGCCTGGTGGGCCGCAAGGCAGGCGCCGACCTCACCGATTCGGCCGTTGCGGCGAAAGTCCACCTGGGACAGCTGGACGGCGGAACGGGCTTCGGGCTTGCCGCCGAACTGGAAATCGCCCTCCCGGCGCTGGACCTTTCCACCGCCGAGGAACTGGTGGCCAAGGCGCATGAAGTGTGCCCCTACTCGAACGCCACCCGGGGCAACATCACCGTCGACATCAAGATTTTGGAGTACGCAGCATGAGCACCGCACTTGCCACCAGCACCCGTGAAATCCGCCTGGCCTCGCGCCCTGTGGGCCGTCCTGCCAGCGATAACTTCGAGCTCGCCGAGTCCCCGCTGCCCGCCCTCGAGGACGGCCAGATCCTGGTCCGGAACCTCTTCATGTCGGTCGACCCCTACATGCGGGGCCGGATGAATGACGTGAAGTCCTACTCCGCGCCGTTTGCCGTGGGCAAGGCGCTCGACGGCGGCGCGGTAGGCGAGGTGGTCGCGTCCCGTTCGTCGGCACACAAGGAGGGCGACGTCGTCGTGCATTCCCTCGGCTGGCGGGAGTACGCCGTGGTTGACGGCGCTGCAGCCACCCCGGCCCGAACTGACCTGGCCCCGGCTTCCGCCTTCCTTGGCGCCCTGGGCATGACCGGGCTGACCGCCTACTCCGGCCTCTTGAAGGTCGCCGAATTCAAGCCGGGGGACGCCGTGTTCGTCTCCGGTGCCGCCGGCGCGGTGGGCTCGCTGGTGGGCCAGATCGCCAAGGCCATGGGCGCCTCCCGCGTGATCGGCTCCGCCGGTTCGCCGGCCAAGGTGGCCAGGCTGCTGGAGCTCGGTTTCGACGCAGCCTTCGACTACCACGATGGTCCCGTGCTGGACCAGCTGCAGAAGGCCGCCGGCCCAGACGGCATCGACGTCTACTTCGACAACGTCGGCGGCGAACACCTCGAGGCGGCCCTGGCAGTCCTCAACGTCGGCGGCCGGGTGGCAATGTGCGGTGCCATCGCGCAGTACAACTCCACCGAACCGACTCCGGCGCCCCACAACCTGATGCAGGCCATCGGCAAGCAACTGACGCTCCGCGGCTTCCTGGTAGGCGGTCAGCGGCAGCACGCGGCGGAGTTTGCCGAGAAGATGTCCGGCTGGCTGGCCGACGGCACCGTGCGCTACGACGAGACGATCGTGGACGGACTGGAGAACGCGCCGCAGGCGTTCATGGATCTCCTGGACGGTGCGAACACCGGAAAGATGCTCGTCCGGCTGTAGCCCGGCGCTCACAACTAAAGAACAATCAGCAGTAGGGGCGCCTCCTTTGGAGGCGCCCCTACTGCTTGGTAACAACTTGTAAACAATCTTCGGGGTCAGCTTCCGACGTGCTATGGGGACGTGGCGCAGGCCACTAAAGTAAGTGCCATCAGTGCGCTCCGGCGCAGTGCTGCGTGCCTTCAGTGAAAACAGAATTTCAGCGCCGAAACGGACACTCATTGAATCTCAGCCCGTAGTGCCACTCGCATCATCCCTGGAGGAAAATTGAAGAAATCACTGCGTGCCGGCTTCAAGCGCGGTTCAATGGCCGGTGTGGCCACCCTCGGTGCGTCCGCCTTGCTGCTGACCGGCTGCGGGGCCGCCCCGTCCGCGTCCGGCCCCTCGGGTTCAGCCACCGCCTCGGACTACACCGCCTGCATGGTGTCCGACTCCGGTGGATTCGACGACAAGTCGTTCAACCAGTCCGGCTACGAGGGACTGCAGGCCGCCGTCAAGGACCTTGGCATCAAGGAGAAGCACGTCCAGTCCAAGGCTGACACCGACTACGACCCCAACCTCCGCTCCATGGTCCAGCAGGGCTGCAAGCTCACCGTGACCGTCGGGTTCCTGCTCGGCGATGCCACCAAGTCCATCGCGACGGCCAACCCGAACAGCCACTTCGCGATCATCGACTACAACGACCCCACCTTCCCCAAGAACGTCAAGCCGATCGTCTATGACACGGCCCAGGCCGCGTTCCTGGCCGGCTACCTGGCAGCAGGCACGTCCAAGACCGGCAAGGTGGCAACCTTCGGCGGCATCAACATCCCCACCGTCACCATCTTCATGGACGGTTTTGCCGACGGCGTGAAGTACTACAACGAAAAGAAGGGCAAGAGCGTCCAGCTCATCGGCTGGGACAAGGACAAGCAGGACGGCACCTTCGTCGGCGACTTCAAGCAGGTGGACAAGGGCAAGGTCCTCACCCAGGGCTTCCTCGACCAGGGCGCAGACATCGTCCTTCCCGTGGCCGGACCCGTCGGCAGCGGCGCGGGCAGCGCGATCCTCGACGCCAAGTCCAAGGGCAAGGATGCCAAGCTCATCTGGGTTGACTCCGATGGCTACCTGACGGCCCCCGACTACAAGTCCGTGATCCTTTCTTCTGTCCAGAAGACCATGGCCACCGCTGTGGAGACGGTCATCAAGGACGACAAGGACGGCAAGTTCGACGCCTCGCCGTACATCGGAACCCTTGCAAACGGCGGTGTTGCCCTGGCTCCCTTCCACGACCTCGATTCCGCCGTGCCGGCGGACCTCAAGGGCGAACTGGACCAGCTGAAGAAGGACATCATCTCCGGCACCGTCAAGGTCGAGTCGAAGTCCAGCCCCACCAAGTAAGCACTGAACAGCGGGGCGCGCTGCCCTTCCGCCGTTACGCCGGCCGGAGGGCAGCGCGTTCTGTTTTGCTGGCAACGCACGCTTGCCAGCGCCATGCAGGCGTTACTTTTCCTGCCTGCCCGCCCTGCCCAGAAACCACCCGTAACACTAGGCTGGGACTACCCGCTGCCTTGCCGCCGACAGCGCGGCGGAGCAGATCCATACACACACAGATTGGTTGGGGTTTTGAAACTCGAACTGAAGGGGATCACGAAGCGATTCGGGTCCCTGGTAGCCAATGACCACATCGATTTGGTCGTCGAACCGGGGCAGGTGCACTGCCTCCTGGGCGAGAACGGCGCAGGGAAATCCACCCTGATGAACGTGCTCTACGGCCTGTACGATCCGACCGAAGGCGAAATCCTGGTCGATGGCAAGCCTGTCGTCTTCAAAGACCCCGGCGAGGCCATGGCGGCCGGCATCGGAATGGTCCACCAGCACTTCATGCTCATCCCGGTCTTCAGCGTGGCCGAGAATGTGGCGCTGGGCAATGAGACCACCAAGGCCGCCGGCCTGCTCAACCTGGAAGCTACGCGCGAGAAGATCCGCCGCATTTCGGACCAGTACGGCTTCGACGTCGACCCCGACGCCATGGTGGAGGACCTGCCCGTTGGCGTCCAGCAGCGGGTCGAGATCATCAAGGCACTGGTTCGAGATGCCGAGGTGCTCATCCTCGACGAACCCACCGCCGTGTTGACGCCGCAGGAGACCGACGAACTCCTGGACATCATCCGGCAGCTGAAGCGCGACGGGAAGTCGATCGTCTTCATCTCCCACAAACTGCGCGAAGTCAAAGCCATCTCGGACACCATCACAGTCATCCGGCGCGGCAAGGTGGTGGGGCAGGCGGACCCCACAGCTTCCCCCACCGAACTGGCGTCCGCCATGGTGGGCCGCACCGTGAGCCTGACGCTTGACAAGGCGCCGGCCAAGACGGGTGAGGTGACCTTCAAGGTCCGCAACCTGACCGTCACCGACCACAATGGACAGCACGTGGTCGATGACCTGTCATTCGACATCGCCAAGGGCGAGGTGCTCGCCATCGCCGGAGTGCAAGGCAACGGCCAGACGGAGCTGACCGAGGCGATCCTTGGCGTGCAGCCGCACGTGGCCGGGTCCATCACGCTCGGCGGCGAGGAATTGTTGGGCAAGAGCGTTAAGCATGTGCTCGGTGCGGGTGTGGGCTTCGTCCCCGAGGACCGCACCCTTGACGGCCTGGTAGGCACGTTCACCATCGCCGAGAACATGATCCTGGACCTCTACGACAAGGCACCTTTCGCCCGCGGCGTGGGGATGAAACCGGGCGTCATCGCGGAGAACGCTGCCAAGAAGGTCGAGGAATTCGATGTCCGCACGCCCTCCGTATCCGCCGCGGTGGGCACCCTCTCGGGCGGCAACCAGCAGAAGGTCGTCCTGGCCCGTGAGCTCTCCCGCCCGCTCCGCCTGTTTATTGCCTCGCAGCCCACGCGCGGGCTTGACGTCGGCTCGATCGAATTCGTCCACAAGCGCGTCATCGCCGAACGCGACCACGGAACGCCCGTCATGATCGTGTCCACGGAACTTGACGAAGTACTGCAGCTAGCAGACCGGATCGCGGTGCTCTACCGCGGCCGGCTGGTGGGAATCGTCCCCGCCACCACGTCCCGCGACGTCCTGGGCCTGATGATGGCCGGTGTCCCGGCCGCGGAAGCCGAAGCCAACGCCTCCGCCCATGCTTCCGGCGTAACGGCCGCACCGACGGTATCTGAGCCTGCCGGCCACGAAGGAGAAACCCATGTCTGAGAAGACAACCCCGGACCCGCTGGCCACAGGCAATAACAGCGCCCCGGAGCCCGCCCCGACCCAGGTGCCAGGCGGCGCCACCTCCGAGGCCGTCGCCTCCGACGTCGCGCTCGACACCGCCGGCGGCCAGATGCCGCCGTCCGCCGTTCCGGCGGCCACCCAGCTGCGCGGCCGGGACCACCGGGACGGTGACGGATCCGTCCTGCACCAGATCTTCACCGGCAACGCCATGGTCTCCTTCCTCTCCGTGCTGCTGGCCATCGTGCTCGGCGGCATCCTGATGGCGGTGACCAACCCCAAGGTCGCCGTCACGGCCGGTTACTTTTTTGCCCAGCCCGGAGACCTCCTGACCGAGGTCATCCGTCCCTATACCGCACTGGTGCAGGGGTCCATCTTCAACTGGGCCGGCGCCGACCTGGCCGCCCAGCTGTACCCGATCACCGAGACCCTTACGGTCGCAACTCCGCTTATTTGTGCCGGGCTCGGCGTCGCGTTGGCGTTCCGCGCCGGCCTGTTCAACATTGGCGCCCAGGGGCAGATCATCTTCGGTGCGCTCTTCGGCGCCTACGTTGGCTTCGCCTGGCACCTGCCCATCGGCCTGCACCTGCTGGTCGTCATCCTCGCCGGCCTGGTTGGCGGCGCGGTCTGGGGTGGCGTCGTGGGCCTGCTGAAGGCGCGGACAGGCGCCCACGAGGTGATCGTGACCATCATGCTCAACTACATCGCCAACTTCCTGCTGCTCTTCCTGCTCACCACCCCCGCTTTCCAGCGCAAGGGTTCCACCAACCCGATCTCCCCGTTCCTTGACTCCACCGCGTTGTTCCCCGAACTGCTCGGACCCCAGTTCCGCCTGCACGCCGGGTTCCTGGTTGCGATAGCGGCCACCGCCTTCGTCTGGTGGCTGCTGAACCGCTCCACGGTCGGTTTTGAGTTCCGCGCCGTTGGGGCGAACCCGAACGCGGCCCGTACCGCCGGAATCAACGTTGCCCGCAGCACCATCCTGGTGATGGCGATCGCGGGTGCGCTGGCCGGCCTGGCCGGGGTGGCGCAGGTGTCCGGCACGGAAAAGTACCTCTCCGGCGGTGTGGCCGCTTCCATCGGCTTTGACGCCATCACCGTCGCTCTGCTGGGACGCTCCACGCCGTGGGGAACCTTCTTTGCGGGCCTGCTGTTCGGCGCCTTCCGCGCCGGCGGCGTGGCAATGCAGGCACAGACGCAAACCCCCATCGACATTGTGCTCGTCATCCAGTCCCTGATCGTGTTGTTCATCGCAGCACCGCCGCTGGTCCGTGCGATATTCGGACTCAACCCCCGTAAGAAGAAGACCACCACAAGTGGGACCGCAGGTTCGCATACCGGCGGCGTCAAGAGCGGAGCGGCAGCATGAGCGCCACCACACAATCTCCCGCGAGCAAACAACCTGGAACCGGGAAAACCACCGGAGCCAACCGTGCCGCAGGCCGGGCAGGGACAACGGAATTGGTGAGCTGGAAGGCCGGCGTCGGCCTGGGCCTGCTCGCCATCCTGGGCACCGTGCTGTTTGGATTCCTCGCCAACACAAAATCCGCCGGGTTCCGGATCGCCGAAGCCCGCGACCCAAACGCCTCGTCCACCGCAGCCTGGATCACCCTTGTCGTGGCGCTGGCTGCCGCCGGATACCTCGGCTACCGCTGGATCAGCCAGCGCCGCGAGGGCGGGGGAGTGGACCGCTGGATTCCCGCCACCACCATCGCTGCCGTCGTCGTCCTGGGCCTCGCGGCCCTCGGCGTTGCCCAGGTGGAGAAGATCACCGTGCCCTCGATGGTCTTCGGCTGGATTTGCGCCCTCTTGCTGCTCGGCCTGGCCGGGTACGCCATCCTGCTGACCCTGCAGCGGCGGCGCACCCCCGGATGGCTGGGCGGTCTCTTCGCCGTCGTCTTCCTGGTCGGGTTCATGATCTGGATCGTCGCCGGCGGCCGTGACCCCGAACCGTCCATTTCCCTGGGCGGCCTGATGGCAGGAGCGGTGACACTGGCCGTACCACTGGTGTTCGGCTCGCTGTCCGGAGTGCTGTGCGAACGGGCCGGCGTGGTCAACATCGCCATCGAAGGGCAGCTCCTGCTCGGTGCGTTCTCCGCCGCCGTCGTAGCCACCGTGACCGGCAATGTCTATGTGGGACTCATTTCGGCGGCCGTCGCCGGCGCACTCGTGTCCCTGGTCCTGGCCGTGGTGAGCATCAAGTACCTCGTCAACCAGATCATCGTCGGTGTGGTCCTCAACGTCCTGATCAGCGGCCTCACCAGCTTCCTGTTCTCCACCCTGCTCACGGCGGACCCGGAACACCTCAACAAGCCCGGCCGGCTCCAGGCAGTGGATATCCCGTTCCTTGCCGACATCCCGATCATCGGACCCATCCTGTTCCGCCAGTCCCTGGTGGGCTACCTCATGTACGTGGCCGTGATCGTGGTTTACGTCGGGCTGTTCCACACCAAATGGGGCCTGCGGGTGCGCGCCGTCGGCGAACACCCCCAGGCGGCGGACACCGTGGGCATCAATGTCAACCGCACCCGCTTCATCAACGTCCTGATGGGCGGCGCGATCGCTGGAATCGGCGGTTCCTTCTTCACCCTGGTGTCGGTGGACGCCTTCAGCAAGGACATGTCCGGCGGTCGCGGCTACATCGCCCTTGCCGCCATGATCTTCGGGCGCTGGAATCCCATCGGGGCCTTCCTGGCCGCCCTGCTCTTCGGGTTCGCCGACAACCTGCAGAGCATCATCACCATCATTGGCTCGCCTGTGCCCAGCCAGTTCATGGCGATGCTCCCCTACGCCCTGACCGTCATCGCCGTGGCCGGCCTCGTGGGGCGGTCCCGGCCGCCCGCGGCCGACGGCATCCCGTACGTCAAGGGGTGACCACGGTGACAGAAACCGGAGCCCCCGGCAATCAAGGCAGGCCCGGCGGAGGTACCGGCGTCGATTGGGCCGCCCTCGAGGCTGCCGCCGTTGCCGCCATGGCAAATGCCTACGCGCCGTATTCGAATTTCGCGGTGGGGGCGGCCGCCCTCACCACGGATGGCCGGATCGTCAGCGGCTGCAACGTCGAGAACGCCAGCTACGGCCTCACCCTCTGCGCCGAATGCGCCTTGGTAGGCAATCTGCACATGACCGGCGGCGGCCAATTGCGCGCCTTCTACTGCGTCGACGCCGGCGGCACGGTCCTGATGCCGTGCGGCCGCTGCCGGCAGCTGCTGTACGAATTCCGCGCCCCGGACATGGAAGTCATGACCACCCAAGGCATCAGGACGATGGACCAGGTGCTGCCCGACGCATTTGGCCCCCAACATCTGGAGGAGACCCGGTGACCCAAACCACCAGCAACGCCGAGGCATTCGATGCCGTGGACATCATCCGCATCAAGCGGGACAAAGGCACTCTGAGCCCCGAACAGATCGACTGGACCATCGACGCCTACACGCGTGGAGCCATTGCCGATGAACAGATGGCGGCCTTGAACATGGCCATCCTGCTCAACGGCATGGACCGGGCGGAAATTGCCCGCTGGACCGCCGCCATGATCGCGTCCGGGGAGCGAATGGACTTTTCCAGCCTTCGGCGCCCCGATGGCGGCCTGAAGTACACCACGGACAAGCACTCCACCGGCGGGGTAGGGGACAAGATCACCCTGCCGCTGGCCCCGCTCGTGGCGGTGTTCGGCGTCGCCGTCCCGCAGCTCTCCGGCCGCGGCCTGGGCCACACGGGCGGCACCCTGGACAAGCTTGAGTCGATTCCCGGGTGGCGCGCAAACCTGACCAACGGTGAGATCCTGGCCCAACTCCAGGACGTCGGGGCAGTGATCTGCGCCGCCGGCGCAGGCCTGGCCCCGGCGGACAAGAAGCTTTACGCGCTGCGTGACGTGACCGGCACCGTGGAAGCCATCCCGCTCATCGCCTCGTCCATCATGAGCAAGAAGATCGCCGAGGGCACGGGCTCGCTGGTCCTGGACGTCAAAGTGGGCAGCGGAGCGTTCATGAAGGATGAGTCCCGGGCCCGGGAACTGGCCGAGACCATGGTGGCCCTGGGCAAGGACGCCGGCGTCAACACGGTTGCGCTGCTGACCAACATGAACACGCCACTGGGCCTCACAGCCGGCAACGCCATCGAAGTCGAGGAGTCCGTGGAGGTCCTCGCCGGTGGCGGACCGGAAGACGTGGTGGAGTTGACCGTCAGGCTCGCCGAAGAGATGCTCGCCGCTGCAGGAGTGCACGACGCCGACCCCGCCGCCGCGCTCGAGGACGGCCGCGCCATGGACGTCTGGAACCGGATGATCTCCGCCCAGGGTGGCGATCCGCATGCCCCCCTCCCGGCAGCCAGGGAATCCGACGTCGTCTACGCCCCCGCAGACGGAGTGCTGGTGGAACTCGACGCCCTGGCCGTCGGGGTTGCCGCCTGGCGGCTGGGGGCCGGCCGTGCCCGCAAGGAGGATGCCGTCCAGGCCGGGGCCGGGGTGCGGATGCATGCCAAACCGGGCGCCACCGTCAGGGCCGGGGAACCCTTGATGACCCTGCTCACGGACACACCGGACCGGTTTGCCCGCGCCCGGGAAGCCCTCGAACACGCGGTGGTCATCGCGCCGGATGGTTCACGGCCTGCCCAGCAGCTCATCATTGACCGCATAGCATAGGTACCAATGCAGGCCATCAACGACTTCATCCTCACCGCAGCCGGACAGCCCTGGGTGCTGGTCCTGGTGCTGGCGTGCTGCGTCATTGACGGCTTCTTCCCGCCCGTGCCCAGTGAATCCGTGGTGGTGGGCCTCGCCGCCGTCGCCGCCACCGCGGATGTCCCCAACCCCCTGCTCTTGGCAGGGGTGGCTGCCGCCGGAGCCTTCGCGGGCGACAACATTGCCTACCTCCTGGGCCGGCGGGTGGGCACCACCCGCTGGGCCTGGATGCGCGGACCGCGGATGCAGGCCGCCTTCCGCTGGGCGGGCCGGGAACTGCGCAAGCGGCCGGCGTCGCTGATCCTGGTGGCCCGGTTCGTTCCGATCGGCCGCGTGGCGGTCAACCTGACCGCCGGAGTCACCCACTATCCCCACCTGCGGTTCGTGGGGCTGACGGTCCTTTCCGCAAGCCTGTGGGCCGGATACTCCGTGACGATCGGGCTGTTCTTCGGCCAATGGTTCGAGGACAACCATGTCCTGGGCGCCGCGATCGCCATTGTCTGTGCCGTAGCCCTGGGCATCCTGGTGGACCTTGTGATCAACAAATTCCGGGGTAAACCCAACGTGGTGGAACGGATCCGGGAACCCGGGACCTGAGCCCCGCGTTTAACCGGATAATTCCGGGCGCCGGGGCGTAGCGTACTGCGTCCCCGCCATGGGACACTTAGGAACGATTTCCGCTTTGGCTGCGGCGCTTCGGCCGTGCCATTTTTTTACAGGAGCAACACCGCGTGGAGTTTATTAATGAGGCCGTGCTCCATGCAGCGGGCCAGTGGTGGATTTACCCCGTACTGCTGGTGTTCTTCTTCGTGGACGGCTTCGCCATGGTGGTGCCCAGTGAGACCCTCATTGTGGCTTTGGCGGCTTTCTCGCGGCACAGCGGCGAACCCAATCTTTGGATCCTTGGTCTGACCGCCCTGATCGGCGCGATCTGCGGCGACAACATGGCCTATATGCTCGGCCGAAAGATCGGACTGGACCGGTGGGCGTGGATGCGCCGGCCCAAGGTCCGGAAAGTCTTCGCCTGGGCCCGCTACGAGCTCGAGAAGCGCGGTGCGGTCCTCATCTTCACCGCCCGGTACATCCCTTGGGGCCGGGTGGCTGTCAACTACGTGGCCGGCAGCACCGGGTTCTCACACCGCAGGTTCTTCGTCTTCGACGCCTTTGCCTGCGTCACATGGGTGGGCTACTCCCTGGGCATCGGGGTGCTGGCCAGCTCCTTCCCATGGCTGCACCACAACCCGCTCCTGAGCGCCGGCATCGCCGTCGTCTTCGCGATAGTCCTGGGCGTCGTGATCGACCACGCCCTGCGCTGGTGGCACAAACGGCTCGGACGCCACGATGCGCCCGAGGCTGACGCCGACGTGGACGGATGGGCCGAAAACACCCCGGGCCAGGAAGGACGGCCCGGCACCCGGCCCCTAACGGTGCCATCGGCCGATGCGGGTCCCGCAGCCAAGTAGCGGCTGGCTTTGAACCCCGCCCCACCCTAAGGTGGGAACGTGACTGAGCCCATTCTTGACGCTGCCCCTGCCATTGATTTCGACCTGAAGAGCCTGCCCAAGGTTTCCCTTCACGACCACTTGGACGGGGGACTCCGTCCGGCAACGATTATCGAGCTGGCGGAAGCCGTGGGGCACACCCTCCCCTCGACGGATCCGGTTGCCCTGGGGGAGTGGTTCCGCGAATCCGCCGACTCCGGGTCCCTGGTCCGCTACCTGGAAACCTTCGACCACACCGTGGCCGTAATGCAGACCTACGACGGCCTGTTCCGCGTGGCCAAGGAGTTCGTCGAAGACCTGGCGGATGACGGCGTGGTCTACGGCGAGGTCCGGTGGGCGCCGGAGCAGCACCTGCAGAAGGGGCTCAGCCTGGATGAAGCCGTGGAAGCGGTCCAGGACGGCCTGGAAGCCGGCGTCGAGGCCGTGTCGGAGAGCGGCCGGGAGATCCAGGTGGGCCAGCTGATCACCGCCATGCGCCACGCGGACCGCGGCCAGGAAATCGCCGAACTCGCCGTGCGCCACCGCAACCAGGGCGCAGTGGGCTTTGACATCGCAGGGGCCGAGGACGGCTTCCTGCCCAGCCGTTTCAAGGACGCGTTCACCTACCTGGCCCAGCACAACTTCCCCGCCACGGTGCACGCCGGCGAGGCTGCGGGGCTGGAGAGCATCCAGTCTGCACTGGTGGACGGCCGCGCCCTCCGCCTGGGGCACGGCGTCCGGATCGCCGAGGACATCATGGTGGAATTCGACGATGACGACGAGGCCGGCGACACCGTCGGCCTGGTCACCCTCGGCGACCTCTCCAGCTGGGTTCGTGACCGCGGCATCGCCCTGGAAATCTGCCCGTCCTCCAACCTCCAGACCGGAGCCATCGCCGAATTTGGCGAGGGTATCGAGAGCCACCCGCTGGACATGCTGTACCAGCTGGGCTTCAACGTCACCATCAACACCGACAACCGCCTGATGAGCGGCGTCACGCTGACGGACGAGTTCAACCTGCTGGTGGAGACGTTCGACTACGACCTTGACGACCTGCTGGAGCTGACCCTGAACGCGGCCGAGGCGTCCTTCCTGCCCTTGGAGGAGAAGGAAGCACTGGTGGAATACATCAACGACGCCTACGCCAACCTTGGCTGACCAGGATCCTCCTCCCGGCAGCTCCGCCACTGCGGAGCTGCTGGAAAAGATGTCCCAGCTGCGCGAGCACTGCCCCTGGATGGGTGCCCTGACGCACGCCTCGCTGGTGGAATACCTCCTCGAGGAGGCCTATGAGGTGGCTGAGACCATCGAGGAGGGCCACCCCGACGCCGAACTCCAGGGCGAGCTCGGTGACGTCCTGCTCCAGGTGGTGCTGCACGCCCGCCTTGCCGAGGAACGAGGCGCGTTCACGTTCGACGACGTCGCGCGCGGACTGGCTGCCAAAATGGTCCGCCGGAACCCCCACGTCTTCCGGCCCGACGGTTCCCTGCAGGACACCTTCCCCGCCACGGTGGCGGAAATCGAGCAGACGTGGGATGCGGTCAAACGGGCGGAGCGCCCGGAGCGGCGCCATGCCTTCGAAGGAGTCCCCGCTGCCCTCCCGGCGCTGGCCAAGGCGCAAAAATCGCTTGACCGGGCGGCCCGGGCAGGGCTCGGGCTGCCCGACGGGGTTCCCGTCCCCGAAAGCGAGGAAGAACTGGGAACCCTGCTGCTCGCCGTCGTGCGTTCGGCCCGGGACCGCGGCATGGACGGCGAGCGCGCCCTCCGTACCGCCGTACGCCGCTACCACGGCGACCAAGCGGCATCATGACGTCCGGGCCTTGACCGGTTTGAGTAACCCGGAGCACTCTCGACTACGCTAGTCCCTGACGAGTACGTCGAGTTTTCTGCCTGATTCCCCCCGTTAATCGCCCATAAGGAGCAAATTCATGGCGCTTATCGATGCCATCCACGCCCGCGAGATCCTTGATTCCCGCGGCAACCCCACTGTTGAAGTTGAAGTCCTGCTGTCCGACGGCCAGATCGGCCGCGCCGCAGTTCCCTCAGGTGCTTCCACCGGTGAGCACGAAGCCGTTGAACTGCGCGACGGCGACAAGGGCCGCTACCTCGGCAAGGGCGTGCAGAAGGCCGTCGACGCCGTGATCGACCAGATCGCCCCCGCCCTGACCGGCTTCGACGCCACCGACCAGCGCAGCATCGACCAGGCCATGCTGGACCTGGACGGCACCCCCAACAAGGGCAAACTCGGCGCCAACGCCATCCTGGGCGTCTCCCTGGCCGTCGCCAACGCTGCCGCAGCATCCGCCGACCTGCCCCTCTACAAGTACCTGGGCGGCCCGAACGCCCACGTCCTGCCCGTGCCGCTGATGAACATCCTCAACGGTGGGTCCCACGCCGACTCCGACGTCGACATCCAGGAATTCATGATCGCCCCCATCGGCGCCGAAACCTTCTCCGAGGGCCTGCGCTGGGGCGTTGAGGTGTACCACAACCTCAAGTCCGTCCTGAAGGAACAGGGCCTGTCCACCGGCCTGGGCGACGAGGGCGGCTTCGCCCCGAACCTGCCGTCCAACCGCGCGGCACTGGACCTGATCCAGGAAGCCATCAAGAACGCCGGCTACACCCCGGGCAAGGACATCGCCCTGGCCCTGGACGTCGCCTCCTCCGAGTTCTTCAAGGACGGTGCCTACCAGTTCGAAGGCAAGGCCCTGTCCGCCAGCGAGATGAGCGCCTACTACGCCGAACTCGTTGCCGACTACCCGCTGGTGTCCATCGAGGACCCGCTGGACGAGAACGACTGGGAAGGCTGGAAGACCCTCACCGACGCCATCGGCGACAAGGTCCAGCTGGTGGGCGATGACCTCTTCGTCACCAACCCGTCCATCCTGCAGCGCGGCATCGACACCAAGACGGCCAACTCCCTGCTGGTCAAGGTCAACCAGATCGGTTCCCTGACCGAGACCCTGGACGCCGTCAGCCTGGCCCAGCGCGCCGGCTACACCACCATCACCTCGCACCGCTCCGGTGAAACCGAGGACACCACCATCGCCGACATCGCGGTGGCCACCAACGCAGGCCAGATCAAGACCGGCGCACCTGCCCGCTCCGAGCGCGTTGCCAAGTACAACCAGCTGCTGCGCATCGAAGAGGAACTCGACGACGCCGCACGCTACGCCGGCCGCAGCGCGTTCCCGCGTTTCAAGGGCTAGTAACCGGCTAAACCCATCGGCGGTGGCTATGGTTGGAAGACCATAGCCACCGCTGTTGCTTTTCGCAGCAATGGTCCCAGCAGTGTTTGTCCAGCACAGATAGTGGCGGCCCAGGGAGGCTGCGTTTCAGGAGTGTCATGGCTACCCGCCGCCCCAAAGTTCCCAAGGTCGCCCCCGCCCGTCCGGCAAAGGATACGGCCGACGACGGTACCTCCGGCGGGGCCGAGGTCATCCGGGCGGATTTCCGCCCGGCCAAGGACACCGGCGCAGCAGGCGCGTCACCGGGACATGGCGCCGGCAGCCGCGGAACTGCAGGCCGCCCGGCCGGAAAGTCGGGGGAGGCAACCACGCCCAAGGCGTCCGCTGGACGCAAGGGCAGCGGCTCCATTGACGGCAAGGACGGCCGGGACAGCGATGGCGATCAGCACCCCGTCCCCGCCAAAGCGTTCTCCGGCCGCATGCTGGCCCTGGCCGTGGTGATGGTGGCCATCACCATCATGCTGGCGCCCACGGTGAAGATCTTCTTCGACAAAAAGGCCGAAATCGACGCGCTGAATGCCGATATCGCCGCACGCCAGGCCCAGGGGGATGCCCTCCGGCAGCAGGTTTCGCGGTGGCAGGACCCCAACTACGTCAAGCAGCAGGCCCGCGACCGCATTAACATGGTTATGCCGGGCGAAACCGGCTACTGGGTTTTTGGCAGCGATGAACCGGCCGGAGAGAGCAGTAGCCCCGCCGGCGCAACAGCACAAGACCCCGCCGATCTGCCGTGGGTGGATTCCCTGTGGGAGTCCATCAGGCGCGCGGCCACAGACTGAACCGCACAGGAAGGACGGCCCGCGACAATGGAACACAGCACGGAAGCCGCCCGGGACGAATCCCGCCAACCGACAGCACACGACCTTGACGTACTGAGCAGGCAGCTGGGACGTCCTGTCCGCGATGTCGTGGAAATTCCGGCACGGTGCGTCTGCGGCAACCCGCTCGTCGCCGCGACCGCCCCCCGTCTCAGCAACGGGACCCCGTTCCCCACCACGTTCTACCTGACCCATCCGGTGATCACCTCCGCGGTGTCCAGGCTGGAAGCCGCCGGCGTCATGAATGAGATGAATGACCAGCTCGCCGGGGACCCCGCCCTCTCTGCGGCTTACCGGTCGGCCCATGACGAATACCTGGCCGCCCGGAATGCGATCGGAGAGCGTTCCGGCATCGGCCCGGTGCCGGAAATCGACGGCGTCTCGGCCGGCGGCATGCCCGTACGCGTCAAGTGCCTGCACGTCCTCGTGGGCCACTCCCTGGCGTCCGGTCCCGGCGTCAACCCGCTCGGCGACCAGGCCCTTGGAATGATCAGCGAGTGGTGGACGGCGGACAAATGCTACTGCGACGGCGCTTGGGACACCACCGGGGCAGCGCCGTCCCGGGATCTCAGCCGCCACGGCCCCCAGGGCCTGCCGGACATCGTTGGCCGCCCCGCGCCCGTGCGAAAGCCTGCCCGCGACGCCGGGGTGGCGGAATGACGCGCGTGGCCGCCATCGACTGCGGCACCAACTCCATCCGGCTCCTGATCGCGGACATCGACCGGAGCAGCGGCAGTGCGGCCTTGACCGACGTCGTCCGGGAAATGCGCGTGGTCCGGCTGGGCCAGGGGGTGGACGCCACCGGCGAACTGGCTCCGGAAGCGCTGGAACGCACCTTTGCCGCCGCCGCAGACTATGCCCGCCTCATCCGTGAGCACGGTGCGGAACGCACCCGGTTCGTTGCGACCTCGGCAACCCGCGACGCACGCAACCGCGACGTCTTCGTAGACGGCATCCGGGACCTGCTGGGAGTTGAACCGGAGGTCATTTCCGGTGATGAGGAAGCGGCCTTGTCCTTCGCCGGCGCCAGCAGTGCGCTGCCCATCCTGGACGGCCGCGAAGTCCTGGTGGTCGACCTCGGCGGCGGAAGCACCGAATTTGTCCTCGGCACCGCGGCCGGGGTCACGGCCGCCAAGTCCGTGGACATTGGCTGTGTCCGCCTCACGGAGCGGCACCTGCGCGATGATCCGCCCACCGCCGAACAGGTGGCGGCCGCCGAAGCCGACGTTGACGCCGCCCTGGCCCGCGCCGGACGCGACGTTCCGCTCGAACGCGCCGCCGCCGTCGTCGGTGTGGCCGGGTCCGTCACCACCATCACTGCGCACGCCCTCCGCCTGCCCGAATATTCGCCGCAGGCCATCCACGGCGCTGAGCTGCCCATCGAGGTCGTCACGGCCGCGGCCGGTGACCTGCTCGAGATGACCCGCGCCCGGCGCGCGGACCTGCCGTACATGCACCCGGGCCGGGTGGATGTGATTGGCGCCGGGGGACTGGTATGGCGCCGCATCCTGGAACGGATGGGCACGCTGACCGGCGGCAGGATCACCTCCGCCACCGCGAGCGAGCACGACATCCTTGACGGCATCGCCCTGGGCATCGGCTAGCCGCATGCAGTCCACCCCAGCTCCGACCCCGCCTGCGCGCCGGGCCGCCGCGGCCCTTGTCGCTGTCCTGCTCGCAGCATGTTGCCTGTGCGCCGGCCTCTTTACCGCCCCGGCCGCCAAGGCCGACGATTGGCGCGACAAGGAATATTGGCTGGCAGATTCCGGCATCACCAAGGCCTGGGAGGTCTCCAAGGGCGCCGGAGTCAAGGTAGCCGTCATCGACAGCGGCATAGACGCCCAGCACCCGGACCTCAAAGGTGTGGTCACCGGCGGCTATGACGCGTCCGGATCCGGCCAGCCGGACGGCCAGAAAAGCGTCGGTTCCAAGCCCGAACACGGCACCTTGGTGGCCACCATGCTGGCAGGCCGCGGGCACCAGCCGGCCAGTCCCTCGCCCAGCCCCAGCCCCAGCCCCGGGCCCGCCGGCACGCCGCCGGACGGGATCATGGGCGTGGCGCCGGAAGCGCAGCTCCTTTCCGTGTCCACCTGGCTGGGTTCGCCGAACCCTTCCGGCAAGAGCGACCAGGACCAGATTCCAGAGGCCGTCCGCTGGGCCGTGGACAACGGTGCCAAGGTCATCAACATTTCGCTCGGCAGCACCACACCCCAATGGCCCCAAAGCTGGGATGCGGCGTTCCTGTATGCCGAACAAAAGGACGTGGTCATCGTGGCCGCGGCCGGCAACCGGGTAGGCGGCAACACCCAGGTGGGCGCTCCCGCAACCATTCCCGGTGTCCTCACCGTCGCCGGCCTGGACCGCAAGAACACCGCCAGCGTGGATGCTTCCTCGCAGGGGATCAGCATCGGGGTGGCCGCGCCTGCGGAGAACCTGGTGGGCGGGCTCCCCGGCGGGAGCTACGCGGAGTGGGCCGGAACGTCAGGGTCCACGCCGATCGTTGCCGGGGTGGCCGCCCTGATCCGGTCCAAATGGCCGGACATGAGTGCCGAGCAGGTCATTAACAGGATCGTCTCAACGGCGAAGGATGCCGGGGCCCCCGGAAAGGACCCGCTGTACGGCTACGGCATCCTCAACGCGGAGGCCGCGCTCAAGGCAGAGGTCCCGGAAGTGTCGGTGAACCCGCTGGGCACCATTGCGGAATGGATCCGGGTCCACCGGCGCGGCAACGCAGCACCGGCAACCCCGCTTCCCTCCGCCACCCCGGTGCCCAGCGCCGCGCCAACCCTGCCGGAGGCAACCGTCCCCGCCGCCAAGGCCCCCTCGCAGCGCGACAGTGCCATCGGCGCCGCCGTCGTGATTGGTTTCGCCGCCCTGTTCGTGGCCATCATCGCGGCAGCGGCCTTCCAGCTCAGGCGGGCATCCCGCAACCCGGCCCTGGCCAGGGAGGACCCGGACACAGGAGTGGTGGAACGGGTGGATCTGCCCCGGGAACGTCACGTTACGGACCAGCGACCAAGTTAGTGAAGATTTTCACAAACTGCGCTATCCTTAAACTATGGCAACCACCCCACAGCTCCAGGACCGTCCCAGGGTACTCGTCGTCGGCGGCGGGTACGTCGGCCTGTACGTAGCACTGAAACTGCAGAAGAAGATCGCGAATGCCGGTGGCATCGTCACCGTCGTTGATCCCCTGCCCTACATGACTTACCAGCCCTTCCTTCCCGAAGTGGCCGGCGGCAACATCGAAGCCCGCCACGCGGTGGTGTCCCACCGCCAGCACCTCAAGCAGACGGAACTGATCCAGGGCCGCGTCACCTCGATCGACCACGTCAACCGGACGGCTGTGGTGGCACCCGCCGACGGCGGCGAAAACTTTGAGGTTCCCTATTTCGACGTCGTCCTCGCAGCCGGCGCCATCACCCGCACGTTCCCCATCAAGGGCTTGGCGGAAAAGGGCATCGGCCTGAAGACCATCGAAGAAGCCGTTGCCCTGCGCAACAAGCTGCTGGAGCGCATCGAAGTTGCCTCCACCATGACGGACCCCGCTGCTCGCGCCAAGGCCCTCACCTTCGTGGTGGTCGGCGGCGGCTTCGCCGGCATCGAGTGCATTACCGAAATGGAAGACCTCGCCCGCGCCGCCGTGCGCAACAACCCGCGCGTCAAGCAGGAGGAAATCCGCTTCGTCCTGGTTGAAGCCATGGGCCGCATCATGCCCGAGGTCACCGCCAAGCAGGCCGACTGGGTCGTGGAGCACCTCCGCAGCCGTGGCATCGAGGTCCTGCTGAACACGTCGCTGGACAGCGCCGAGGGCAGCCTGAAACTCATCAACCTGCCGGACAAGACGCCCGCGCAGGAATTCGAGGCCGACACCCTGGTGTGGACTGCAGGCGTGCAGGCCAACCCCATGGTCCGTTCCACCGACTTCCCGCTCGAGCCGCGCGGCCGCGTCCGCGTCCTGCCGGACCTGCGCATCGCCGGCGACGAAGGCATCGTGGAGAACGCCTGGGCAGCCGGTGACATCGCGGCTGTTCCGGACCTCACCGGGAAGGGCCTCCCGGACGGCACCTGCGTCCCGAACGCCCAGCACGCCCTCCGCCAGGCCAAGCGCCTCGCGAAGAACCTCTGGGCCTCGCGCTGGGAAAAGCCGCTGGGGGACTACAAGCACAAGAACCTCGGTGCCGTGGCCGGCTTCGGCGAATGGAAGGGTGTTGCCAACATCAACCTCCTGGGCCGGATCGGCCTCAAGGGCGGCCTTGCCTGGCTGGCACACCGCGGTTACCACGGCATGGCCATGCCCACCGTTGAGCGCAAGTTCCGCGTCATCCTGAACTGGATCATCAGCTTCTTTGCCGGCCGCGACACCACGCAGCTGCTGGACCTGGACAACCCGCGCGGCGCCTTCGTCGCGGCGGCCACCCCGGCTCCCAAGCCTGCGGCTGCACCCGCAG
This sequence comes from Pseudarthrobacter sp. AG30, assembly GCF_003116525.1. NCBI lineage: Bacteria > Bacillati > Actinomycetota > Actinomycetes > Micrococcales > Micrococcaceae > Pseudarthrobacter > Pseudarthrobacter sp. AG30. The sequence continues at coordinate 156,778 of NZ_QEHL01000017.1, read as the reverse complement.
CCGTTCCTGCGTCCGGCTCCGGTTCATCCGCCACGACCGCTCCGAAGGAAACGGTGGCGGCAAACGCCAAGTAGCGCTTCAGCACGCCGACGGCGGCTGTCCCCCTTTCCGGGGACGGCCGCCGTCGGCGTTTCCCGGCAATACGCCGCCGGCAGGTACCATTGACCCGGCGCCCCAGTAGCCCAATTGGCAGAGGCAGCGGACTTAAAATCCGCGTGTTGTGGGTTCGAGTCCCACCTGGGGTACAACTGCCACGCACGGGGAACTGACGCCCCCACCAGGGAAAGCCGCCTGCATTGCAGGCGGCTTTCGCCATTTAATTCCACATAGGCAACGACTGTTATAAGGCTGTGACCTCAGTCACTTAGATTCGCTGCCTTCCATGCACTAGCTTGAACCTAAATCAGGAATACCTGGTCCCATTTTCGGGCGCCGCAGCGCCCCATTGATCCGCACGCGCATCGCATGGCCCTGTTTCGGAAGGCAGACAAATGTACCGAAAGAAAGTCCTCACCTCGTTGGCAGCAGCAGCCACATTCAGCATGCTGCTGTCGGCCTGCGCCAACCAGGCGGGCCCCGGCACCACCGAAAGCTCCGGCTCCTCCAGCAAAGTGAACATCCCCGCCATTTCGAAGGTGGATGTTCCTTCCGGCGCGGTCAAGCCGGCCGGCGACGGCAAGGCAACCTGCCCGGCCACCACCACGCTGGCCTATGCCGGCGCTCAGACCGGCCCGAACGCACAGCTGGGCGTCAACATCTTCAACGGCATCCAGCTCGCCATCGACCAGCACAACAAGGCCAACCCGGGCTGCCAGGTCCAGTTCAAGAAGTTCGACACCGAAGGTGACCCGAACAAGGCCACCGGCCCGGTTACCCAGTTGGTGAGCGAGCCCGACATCCTTGGTGTCATCGGCCTGCCGTTCTCCGGCGAGTCCAAGGCAACCGGCAACATTTTCGAGCAGAAGGGCCTGGTCCACATCACCCCGTCGGCCACCAACCCCACGCTGACCGAAAACGGCTGGACCACCTTCTTCCGCGGCCTCGGCAACGACGCCGTCCAAGGCCCGGCCGCCGCGAAGTTCCTCACCGGCAAGCTCGGGGCCAAGAAGGTCTACCTGGTCCAGGATGACTCCGACTACGGCATCGGCCTGGGCACCTCCACCTCTGCAGGCCTGGGCAGCGCCCTGGCCGGCACGGAGAAGGTAACCACGGGGCAGAAGGACTTCTCCGCAGTCATTTCCAAGATCATGAACGCCAAGGCGGACGCCGTCTTCTACGCCGGCTACTACGCCGAAGGCGCACCGTTCGACCAGCAGCTGGTTGGAAAGGGATTCACCGGAACGTTCGTGGCACCCGACGGTGTCAAGGATGACCAGTTCATCAAGCAGGCAGGCGACGCCTCGAACAACGCCTACTTCACCTGCCCCTGCCTCCCGGGTGAACTGATCCCGGACTTCGCATCCGCTTACAAGGACGTCTCCAAGGGCGCCGAGCCCGGTACGTACTCCATCGAAGGCTACGATGCCGCAACGGTGCTCCTGTCCGGCATCGACGCGGGCAAGCAGAGCCGCGCAGATCTGCTGTCGTGGGTGAAGTCCTACGACAAGGACGGCTTCAGCAAGCACTACAAGTGGGATGCCAAGGGCGAGCTCCAGGCTCCGACCGTCTACGGCTACAAGGTGGAAAACGGGAAGATCGTTCCGATCGGCCCCATCGGGGAGTAGCAAACCGGCGGGAATCGGCTGTGGGGGCCAGCACTGCAGGCCCCCACAGCCTTTTCTTCGCTTGGCAACAAACCCAGGACCAAGCTACGTCACTAGACATAAGTCCCTCGGCCGGGCCCACAAGGCCCCGTGCAACTGGATCAGGATGTTCCCATGCTTCCCTCTCTCGTCCCACTGCTCCCGACTGAAAATGACTGGATCACTTTCGATATACCGTCCCTGGCCCAGAATTTCTGGAGTGCCACCTTTGACGGCCTGACGTTCGGCGCCATCTACGCGCTGGTCGCCCTTGGCTACACCCTCGTGTACGGCGTCCTGAACCTGATTAACTTCGCACACTCTGAAGTGTTCATCGTTGGCTGCTACGCCGTCTTCTTCACCCTGAGCAGCCTGGGCTTCGGCCCGTCCGTTCCCCGTCTCGACATCTGGGCCATCATCCTGAACCTGCTGCTGGCCTTGGTCCTTGCCATGCTGGCCTCCGCAGTCACGGCCTTCCTGCTTGAGCGCATTGCCTATAAACCGCTCCGGCAACGCAACGCCCCGCGCCTGGTCTTCCTGATCACCGCCATTGGCGCCTCGTTCACCATCCAGTACCTCATCTACCTGTGGCGCGGTCCCAGCCCCGAACTTGCGCTGACAATGTTCCGGCCCACCCCCATCTTTGATGTCTTCGGCACCATCGTCGATTCCCAGCAGCTGGTGATCATCATCGCGGCCGTCATCATGATGGTCGGCATCGACCGTTTCATCAGCAAGTCCCGCACCGGCCGCGGCATCAGGGCAGTCGCCCAGGACCCGGACACCGCGACGTTGATGGGTGTCAACAAAGAGCGCATCATTATTACCACCTTCATCATCGGGGGCCTGCTCGCAGGAGCCGCAGCATTGTTCTACGTCATGAAAATCCCCTCCGGTGTCCAGTACAGCGGCGGATTCGTCCTAGGCATCAAGGCCTTCGCCGCAGCCGTGCTCGGGGGCATCGGCAACGTCCGCGGCGCCCTGCTGGGTGGACTGCTGCTCGGCTTGATCGGCAACTACGGCCAGATCCTGCTCGGAAACTCGCAGTGGACCGACGTCGTGGCCTTCGTGGTGCTGGTGCTCGTGCTGCTGCTGCGGCCCGAAGGCATCCTGGGCACGTCCCTTGGAAGGAGCAAAGCATGAGCATGACGGATGGACCCACGCCGCTACAGACGGCGGCCGCCGCACAGGCTGCTGAGGACCGGGAAGCCTCTTCCAAGGCGGCCGGCAGGAGCGATCTGCGCCAGCGCGGGAAACGCAAGTCCGGCTACTTCTCCGACCGGTGGCACGCCCTGTCGCGCCAGCAGCAGTGGGCATTCCTGGTCATCGTCGTTGTCCTGGCCTACCTGCTCCCGCTGCTCAACCCGCCCATCATCACCACCGAGCCGGGCAACAATTTCGCCCTGGCATGCTTCGATATGGCACGGTTTGCCCTCATCGCGGTAGGCCTCAACGTGGTGGTGGGATACGCAGGCCTGCTGGACCTTGGGTATGTCGCCTTCTTCGCCGTTGGCTCATACTGCGCGGCGATGCTGACCAGCCCCGATTCACCCTTCCTGCACATCCCTTACCTGTGGACCATTCCGGTGGCCATGGCCGTGACAATGTTCTTCGGCGTGGTGCTGGGTGTCCCCACCCTCCGGCTTCGGGGCGACTACCTGGCCATCGTGACGCTTGGATTTGGTGAGATCGTCCGCATCCTGGCCACGATCATTCCCGCCATGAAGGGCCAGGTCGGTTTCCAGAACGTCGGCCATCCGCCCGGTACCGAAGCTGACGGTACGCCCATCTTCTCCAACTCGAACGGTGTGCCCTGGTACTGGCTGACCCTGACCATCATCATCATCGTCACCCTCCTGGTGGGCAACCTGGAGCGCAGCCGGGTTGGCCGCGCCTGGATCGCCATCCGCGAGGATGAGGACGCAGCTGAAATCATGGGTGTTCCCACCTTCAAGTACAAGGTGTGGGCATTTGCCATCGGCGCCGCGATCGGCGGCCTTTCCGGCGCGCTTTTTGCCGGGCAGGTGGGATTCGTCAATAACCAGAAGTTCGACGTCACCACCTCAATCCTGTTCCTCGCTGCCGTCGTGCTCGGGGGGGCCGGCAACAAGGTCGGCGCCATCCTGGGTGGGGCCCTGGTCAGCTACATTCCGTTGAGGTTCACGGCCATCGCCGAGTACAAATACCTGATCTTCGGCATCGCCCTGGTCCTGATCATGATCTTCCGCTCGCAGGGGCTGCTCCCGGCACGGCAGCGCCTGCTCGCCTACGGCCGGACAGCTTTCAACAAGGTCGCGGCCCGGGACACGCAAACCAAAGACACGGACAATCCAACAGCCGGCCCCGGGACCCGCACGGCCGGAGAGAGGGGAGCAGAGGCATGAGTTCCGAGGAACGGCAGGCCGGCTCCGGCAGCGTCGAGGAGCAGCCGGACAAGGGCAGCCCGGCAGTTACAGCACCCGAAATGGACATCGAAGCCCTGGCCGAAGCCGGGGTGGACCAGGAACTGGCCGAGAAAGTGGCACCGGACCGCGATATCGCGGTTGCGGTGGGCGACAACATCGTGGAGGTCCAGAACCTCACCATCAAGTTCGGCGGCCTCGTGGCATTGGACAACGTCAGCTTCAACATCAAGCGCGGCGAGATCCTGGGGCTTATCGGTCCCAACGGCGCCGGCAAGACGACCTGCTTCAACGCCATGACCGGGGTCTACAAGCCCACCAGCGGGAAGGTGGTGTTGGAGGGCCAGGTCCTGAACGGCATCAAGCAGCATAAGATCACCCGCCTGGGCTTGTCCCGCACTTTCCAGAACATCCGGCTCTTCGGCGAAATGACGGCGTTGGAAAACGTGGTCGTGGGCCTGGACGCGCGGCACCGGACCAGCGTTGGCGGGGCCCTGCTGCGACTGCCCACCCACATCAAGGAGGAAAAGTCCGCCATCGAGCGCGGCATGGCACTGCTTGACTTCGTGGGCATCAGCAGCCACGCCCACGTCCTTTCCCGCCAGCTGCCTTACGGTTTCCAGCGCCGGCTGGAGATCGCCCGGGCACTGGCTACCGATCCGAAGGTACTCTGCCTCGACGAGCCGGCCGCCGGCTTCAACCCGGCCGAGAAAGAGGAGCTGATGGCGCTCATCCGCACCATCAGGGACGAGGGTTACACCGTACTGCTGATCGAGCACGACATGAAGCTCGTGATGGGTGTGACCGACCGGATCGTGGTGCTGGAGTTCGGGAAGAAGATCGCGGACGGACTGCCGCGCGAGATCCGCGAAGACCCGAGGGTCATTGCCGCCTACCTAGGAGAGCCCGAAGATGACGTTGCTTGAACTTGAGGACGTTTCCGTCCACTACGGCCGCATCCAGGCGCTGCGGAACATCTCCTTCACGGTGGAAGAAGGCGAAGTGGTGGCGCTGATCGGCGCCAACGGCGCCGGCAAGACCACCACCATGCGCACCATCTCCGGCCTGTTGAACTGCTCCGAGGGAAAGATCACCTTCGCGGGCCAGGACATCACCAAGATGAAGGCGCACATCCGGGTGGTGCACGGGATTTCGCAGGCGCCCGAGGGCCGTGGGATCTTCCCGGGCATGACGGTGATGGAAAACCTCGACATGGGCACCTTCGGGCGCAAGGACAGAAGCGGCGTATCCAAGGACCTGGACCGCGTCTTCGACTTGTTCCCGCGGTTGAAGGAACGCGAAAAGCAGTTCGGCGGGACCATGTCCGGGGGCGAGCAGCAGATGCTCGCCATCGGACGGGCCCTGATGTCCAACCCGAAGCTGCTCCTGCTGGACGAGCCGTCCATGGGGCTGGCACCGCAGTTCATCCGGCAGATCTTCAAGATCATCAAGGAGATCAACAACCAAGGCACCACCGTCCTGATGGTGGAGCAGAACGCCAACCAGGCCCTGGCGGGAGCGCACCGGGCCTTCGTCCTGGAGACCGGCGAGATCACGCACAGTGGCACCGGCAAGCAATTGCTGGAAGATCCCTCCATCAAAGAGGCCTACCTGGGCGTGGGATAGCTGCCCTGCGGGGCCCGGTTGTCCGGGAGGCAACGGTCACGGTTCGGTTGCAACCGGGCCCCGCGGGAACTTTCACCACGGCCTCCACGTGGGACTTGGTAGCGTAACAATCAGCTCATCACCCACACCCACATGGAGGAATTCCGCAATGGCACTTGGCGGCAACCCGATCTTCAACGGAAAGAGTTTCCGTGGCGCCACCCAGGCACCGCCTGTCCCGCAGGCTCCGTACGGTGCTCCTTACGGCCAGGCGCCGTACGGTCAGCAGCCGTACGGCCAGCCGTCCTACGGCCAGCAGGGGTGGGGCACCCAATCCCAGGGCATGACGGACGAACAACTCCAGCAGATGTACAACCAGCCGTCTGCCGGCCCCGCCGACACTGGCAGGATGACGTTCGACGACGTCATCATGAAGACCGCGGCCTGCCTCGGCGCCGTGCTGGTAGGCGCAGCCATCACGCTGACCGTTGGCCTGGGGCTGGCCTCCCTGCTGATGATCGTCGGAGCCCTGGGCGGTTTCGTGCTGGCCCTGGTCAACACGTTCAAGAAGCAGCCCTCGCCCGCACTCATCCTCGCCTATGCCGCCCTGGAAGGACTCTTCCTTGGCGGCCTGACCCGGATCCTGGACACGCAGTACCCGGGTGTGGGCCTGCAGGCAGTCGTCGGCACGCTTTCGGTCTTCGCCGTAACCCTCCTGCTGTTCAAGAGCGGCAAGGTGCGTGCAACACCCAAGGCCATGCGCTTCTTCATGATCGCACTCGGCGGCTACGCCCTGTTCTCCATCGTCAACCTTGTCATGATGATGACCGGCCTGACGCAGGAGCCCTTCGGCCTGCGCAGCGGCATGATCGGCGTCGTCATCGGCCTGCTGGCGATTGGGCTTGCCGCCTTTTCGCTGGTCATGGACTTCACCAGCATCGAGGCCGGAGTCCGCAGTGGCGCTCCGCAGCGCTTCTCCTGGACGGCGGCCTTCGGCCTCACCGTCACGCTGGTCTGGCTGTACGTGGAAATCATCCGCCTGCTGGCCATCCTGCGCGGCGACGACTAGGCACCGGCGGCAACTGCCGCCGTCGTCAGCAAAGGCCGCGGGCCCCACCAAACGGTGGGGCCCGCGGCCTTTTGCGTCCGCAGCCCGTCAGGGCTGAGCGGTAGCCCGCCTAGGCAATACGCATGGCGCCGGCGGCAGGGGACACAGTGAAGATGTCCGGTGCCGTGAAGCCGGCGTCGGAGAAGGCCTTCGCGACGGCGGTCCGCACCCTCTGCTCCGCATCCACGGGGGTCAGGGCGATCGCTGCCCCGCCGAACCCGCCTCCGGTCATGCGGGCACCGAGGGCCCCGTTCGCCCGTGACGTGTCCACGGCCAGGTCCAGCTCCGGGCACGAAATTTCAAAATCATCCCGCATGGAGGCATGGCTGGCATCCAGCAGGGGTCCGATGGCAACCGGGCCGGCACCGTCCAGGAGTTCGACGGTCTGGAGCACCCTGTCGTTTTCAGTCACCACGTGCCGCACCCGCCTGAACGTCACCTCATCGAGCAGCCCGGCCGCCTCTTCAAGGTCACCCACCTGGACGTCCCGCAGCGCCTTGACCCCGAGGACCTCCGCCCCGAGCTCGCAGGACGCGCGCCGGGAGGCGTAGCCGCCGTCGGCATGGGAATGGGACACCTTGGTGTCGATGACCAGCAGCACCAGGCCGGCGGGTTCTGTCTCGAACGGAACCAGGGCGGCTTTCTGGTCCCGGCAGTCGAGGAACACCGCATGGCCCTTGGCGCCGCGCAGCGACGCGGACTGATCCATGATCCCCGTGGGCGCGCCCACGAAGTCGTTCTCCGCACGCTGCGTTGCCAGCACCATCTCCTCGGCCGTAAGCCCGGCGCCGGTGAGGTCGTTGAGTGCGGAGATCACGGCGCATTCGATGGCGTGCGACGACGACAGGCCGGCGCCCAGCGGCACCGTGGAGTCAAGGAGCAGGTCCAGGCCGGGGACGTCGATGCCGCGCTCCCGTAGGGCCCACATGACACCCAGGGGGTACTTGGTCCAGCCCTTGGCTGTTCCGGGCTGCAGGGACTCCAGCGAGGTGGTAACGACGCCTTGGTCACCGTACGTGGACAGCAGCCGCACGGTCCGGTCCGGGCGGACCGCGACGGCCACCCGGGCGGTGCGGTCGATGGCGAACGGAAGCACGAACCCTTCGTTGTAGTCGGTGTGCTCGCCGATGAGGTTGACCCGGCCCGGCGCCTGCCACACGCCGTCTGCAGTGCCACCGAAAGCTTCGGCGAAGCGGACGGCGAGATCGACGGCGGAAACCTGGGCTGTGCCGGCCTGGTCCTGGCTGCTCACGCGGAAGCTCCTTCTGGTGCGGCCGCCACGGCGGACGGCTCTGTGGACGCCGGGACAGAGACACTGCGCAGGCGCTCCGCCACGCTTTCCGGCGTGGTGTCGTTGATGAACGCGCCCATCGCTGCCTCCGAGCCGGCGAGGTATTTCAGCTTATCCGCTGCCCTGCGCGGGGAGGTCAGCTGCAGGTGGAGGTAGCCGGCCGGGCGGAGGACATCATCCAGGGGAGCCTGGTGCCACGCGGAGATGTAGGGCGTGGGCGTGGGGTAGAGGGCATCCACCCGCTTGAGCAGGTCGAGGTACACCTCCGCCAGCTCGTCCTTCTCCTCCCCGTCCAAGGCGGCAAGGTCGGGAACGTGGCGATGCGGCACCAAGTGGATCTCCAGGGGCCACCGGGCGGCGAAGGGCACATAGGCGCTGAAATGCGTCCCCTCCGCCACCATCCGGCTGCCGTCTTCGCGTTCTGCACGCAGCAGGGAGCCGGTCAGGGTTTCGCTCCCGTCCTTGGCGTCGTAGTACCTCCGGGCGGCAGCGCCCAGGACGCCGGCGCGGGGTGTGACGTAAGGGTAGGCGTAGATCTGTCCGTGTGGGTGATGCAGCGTCACGCCGATATCGGCGCCCCGGTTCTCAAACGGGAACACCTGCTTGATGCCGGCCATGGCGCTGAGCGCAGCGGTGCGCTGTGCCCACGCCTCGATCACCGTGCGGGACCGTTCCCGGGTCAGTCCGCTGAACGAACCGGTGTGTTCAGGAGTGAAGGAGACAACCTCGCAGCGGCCGTAGGCGGGACCTTTCGTTCCCCATCCCGGATCCGCCGGAACGGGCCCCAACGCAGGGCCGAGGGACGGGAAGCGGTTTTCGAATACCACCACGTCGTAGTCGGAAGCCGGAATCTCTGACGCGTTCGAGTCAGTGGTGGGGCAAATGGGGCATTGGTCCGCCGGAGGCAGGTGTGTCCGTGTCTGCCGGTGGGCAGCCACAGCCACCCATTCCCCGGTGAGGGCGTCGAACCGGATCTCGCCCGGTTCGCCCCTGGGCGGCAGCCCGCGATGGTCCGTGGTGAGTTCCGCGGTCCGGGGCGTGGTGCTGCCCGCATCGTCGAAGTACATCAGTTCCCGACCGTCGGAGAGCGTGGTGGTGGTCATCCCTGTCATGGCAAAAGTTTCTCATAACCGCTCAATAAAGAATAGTTAACAACAAAAAGTAACAGTGACGCTCATGCGGGTGCGGCGCCGCCCGTTGTACGGTAGGCCCATGACTGCCTCTTCCGAACCCGAAAACCAAGGTGCCGCGTCCCTCCCGTCCTGCGCGACCGGCCGCCAATACGAGCTGCGCCGCGGCGATGCCGCGGCCGTGGTCACCGAGCTGGCGGCAGGCCTGCGCTCGTACCACCGGGGCGGTGTCCTGCTCACGGAAACCTACGGCGATGACCAGATCGCTCCCGGCGCCACCGGGATTACGCTGGCGCCCTGGGCCAATCGGGTGGAGGACGGGACCTGGCTCCTGGACGGGAAGGAGCAACAGCTGGACATCACGGAAGTGTCCCGCAACAACGCCAGCCACGGACTCCTCCGGAACACCGGCTACTCCCTCGTGGGGAGGTCGGAACATTCGGTGGAACTTGAAGCCACCATCTTTCCGCAGCATGGGTACCCGTTCCTGGCCCGGCACCGGGTGCACTACCAGCTCACCGACGACTTGGGACTGCACGTCAGGCAGACGCTCATCAACGATTCCACGGCTCCGGCTCCCTTCGTCCTGGGCGCACACCCCTACCTGCGGGTCGGCGACACGCCGGTCGAGGACCTGAAGCTGACAGTCGCCGCCGAAACCCGGCTGGTGGCCGATGACCGCCTGATCCCGCGCAGCACGGCGCCGGTGGACGGAGATACCGACTTCCGCTCCGGCAGCGCGATTGCCAATCTCGCAGTGGATGTAGCCTTGACCGACCTGCGCTACGACGGGGGCAGGGCGCGGCACACCCTGGCCGCCGCCGACGGCGCCGCGGTGTCGCTCTGGCAGGACGAAGCCTGCCGCTATGTCCACGTTTTCGTCAGCACCGAATACCCCGGCCGGACCCGCGCCGTGGCCGTGGAACCGATGACCGGACCAGCGAACGCATTCAACTCCGGAGACGGCCTTCGCTGGCTGGCGCCGGGCGAATCCTTCAGCATCGAATGGGGGATCGACTATGTCCCGGCCCCGGCCGGGGCGTTGGTTTCCCATTAGCGCAAGGCTGCGGAAGTATTGGGTTATGACGCCACATGAGGACGCCGTAACCCAGGCAAACCAACCTTCTGCCCCCGCTGCCCCGCTGAGGGTGCTGACGGATCGTGAACTCGACAAGGACATTCCCTACGGCGTCCGCATTGCGGCGTCCTGGTCGTGGCGGCTGGGACTGATCCTGCTGATGGCAGGAACCCTCGTGTGGCTGCTGAGCAAGATCACGCTCCTGATCATTCCGATCATGGTGGCCGCGCTCCTTGCAGGACTCCTGAGTCCGGTCACGCACTGGTTGAAACGCCGGCGCCTGCCCGCCGGCCTCGCCGTGGCCGTGACGGTCCTGGGCTTTATCGGGGTCATCGCGGGTGCGCTGGCCCTGGTGGGCCGCCAGCTTGCGGTCGGGTTCGGAGAGCTCTGGTCACAGGCCCTCGAAGGCATACGGCAGGTCCAGGACTGGCTGTCCACGGGCCCCCTGCACCTCACGGACGCCCAGGTGGACCAGTACGTCAAGGACGCCAGTGACGCGCTGCAGAACAACAGCAGCAGCATCCTCAGCGGTGCGCTCTCCTTCGGCAGCACCGCCGGACACTTTGCGGCCGGGATGCTCCTGTCACTGTTCATCCTTATCTTCTTCCTGCTGGAAGGAGACCGGATCTGGGCTTTCCTGGTCAGGCTGCTGCCCCGAAAGGCACGGGCAGCGACGTTCGGTGCAGGCCGCAAGGGCTGGGCGTCAATGGTCAGCTATGCGCGCATCCAGATGTTCGTCGCTGCCGTCGACGCGATCGGTATCGGCGTAGGCGCGGCCATAATCGGTGTCCCGCTGGCGCTTCCGCTCGGCGTGCTGGTCTTCCTCGGCTCCTTCATCCCGGTGGTGGGCGCCCTGGTGACGGGCGCCGTCGCCATCCTGCTCGCCTTGGTGGCCAACGGCCCGGTCAACGCGCTGGTCATGCTGGCCATCGTCCTGCTGGTCCAGCAACTCGAGGGCCACATCCTGCAACCCCTGGTCATGGGCAAGGCCGTCTCGCTGCACCCTGTGGCGGTAATCCTCAGCGTTGCGGCGGGCTCGTACCTCGCCGGAATCCCCGGGGCGCTCTTTTCGGTACCCATCCTGGCCGTAGCAAACTCGGCCGTTCGCTACATTGCCGCAAGAACGTGGGAACATGAACAAGTGCCGGTCATCGCCGGAAAGCCCATCACAGCCGGAGCGGGCGGGGACAACACCATTGAGGACGTTGAACCGCAGGCTGCATCCGATGCGGGGCTGGAGGCGGCCGGCGCAACAGCCGAAAACCGCGATGCCCGCACCGCCTCCCGAGAGGGCACCGGAGCCGAATCCAGAGGAGAGTAGTCCGTGAAGATCCTTGAAACCCTTCCCGTCACACTGGACGATGTCCTTGAGGCGCAGAAGCTGCTTGACGGGATTATTGCGCGCACCCCCGTGGAATCGTCCCGCGCGCTGGGCGGCATGGTGGGCGGTGACGTCTACTTCAAATGCGAAAACCTGCAACGGGCCGGGTCATTCAAGGTGCGCGGCGCCTACGTCCGCATGGCGCGGCTCTCCGCGGACGAGAAGAAGCGCGGCGTGGTGGCAGCGTCCGCCGGCAACCACGCCCAGGGTGTAGCCGTTGCCGCCAAGAGCCTGGGCATCAAGGCCCGCATCTACATGCCCCTGGGAGTGGCTCTGCCCAAGCTCGCCGCGACCCGCAGCCATGGCGCCGAAGTGATCCTCCATGGACACAACGTTGACGAGGCGCTGGCCGAAGCACAGCGCTACAGCAATGAGACCGGAATGGTCTTCGTCCACCCGTTCGACAACGTGGACGTCGTGGCAGGGCAGGGGACCGTTGGCCTCGAAATCCTGGAGCAGGTGCCCACCGTCGACACCGTACTCATGGGCGTGGGTGGCGGAGGGCTCCTTGCGGGGGTCGCCGTCGCCATCAAGGCCCGGGCCAGGGAACTCGGCCGCGAGATCCGCATCATCGGCGTCCAGGCGGAGAATGCCGCCGCCTACCCGCCCTCGCTGGCCGCCGATGCCCTGGTGCCGCTGAAGAAGGTTTCCACCATGGCTGACGGCATCGCCGTGGGCCGCCCGGGGCAGTTGCCCTTCAGCATCATCCGCGAACTGGTCGATGACGTGGTCACCGTCAGCGAGGACTCCCTGGCCCGTGCCCTGATCTTCCTGCTGGAACGGGCCAAAATGGTGGTGGAGCCCGCAGGTGCGGTGGGCGTCGCGGCCCTGATGGACGGCAAGATCGAGAACCCTGGAACCACCGTGGCCGTCCTCTCCGGCGGCAACATCGATCCCATGCTGATGCTCAAGGTCATCCAGCGCGGCCTCTCCGCCGCCGGCCGCTACATGACCGTTCGAATGATGCTGGACGACCGTCCCGGCTCCCTGGCAACCATTGCGCGCATCATCGCCGAAAACGATGCGAACGTCACCGGTTTGGACCACACCCGCGTGGGTGGTTCCATCAGCATGGGCGACGTATCCATCACGGTGAACCTTGAGACCAAGGGCCACCAGCACGGTGAGCAGGTCCTCAGCGCACTCCGCGCTGAAGGTTTCCAGCCGATCGTGGTCCATTAGGACAGGGCATGGCCGGACCTGCTGGTAACGGACGCCACCCCGGGCGCCAAACCCTTGCGTCCCGCGCGAAGGGCGGCCTGGCGGTGCTGGGCGGCTTCCTTGCCCTGTTGTTCGCCCTGGAGGTGGCCAACTCGCTGATGATGGGCGCGCTGGTCAGGACATTCGGGCTGCGGCCCAGGAGCGCCGACGGGCTGCTGGACATCTTCACCTTCCCGCTGCTGCACGCCAACCTGAACCACCTGCTCTCCAACAGTTTTCCACTGGTTATCTTCGGGTTCCTGGTGTTCCTGTCCGGGCTGCGCGTCTTCCTGACCGCGCTTGCCTTCAGCTGGCTGGGCAGCGGCCTGACTGTGTGGCTCATTGGCGACGGCGTTACCGTGGGGGCATCCGGCCTGGTCTTCGGGTTGTTCTCATTCCTCCTGGTGCGAGGCTTCTTCAACCGGAGCTGGCGGCAGATCCTGCTCGCCGTGGTCCTGTTCATGGGCTACGGGAGCATCCTGTTGGGCGCCCTGCCGTTCGTTGCCGGTTACGTGAGCTGGCAAGCGCACCTGGGCGGTGCTGCCGGCGGTGTCGTGGCTGCGCTCCTGCTCCGGCCCCGCGTCCCGGCAACCGTGGGGCCCTGAGCAAAGCGCCTGTGTGCCGGCACGGTCGGCTTTAAAACACTGCGGCGGCCCGGCCAGGCCGGCGAAGGCTAGGCTGCGTAGGGCTTGGCGGAGAGGATCTCCACCTTGATGTCTTTGCCGTTCGGAGCGACGTAGCTGAGGGTGTCCCCCTCCTTGTGGCCCACGATGGCGGCACCCAGCGGCGACTTTTCACTGAAGACATCCAGATCCGAGTCGCCGGCGATTTCACGGGAGCCCAGCAGGAACGTCTCTTCGTCCCCGGCGATTTTGGCCACCACGATCATGCCCGGTTCCACGATGCCGTCATCGGCAGGTGCTTCGCCCACGTGGGCATCCCGAAGCAGCACGGTCAGCTGGCGGATGCGGGCTTCAATCTTGCCCTGCTCCTCCTTGGCTGCGTGGTAACCGCCGTTTTCCTTGAGGTCGCCCTCTTGCCGCGCTGCTTCAATCTTCTGGACGATCTCCGCCCGGCCTGCGCCGGAAAGGTGGTCCAGCTCTGCCTTCAGGCGGTCAAAAGCTTCCTGGGTGAGCCAGGCTGCAGAAGCGCTGTTGGTGGTAGACACGGACTTCTCCTCTGGTGGTCCTACATGCAAAAGACCCCGCCATGGTGGCCACTTGTGGAGCAGCAACCAGCTCAGCGGGGTAAAGGTATCTATCCAGTGTAGTCAATCACTTGGAGATAACCCAACCTGGACGAGTCGCCGGTCACATCCCTTATTGCGCCTGGCTGGGAATCCAGCAGCTGTCCACCAGGCCCGACACGGACTCCGACTCAGTGAGCACGGTGACGCGCTGGGCGACTGTCCTGCCGCCGTCGGCCGTTCCATCCGCCGCCGACGGCGGGATGTCGACCACCTTCCAGCCCACGACGGCGAACTTGGAATCCAGTGCCTTGACGGCGCACTTCACGGCGTTTCCGGGCTCGCGGGTGACCTGGAAGTCGACCTCGGCAACGGTGGAATCGGTGGTGCTGTAGCCGATGTCCTTGTACGTCACCCCGGACAGGGAATTCGACGTCGAAACCCATGCCAGGAACCCGATTCCGGCCGCGAGGGCGATGCCGATGCCGGTGCGGGTGGCCTTGGGAGTGAACCGGCGCTTTTTAGCACCATACCGATTGGCTAGGCTAGTGTCTGCGGGCGCGGGTTGGGCCGGCTGGTCCGGGGAAGTCACCAGACCAGTTTAGTGCCCTTTCCGCCGGCTCTCTGCGGCGGCCGTGGCCGCCGGTGGGGCACGACGCCCGCTTCAACATCCTTCGGCTGCCACAAGCCGCGAAACAAGAATAAGGAGCCGTCCTTTCCATGACAGCGTCCAGCAACTCCCAGGTGCCGCTCCGGCTGCTCGCAGTCCATGCCCACCCGGACGACGAATCCAGCAAGGGCGCTGCGACCATGGCCATGTACGCAGCCACGGGCGTGGATGTCATGGTGGCAACCTGCACGGACGGGTCGCGCGGCGACATCCAGAACCCGGCAGTCGAAGGCGAACCACACCCGAAGCGGGACATGGCCGGTGCCCGCAGGCTGGAAATGGCCAACGCAGCCTCCATCCTTGGCATCAAGCAGGCGTGGCTTGGATTTGTCGACTCCGGACTTCCCGAAGGCGATCCCCTTCCGCCGCTTCCGGCCGGTTCGTTCGCCACCTTGCCCCTGGAACGGGCTGCGGCGCCGCTGGTGCGGCTGGTCCGTTCGTTCAAACCGCACGTCATCCTCAGCTACGACGAAAACGGCGGCTACCCCCACCCTGACCACATCATGGCCCACCGTGTGGCTGTGGAAGCTTTCGAAGCCGCCGGCGATCCGGGACGCTACCCGGACGCGGGGGAGGCGTGGGAGCCGAGCAAGCTCTACTACGACCGCGCCTTCAGCCCCGAACGGTTCCGGGCACTGCACTTTGCGCTGGAAGAGGCGGGCCTCCAGTCCCCGTATGCCGAGCGTTTGGCCGCGTGGCTCGAATCCGACGCCGAGGGCCACACCCCGCCGCCGGCGCCGCACCCCACCACCACACAGATCGACTGCGGCGACTACTTCGAAGTTCGTGACGACGCCCTGCGCGCCCACCGGACGCAGGTGGACCCGCTGGGGTTCTTCTTCGCCGTCTCACCCGACATGCAGCGCCGGACCTGGCCCTGGGAGGACTACTCCCTGATCCATTCGAGGGTGCCGTCCGAGCTCCCGGAGAAGGACCTGTTCGCCGGGCTAAGATAGTCAGAGCAGGCTTTTTCTATCAAGCGTAGAAGTCGGGTGCGTCCCAGGCCCGTGCTGTCCGCCTCCTGCTGCATCCGTTCCACCAAAAGGTATCAATCGTGCATTCACTGCTCCTCCGCCTCGCCACCACGCCGACCCCGTTGCCCACTCCAACGCTTCGGGACGGGATCTCCGAGGACCAGGTGACCCCCGGCCTGCTGGGGTTCGTCATGACGGCTTTCTTCGTGGTGGCCACGGCCTTGCTGATCGTCGATATGGTGCGCCGGATCCGCCGGGTGCGCTACCGCGCCCAGGTGGAGGAAGAACGCATGGCGGCCGCAACCGCGGCAGACGTGGAGGCGGCTGACGCGCAGGACGGGCTCGACGACGGCCCGCGCCCGGCAGCGCCGGAGTCCAACGGAAACGGGCTCCAGCGGCCGGGGGAGTAAACCGGCGTCAGGCCAGGACGGCCAGTGCGATGGCAACGAAGTGCGCTGCGAAAGCCAGCACCGTCAGTGCATGGAACAGTTCGTGGAAGCCGAAGTGGTGGTAGCTGAAGTTTGGCTTCTTCAGGGCGTAGAAGACGGCGCCGGTGATGTAGAGAACTCCGCCCACGCAGATCAGGACCGCTGAAGCCGGGCTCGCCTGGAAGAACTGCGGCAGGTAGAACAGGGCGCCACAGCCCAGCGCGATGTAGATGGGCACGTACAGCCAGCGGGGCGCATCGGTCCACAACAGCCGGAACAGCACGCCAAGGATGGCACCGGACCAGATGACCCACAGGAGGATCACCGCCTGCGGGCGTTCCAGGAGCGTCCATGCCAGCGGCGTGTAGGTGCCGGCGATGACGAGCATGATGTTGGTGTGGTCCAGCCGCTTGAGGACCAGCTTGACCCGTGGGGACCAATTTCCGCGATGGTAGACGGCACTAACACCGAACAGCAGCACGCCGGTGGCCGCAAAGACGGCAGAGGTGATCCGCCGGTCCGCGGTAGGGGCCAGCACAACCAGGACGATGCCCGCGGCAAGCGCCAGCGGGGCGGTGACGGTGTGGATCCAACCCCGCCATTTCGGTTTGATCATCAGCAGTTCCGCCAGGCGGACGGCAGCATCATCCACTGCGTTGGGCCCGGGCCCGTCGCCGGGGTTGCTGCCCTCCGGCCCGGACGGCCGGGAACTGTGCGGAGCGTCGCTGTTCATTGGTCCAGAATAACTTACGCATCGGTAAGTTACTCGTTGGTAACTTAGCGTCGGATCCGCCTCCCGGACCCCGGCGCGTCCCGGAGCGCTGCTGGCGGTAGCCTAGGATGTGGATGTACGTACGGCAGGAAAGTCAGGTGAGTGGACGCGTGGAGTTGCCCGGGTTCCTCTATGGCTACTACGAACGCCGGCTGCTGAAGGATCTCCCGCGCGACCGGATTCCCCGCCACATTGGCGTCATGGTGGACGGCAACCGGCGCTGGGCCAAGCAGTTCAACGCCCCCACCAGCCAGGGCCACCAGGCGGGCGCGGACAAGATCCATGAGTTCCTCGGCTGGTGCCAGGAACTCGGCGTCAAGGTGGTCACGCTGTACATGCTGTCCACTGACAACATGAACCGGTCCAGCGAGGAGTTGGACCTCCTGATGGGCATCATCGCCAACACGCTGGACCGGCTCGATGACGACGCCAATATTTCCGTCCACGCGATGGGTGCCCCTGAACTGCTTCCGGACTACTTGGCTGAGCGGCTCAACAAGCTGACTGCGCGGACTCCGGTGCGGGAAAAGATCCACGTCAACGTCGCCGTCGGGTACGGAGGAAGGCGGGAAATTGTCGACGCCGTCCGCGAACTCCTGCACGACGCCGTCGCCAAGGGCATGGACATTTCCAAGCTCGCCGACGACCTGTGCGTCGATGACATCTCGCGCTTCCTCTACACCCGCGGCCAGCCTGACCCGGACCTGGTGATCAGGACATCGGGGGAGCAGCGGCTCTCCGGCTTCCTCATGTGGCAGAGCGCCTACAGCGAGTTCTATTTCTGCGAGGCCCTGTGGCCCGCCTTCCGAAAAGTCGATTTCCTCCGTGCCCTGCGTGACTACGCCGGCCGGCAGCGGCGCTTCGGCGCCTGACACCCCCGGTTCAGCACGAGTTAATCGACGCGCAACGGGAATCGCCGCGTAATGGTTGCGGAAACTTGGCCGGGTGGATTTACGTTATATCCATCAGCAGGCAAAACCGCCGGCTGATCGGGGAGGCCAATACATGGAGCGAAACATCGCACCGGTTGTATGGGAGGCCGGACCCGGCCTCGTGGCCGAGCCGCCTCACCAATAACAATTCCGGGCTGGTGCCCGGGGCTGGAGTCGATGTGGCTACTTCTGAACGACTGCCCGAGGTCCTGGCTGGACAGGGCGGAAAAGCTACCTCTCGCGCCGAGCGCGCCACTTTTGAAACCGGCGCAGCAACTGATGCTGCGGCCGGTTTCGCTGTCTCCGGAAGGGAAGCCGACATCCACACCTTCGTCATCGACACGTCAGTCCTGCTCTCGGACCCCCGGGCACTCCTGCGGTTCGCCGAGCATGAAGTCGTGGTGCCAATCGTTGTGATCACCGAACTTGAGGCAAAACGGCACGACCCCGAACTGGGCTACTTCGCCCGGAAGGCCCTGCGGCTCCTGGACGACCTCCGGGTCAAGCACGGCGGACTGAACCAGGCCATTCCCATTGGTGACGACGGCGGCACCCTGGTGGTGGAGCTCAACCACATTTCGGCGGAGGTACTGCCACTGGGCTTCCGCAGCGGTGACAACGACAGCCGGATCCTTGCCGTCGCCAAGAACCTGGCCAACGAGGGCCGCAATGTCACCGTGGTCTCCAAGGACCTCCCCATGCGGGTCAAAGCGTCCGCCATGGGCCTCACCGCCGACGAATACCGCAACGAGCTCGTCAAGGACTCGGGCTGGACCGGCGTCGCCGAAATCGAAGCCGACGAACAGGAAATCTCTACCCTGTACGGGCACGAACCCGTGTTCATCCCCGCCGCGGCGGAACTGCCCGTCAACACCGGCCTGGTCCTGCTTTCCAACCGCGGCTCGGCCCTGGGCCGGGTGGGGGCGGACAAGCAGGTGCGCCTGGTCAAGGGCGATCGAGATGTCTTCGGCCTCCACGGCCGGTCCGCCGAGCAGCGGCTCGCCATCGACATGCTGATGGATCCGGGCGTCGGCATCGTGTCCATTGGCGGACGCGCCGGCACCGGAAAATCGGCGCTCGCCCTTTGTGCGGGCCTCGAAGCCGTACTCGAACGCCGCGAACACCGGAAGGTGATTGTGTTCCGGCCGCTCTACGCCGTGGGCGGCCAGGAACTTGGCTACCTGCCCGGTTCGGAATCCGAAAAGATGAACCCCTGGGCGCAGGCGGTCTTCGACACGCTCGGGGCCTTGGTCAGCCAGGAAGTGGTGGAGGAAGTCATGGACCGCGGCATGCTCGAGGTCATGCCGCTCACGCACATCCGCGGCCGCTCCCTGCACGACGCCTTCGTGATCGTGGACGAGGCGCAGTCACTGGAGAAGAACGTGCTGCTGACGGTGATGAGCCGAATGGGCCAGAACTCCAAGATCGTCCTTACCCACGACGTCGCCCAGCGGGACAACCTCCGCGTCGGGCGCCACGACGGAATCGCCGCCGTCGTCGAAACCCTGAAGGGACACCCGCTCTTCGGCCACGTCACCCTCACCCGCTCAGAGCGCTCGCCCATCGCAGCGCTGGTGACAGAGCTGCTAGAGGGCTGACCTCACCTAATTAAGGGCCGTGGCCGGGTTCGTCGGGCCACGGCCCTTCGCCGTCGCTTAGACACGACGCATAGGGGCACCTGCGGTCGTTCGGCGAGCTGCGCACATGTCCGGTTCGAGTCCTTCGCGTAGGAGCGCATCGCCGACCAGAGCGTTGCGCAGGTCGCCCAGCGACCGTAGCGGCGCGCCGGGAGGTGTCTAAGCGACGGCGAAGGGCTCGAACCGGACGAACCCGGCCACTGCCCGGCCAACCCAGCCCGGACTTACGCGACCTTCAGGAACTTTGCCGCTGCTTCGTGGCCCTCCACCTTCAGCTTCCATTCGGGGCGATTGAAGGTTTCGGGGGTGAGGCGGACGTGCTGGAGCGTTTCGACCTTGGTACCCCAGGCTTTGCGGGTGATCCCGTTCAGTTCGTAGCCAAGGGAGCGCGAGACGCCCAGGGAGGCGTCGTTCCAGGATGCGGCCTCGGATTCGGCCACGTCGGCGCCCAGCCAGTCAAAGGCCCAGAGCACGACGGCGGCACGCATCTCCGTGCCCAGTCCGCGCCCTTGGACGGACTGCTGAAGCCAGGAGCCGGTGCTGACGGTCTTGAGGCTTGCGAAGTCCTTGGCACCAATGTCCTGGCAGCCGACAAAACGTCCCTCGTGCCAGATGCCAAGCAGCAACGTCCAGTTTTCCGGGGAGCATTCGGCCCTGCACCGCCAGTACCAGCGGGCCATGTTCGGGCCCAGTTCGTCGTCCGGAAGTTCCGTCCAGGGCATACTGAACGGGTTGCGGCCGGCCTCGTGGATGCCGCTGCGGGCCGCTGCCACGGCGGCGGGCACGTCCTGATCGGTGATGGGCCGGAGCTCAAGCCGGGGTGTGGCCAGCCGAAGGTCGAACAGGGGCCAGATGGAACTCAGGGAAGTCATCCGCGAAGCCTAGCTGATCGTCACCGCCGGTACCTGTCACGCTCAGGCGGGGAGGTCCCAGGTGATGTGCCGCCGGACGTCCGTGAGGTTCATGGACTGGGCCAGGAACAGGTCATCAAGCATGTATTCGTCCACGGCAATGATGCGGATCCAATGCCCGTAATCACCGGTCCCCGGTTCCAGTGACCGGCTGGCGACGCAGACCCCGGTGCCCGCGTCCACGCGGAGGCGCGTGCGCCCGGGAAGGCACAGCGGAGCAGCGGCATCCCCCGGGTGGTATGCGGCGTTAGGGACCACCACCGCTTCCAGGGCGGCCCTGCCTTCGTGCTCGACATGGTGGATGTCCTTGATGTCCAGTGCGTTGCTGCCCGGGAATTCGATGGGAACCGGAGCGTTGCCGGCGAGCTCAACGGGGTCCAGGGCGGCCGAGAAGCGTCCGTTGCCGAAACCTGGTTCGCCGTACGCTGCCTCAGGCCTGCGGCGGACTTGTCCGGCGTCGTCATAGACGGGGGTGACCAGATGGGGCGGCAGGAGCCAGGACTTGCGGGTGGAGCTGACGTAGAAGTCACCACGGGAATCGTTGATTCCGGTGGTGCTGTGCAGCACCAGGCCATCCGGACTCTCCAGCCGGAGCGCCCCGGGCCGCCGCAGCCATGCCCGGACGAACGGCGCCCCCGGTCCGGGAGCCGCATCGAATGGCTGGTCCCAGTACTCGAACCTCAGGGACTGCCACTTCCAGGGGGATGACCGGCACAGGTTCCGGAACGCGGCAGCCGGATCCGCGGGTGTGCCAGGAGGGTCCGGAACCGTCCGGCGCCGGGACTCCCAGGTCGACATATCCACAGTTTACGCGGCGGCGCTACGGCCGGTACTGCCGGATCCAGTAGCATCCGAGGGGTGATCGGACGACTGGGCGACCTGTGGCAGTACACCCCCGTGGCCTTCTGGCTGGTGCTGGCCGCCTGCCTCTACTTTGTGGTGATGGCTGTGCGGCTCACCGTTATCGATGTCCGGCACCATCTCCTGCCCAACCGAATCGTGTTTCCCTCCTATGCCGTGGCAGGATTCCTTCTCCTGGCCGCAGCGGCGACGGGCTGGGGCGGGGCGGTGACGGCCGCGGGGGATCCGAACGGCAACCCCATCATGCCTGTTGTCAGGGTGCTGGCGGGGGCCGCGATCCTCTGGCTTTTCTACTTCGTCCTTCGCCTTGCCTATCCGCCCGGGATGGGATTCGGCGATGTGAAGCTGGCGGGCGTGCTGGGCATGTACCTTGGCTACCTCAGTTGGGGACATCTCTTCGCCGGCACCTTCCTCGCGTTCCTGCTCGGCGGCCTTTGGTCGCTGGCGCTCCTGGCGGCCCGCAGGGGAACGCTGAAGTCCGCCATCCCGTTTGGCCCGTTCATGCTTGCCGGGGCCGCGGCCGCCATGCTGCTGCCGGCTTAGGTTTACGGCCTTGGGACGTCTTTGGCCTTGGGTAGGCTGGCATTATGCCTGCACCTGAATACGTCCTGAAACTGCGCAAGAAGATCGGCAACGACCCCCTCTGGGTTCCCGGCGTACGGGGCGTGGTGGTCGATGACGGGGGCAGGATCCTGCTGGCCCAGCGGGCGGACAACCGGCAGTGGGCCCTGATCAGCGGGATGCTGGACCCGGGGGAGCAGCCTGCCCGGGGCCTGGTCCGGGAGATCTTTGAGGAAACGGCCGTGGTGGCGGAAGCCGAACGCGTGGTATCCGTGGGGGCGGTAGGTCCGGTGACCTACCCGAACGGCGACGTCTGCGAATTCCTCGACGTCGTGTTCTTGTGCCGCTACGTGTCCGGCGACGCCAGGGTGAACGATGACGAGTCCCTGGCGGTTGGCTGGTTCGGACTGGACGAGCTTCCCGAGCTCATGCCGGGCCACCTGACCAGCATCCGTCAGGCGCTGACGCCGGCAGGAGCCGTCTACTTCGAGCCGTAGGAGTGCCAAACCCTGTTGGTCTCAGGCGGCCCTGCGGGCCCCGGCCCGCCAGGGCTTCCCCGGGCCTCCGACGACGGTCAGCGGCCCGGGGAGACCAGCTCGCCGTCGTCGTCCTTGGCATGCTCGTCCACACCGGCCTCCGCAGCGCGGGCCGCGGAGCTGGCGGGCAGCCCGGCAGCGAGCCGTTCTGCTTCCTCCCCGCCGACTGCCTCGCCGCGTGCCACCATACCGGCGGTATCCGACAACGGGATCTGCTTGAGCGTCAGGGCCAGCAGCAGTGCCACGGCAATGAACGGCAGCAGATACCAGAACACGGGTGCCAGCGAATCGGCGTAGGCGTTCACGATGGCGTCGCGCAACTGTGAGGGAAGCTGGCTCAACGCCTGCGGGTCCAAGGTCCGGGTGGACTGCCCGGCCTGCTCGGCGGAGGCTCCCGCCCCCGTGAAGGCAGCGGTCAAGGCCTCGGAGAGGCGCGTGGTGAAGATCGACCCGAAGACGGCGACGCCCATGGCGGCGCCAACCTCGCGGAAATAGTTGTTGGTGCTGGTGGCGGTGCCGATCTGGTCCGCAGGGACGGAGTTCTGGACCACCAGGACCACTACCTGCATGATCAGGCCCAGCCCGGCGCCGAACACGAACAGCTGGAGGCAGATGACCCAGATGGGGGTGCTGGCGGCAAGGGTGGTCATCCACAGCATGGCGGCCATGGTGAAGGCGGCACCCAGGATGGGGAACATCTTGTATTTGCCGGTCTTGGAGATCCGGATGCCTGAGTAGATGGACGTGCCCATGAGGCCGGCCATCATGGGCAGCATCAGCAGCCCGGATTCGGCGGCCGACGTGCCCGAGGACATCTGCAGGAACGTCGGGACGAAGGCGATGGCGGAGAACATGCCAAGGCCAAGGGTGAAGCCGATGGCTGTGGCGTTGATGAAGATCCGGTTCCGGAACAGGCTCAGCGGGATGATCGGATCCTCGGCGCGCCGCTCCACCAGCACGAACGCGGCGGCGGAGACCAGCAGGCCGGCGCCGAATGCCCAGGTGAGGGGTGAATCCCAGCCTTCGTCCTTCTTGCCGCCGAAGTCGGTGAAGAAGATCAGGCAGGTGGTGGCCGCGGAGAGCAGGACCACGCCCAGGATGTCGATCCGCTTGTCGGCCTTCTTGTTGGGCAGCGTCAGGGCGAACCAGGCGATGGCGAACGCGGCAACGCCCACCGGAATGTTGATGTAGAAGGCCCACTCCCAGGTGAGGTGGTCAACGAAGAAGCCGCCCAGCAGCGGGCCGGCCACGGCCGACAGGCCGAAGATGGCGCCCAGCGGGCCCATGTACTTGCCGCGCTCCTTGGCGGGCACGATGTCGGCGATGATGGCCTGGGACAGGATCATCAGGCCGCCGCCGCCCAGGCCCTGGATGGCGCGGAAGATGACGAAGCCCCAGAAATCCGTGGCCAGTGCGCAGCCCACGGACGCGAGGGTGAAGAGTGCGATGGCCACCAAAAACAGGTTGCGGCGGCCCAGGATGTCCCCGAATTTGCCGTAGATGGGCATGACGATGGTGGTGGCCAGCAGGTAGGCCGTGGTGATCCAGGCCTGGTGTTCCACGCCGCCCAGCTTGCCCACGATGGTGGGCATGGCGGTGGAAACGATGGTTTGGTCCAGGCTGGACAACAGCATTCCGGCGATCAGCGCGGAAAAGATGATCCAGATGCGTTTTTGCGTCAGCAGGAGTGGGCCTGCCGGCGCCTTGGTGGTGGCGGTACTCATGATTGTCCTTCTGCGGCGGTGGGGTCCGGAATGTCGAATGGCTGGGAGAAGAGCAGGCTGGCAGCGGAGATGTTCTCCAGGAGCAGGTCCCGGTACGGGCGTGTGTTGCCGTCGGAGAAATAGGCCATGCTGCTCTTGCGGGCGATGGTGCTCAGGAGGACCACGGCCATCTGCACCACCGGGTGGTCCGGGGCCACGCCTTCGCGCCGTGCCACGTCCTTGGCGAACTGGGCTTCCCGCTGCTCGGTGACGCCGATGATGCGGAGGATGAGCTGCGGTTCCTTGCGGACCACGCCTATCAGTTGCCGGGTATCTTCCTCGGACTCCGTCATGTCCTCGGCCAGGCGCAGGGAGAGCCGGACAAGGTCCCAGAAGAGGGTGGGTGAGATGGCACCGGCGGGTGAATCCGAACCGCCGGCCACGAATTCGTCGATGACCGCCGACGGGACGTCATCGTCCGCGTGGCCGATGATGGCGTCTTCCTTGGTGGGAAAGTAGTTGAAAAAAGTCCGGCGTGAGATATCCGCCGCCTCGCAGACTTCCTCCACGGTGTAACCGTTGAGCCCGTGCTCGGCGGTCATGCTGCGGGCAGCGGCGGTGATGGCGCGCCGGGTGGCGGCCCGTTTGCGTTCGCGGAGTCCGGGATCCGAAGTTGCACTGTTACTCACAAAGTAAAGTTTTGCACTAAGTGAAAACAAGTGCAAGTTTTTCTGGGAGTCGGCAGGGGCTTAAACGGACGACGGCGGCCGGCACCTTTCCTGCGAAAGGTGCCGGCCGCCGTCGGACGCCACCTTTCCTGCGAAAGGTGCCGGCCGCCGTCGGACGCTGCGGCGGGTTATGCCTTGTGCGCCGGAGCCGTCATGGTGGTGACGTCCAGGGCCTTGTCCAGGTCTGCCTCTGAAACCTTCCCGTCGCCCTCGCCCACGAAGCCAAGCTGCTCGGTGGCCTGGCGGATGGTCAGGCCCTCCTTGACGGCGGTCTTGGCGATCTTGGCGGCGTTCTCGTAGCCGATGTACTTGTTCAGCGGGGTCACGATCGAGGGGGAGGCCTCGGCCAGGAAGCGGGCGCGCTCCACGTTGGCGGTGATGCCGTCGATCATCTTGTCCGCCATGACCCGGCTGGTGTTGGCCAGCAGCCGGATGGACTCAAGCAGGTTGGCGGCCATGACCGGGATGCCCACGTTGAGCTCAAACGCGCCGTTGGTGCCGGACCAGGCGATGGCGGTGTCGTTGCCGATGACCTGGGCTGCCACCATGATGGACGCCTCGCAGATGACCGGGTTGACCTTGCCCGGCATGATGGAGGAGCCTGGCTGCAGGTCCGGGATGGCGATTTCGCCGAGGCCGGTATTGGGGCCCGAGCCCATCCAGCGGAGGTCGTTGTTGATCTTCATGAACGAGATGGCGATGTTGCGCAGCTGGCTGGAGGCCTCGATCAGGCCGTCGCGGTTTGCCTGTGCTTCGAAGTGGTCGCGCGCCTCGGTCAGCGGCAGGCCGGTGTCCGTGGCGAGCAGTTCGATGACGCGCTCCGGGAAGCCTGCGGGGGTGTTGATGCCGGTCCCCACGGCGGTACCGCCCAGCGGAACCTCGGCGACGCGGGGGAGCGAGGCGTTGATCCGCTCGATGCCGTAGCGCACCTGCGCGGCGTAGCCGCCGAACTCCTGGCCCAGGGTGACCGGGGTGGCGTCCATGAGGTGGGTGCGGCCGGACTTGACCACGTCCTTGAACTCGACGGCCTTGCGCTCCAGCGACTCGGCCAGGTAACCCAGTGCGGGGATCAGGTCGTTGATAAGCGCGGAGGTGGCGGCGACGTGGACCGAGGTGGGAAACACGTCGTTGGAGGACTGTGAAGCGTTGACGTGGTCGTTCGGGTGGACCACCTTGTCACTGCCGGCAGCCTTCAGGGCGCGGGTGGCCAGCTCTGCCAGGACCTCGTTGGTGTTCATGTTCGAGGAGGTGCCGGAGCCGGTCTGGAAAACATCGATGGGGAAGTCGCCGTCGTACTTGCCGGCGGCCACCTCGTCGGCAGCGTCTGCAATCGCCTTGGCCAGCTCGCCGTCGAGCACGCCCAGTTCTGCGTTGGCCTGGGCGGCAGCCTTCTTGACCCGGGCCAGCGCCTCAATGTGGGTGCGTTCCAGGGTCTTGCCGGAAATGGGGAAGTTCTCCACTGCCCGCTGCGTCTGCGCGCGGTACAGTGCGTTCACGGGGACGCGGACTTCGCCCATCGTGTCATGTTCAATGCGGAACTCTTCAGTGGAAGTCATGGGGCTAGCTTATGGCGATCAGGGGCCCCATCGAAAACCGTTAAGGGGGCCGCACGGAGGTCCCGTGCAGCCCCCTTGGCGGTGTGGCTACAGCTCGCCGATTCCGTAAACCAGGTCAGCGCGGCCTTCCGCCAAGCGGTAGGAAAGGCCGACGACGGCGGTGCGGCCGCCCTCGATTGCGTCGGAAATCACACGGGAGCTGTCCGCCAGGCGCTGCGAGGTCTGCTTGACGTGCTCCACCACCATG
The DNA here is from genome assembly GCF_003116525.1 of Pseudarthrobacter sp. AG30. Classification (NCBI taxonomy): domain Bacteria; kingdom Bacillati; phylum Actinomycetota; class Actinomycetes; order Micrococcales; family Micrococcaceae; genus Pseudarthrobacter; species Pseudarthrobacter sp. AG30. Next base: position 130,139 of record NZ_QEHL01000017.1, on the reverse strand, counting down.
TCGTTGACCTCGTGCTGGTCGTTGCGCAGCGAGGTCAGGACAGAGGGCGTGATGCGCTCGACGAGGTCGCGGATGAAGCCTGCCGGCATCTCGCCGGTTTCCACGGCGTCCTTGGTGGCTGTCACGGCGCCGCAGCTGTCGTGGCCGAGGATGACAATCAGGGGCACGTTGAGCACTCCTACGCTGTACTCCAGGGAGCCCAGGACGGCGTCGTCGATCACTTGGCCGGCGGTGCGGACCACGAAGACGTCGCCCAGGCCGACGTCGAAGATGATTTCCGCCGCGAGCCGGGAGTCGGAGCAGCCGAAGATCACCGCGAACGGATTCTGCGTCTCCACCAGCGATGAGCGGCGGGATGCGTTCTGGTTCGGATGGGAGGACTCGCCGTTTACGAAACGTTCGTTGCCTTCGCGCAGGCGGCGCCAGGCCAGTGCAGGGGTCAGGTTAGTCGTCACGGCCCCACCTTACGGCGTGGGGGCCGCCGAGGGTGAAACTGTGACGGCCGGGCTGCTGTCCAGGGAGGTCACGACGGCGGCCGCCAGCGTGGAGAATTCGTCCAGTTGGGCGGCGCCGGAGAGGATGACGGTGCTGCCCCGGTAGTTCAGGATCATCGACTTTTCGCCCTTGCCGGTGTCACGCAGCTCCCAGTCCTGGCCGCCGGCGTTCCGGGTACCCGTCACGGGGGCGTTCTTGGTCTGCTGGAGGAGCCAGGTGGGGTTGGAACTCTTGGTCTGTACGAGGGCGATGAATGAGGTCTTGGGCGTCAGGTAGCCGACTTCCCACGTGGGCACGCCGCTGCCCGTCCCGGCCTCCCACCGCGCGTAGTTGGCGCGGAAGGCGTTGCCGGTATCCGGTGCGACGGGTGTGAATCCGGCCACATCCGCGGCGTTCCGGGCCACCGACGCGACGTCGATGTCCGGCCGGTAGCCGTCACTTTTCGGTTGCGGGTTCATGAGGACCACGGGCAGGAACGCGGCAATGCTGAGGACCAGGGCAATGATCATTCCGATCACCGAGGCGTTGGCCCGTTTGGCGGCCGCCGCCGGAATGACGGGCTTTACGGGGGTTTCCGCACCGGCCTTTGCTGCCTCGGGCCGCCCTTCGGGCTGTGCCTGGCCGGAATTGGGGCTGGTGGCTTCCTGCATGTCATTCACTTCTCTATAGTCGCCCATCCCGGAGCCGTAGTTCCATTCGGGGGTCAGCAGGCCGCGGAGGCGGATGTCCGGGCACATTGCGCCGCAGCGTCATGGGCCGCCCGCCGAGCGGCGCCGCGACTATGATCGGTACCAGAGGAATCACCGCTCTGCTGCACCGGCAAGCGGGTTCAATGATCGCCACTCGAAGAAGAGGTTCACGTGTCACCAGCGTCCATGACCCAGAAGTACTCCACGATTTCACCGTCCCTTGCGGTGGGCCACGACGAGCCGGACCGCAACCTTGCCCTTGAACTCGTCCGCGTCACCGAGGCCGCGGCCATTGCCGGCGGCCACTGGGTTGGCTTCGGCGACAAGAACACCGCTGACGGTGCGGCCGTCGATGCCATGCGCTCCTTCCTGCAGACGGTCCACTTCAACGGCGTTGTGGTCATCGGCGAAGGTGAAAAAGACGAAGCCCCCATGCTGTTCAACGGCGAACGCGTCGGCGACGGCACCGGCCCCGAGGTGGACGTGGCCGTGGACCCCATTGATGGAACACGGCTGACCGCCCTGGGCATCAACAATGCGCTGGCCGTCCTGGCCGTCGCCGAGCGGGGCTCCATGTTCGACCCCTCCGCCGTGTTCTACATGGAAAAGCTCGTCACCGGTCCCGAAGCGGCGGACATGGTTGACCTGCGCCTGCCGGTCAAGCAGAACCTGCACCTGATCGCCAAGGCCAAGGGCGTGAAGGTGAACCAGCTCAACGTCATGATCCTGGACCGGGACCGGCACCGCCCGCTGGTGGAGGAAATCCGCGAAGCCGGCGCACGCACCAAGTTCATCATGGACGGCGACGTCGCCGGGGCCATCGCGGCGGCCCGCTCCGGCACCGGCGTGGACGCCCTGATGGGCATCGGCGGTACCCCTGAGGGCATCGTGGCCGCCTGCGCCATCAAGTCCCTCGGCGGCGTCATCCAGGGCCGCCTCTGGCCCACCAGCGACGAAGAGAAGCAGAAGGCCATCGACGCCGGCCACGACCTGGAGCGCGTGCTTTCCACCAATGACCTCGTCTCCAGCGACAACTGCTACTTCGCCGCGACGGGCATCACCGACGGAGACCTGCTCAAGGGCGTCCGCTACTCCAAGGACAAGGTCCTGACCCAGTCCATCGTGATGCGTTCAAAGTCGGGAACCATCCGCTTCGTGGACGGCGAGCACCAGGCCAGCAAGTGGGAGGGCTACGCCCGCAAGAGCTGATCCGCATCCGGAAACGGATACCAGGGCCCCGGGGCGCCATGCGCGCTGCCGGGGCTTTGGCGTTAACGCCTTGGTATAGGGTTTAAGCCATGATTCCTGCCGTTGTGCCCTGTATTGACCGCGCCCTCTGGGACGAATATGTCGACCGGTTCCAGGGCCACCCGCAGCAGCTGTGGGGCTGGGGAGAGACCAAGGCGATGCACGGCTGGTCCGTGGACCGGGTCCTCGTCAAGGCCGGCGACGAAACCATTGGCTGTGCCCAGCTCCTGGTCCGGAAGCTGCCTGCACCCTTCCGCGCCCTGGTCTACATCCCGCGCGGTCCGATGTGCACCGTGGAGAATGCGCAGGAGGTGCTCAACCGGCTGGCCGAGCACGCAGCTCTTCGGCACCGCGGCGTTGCCCTCAGCATCGAACCCGACTGGGACCGCGGCTCTGCCTTCGCCGGTGCCGTCGCCGCAGCCGGCTTCCGGGAATCGGCCAACACCGTCCTGATCCCCAGGACACTGATCCTGGACCTCACCCGGTCAGACGATGAACTGATGGCGGAGATGTCCAAGTCAACGCGGGCCAACATCCGCAAGGCGATGCGCAGCGACGTGGAATTCCGCAAGGTCAAGAACGACTCCGAGCTGGAGCAGGTGCTTGCGATCTACCACGACACGGCGGAACGTGCCGGGTTCGGCATCCACGAGGACCAGTACTATCGCGACATCTTCCGGAACCTGGGGGACGCCTCGCCCATCGTCGCAGCCTTCGACGGCGAACAGATGCTTGCTTTCACGTGGCTTTCCCGCAGCGGCACCACCGCGTTCGAACTTTATGGCGGCGTGTCCGCCGAGGGCCAGAAGCAGCGCGTGAACTACGGGGTCAAGTGGGCGGCATTGCAGTTGATGCGGGAAGACGGCTGCAGCCGGTATGACTTCAACGGCCTCCTCAACGACGGCATCTCCGACTTCAAGAAGCAGTTCGCCAAGCATGAGGACATGCTCCTGGGGACCTGGGAAAAGCCGTTGTCGCCGTTCTACCCCGCGTACTCCACAGCCATGCCGCTGGCCCGCAAAGGCCTCCAGGCGGCCCGCCGGCTGGTCAAGGGCGCGGCGGGCCGGGCGCAGGGGCTGATGAAGCGGCGCTAGAGTCCGGTAGTCACGGCGAAGGCCAGGGCAGGCTCGCTGCTGCCTGCTGCCCGGTGGACGTTGACCGGGGCCTCGGCAGCGGCCACGAACGCGCTGGAACCGCGGGACAGTTCCAGGTCGCCCTTGGGTGAGTCCAGGTAGACGGCACCGGCCACCACTATGACCACGGCGGCGCCGGACTGGGCCAACGGGACGGGGCCGGAGTCCGGGCCCAACTCGATGCGCTGAAGCTGGAACTCCCCGAACGGCGGCCGGTACACCTCCTGGTCCATCATGGTCCTCCCGGCGTCCAGCATCGGAACGGCCACCGGGTGGAAGTCGATGGTCTTCAGGAGCTCCGGCACATCGATGTGCTTGGGGGTCAGGCCGCCGCGCAGGACGTTGTCCGAGGACGCCATGACCTCCACGCCGAGGCCATGGAGGTACGCGTGGACGTTTCCTGCCGGCAGGTAGACGGCCTCGCCGGGCTGCAGGGAGATCCTGTTCAACAGCAGCGAGATCAGGACTCCGGGATCGCCGGGGTACTTCTCATTGAGGCTGATGACGGTTCCGAGCTCGGCCTCGTACGGCGCCAGGGGAGCTCCTGAAAGCAATGCTGCCACCACCAGGGCCGTAGCCTCGGCCACGGCCTGCCCGCCGGTGATGAGCCGTTCGAAGGCATCGTGCAGGCCGGCGCCTTCATCTCCCGCGGAGAGGTCGGACAAGAGGTCCTGCACCAGGACAGGGCACTCATCCGGTGACGGGAAGGTCCCGGCAACGTGGTCCAGGATCTTCCGGGTCTCGGCCGCCGGGCGGAACCCGCACAACGCCTCGAACGGCGTGAGGGCGAAGATCATTTCCGGCTTGTGGTTGTCGTCCTTGTAGTTCCGGTTGGCGGCATGGGGGTCGAGCCCTGCATCCTTTTCCCGCGCGAACCCGGCCCTTGCCTGCTCCAGGCTGGGATGGACCTGGAGGGACAGCGGCTGGGCTGCGGCCAGGATCTTGGCCAGGAAAGGCAGCCGCGGGCCAAATGCGGCCACTGATTCCGCACCCAGGAAATGCTCAGGGTCGGTGGCGATCAGGTCGTCGAGCGGGCGTCGTCCGCCGTCCTCGGAAATGTGGGCCACCGACGGCGAATCAGGGTGCGCGCCGATCCACAGTTCGGCCTCGGGCCGCCCGGATTCGGGGCGGCCGAGCAGCGAGGCGATCGCCGTCGTCGAGCCCCATGCGTAATCCCGAAGGACGTTCTCGATCTCGTACAAGGATGTTCCGTTTCCCTAGGTGTGATGGGACGGCTACAGTGCGGCGCACTGGCCGTTGGTGGCCACGAGGTTGCGGATGGCCTGCTCGTTGCCCTGGCGCTTGAAATCGTCCAGCATCTGCTCCGTGATCGGCTCACCGTCGGGGGTGGTGGTCACCGGTGTGAAGTCCGACGGCGCCGTGGACTCCTGCGGCAGTCCTCCGGTCATTGCCCGGGAAAGCCCGGCCGGTCCTGCCGCCTGGACGTGCCCGGCACCGGCTGCCGGTGCGTTGATCGTGTCGTCGGACGCCCCTGTTGCCTGGGCTCCTGACGCCGACGCCAGCAGCTGGTCCACACGGTCGTGGATCTGGTCGAAATCGGGGTTGGTGGAGAATGCGGGGTCGAAGTCCGGCGGCCCGATGGTGAGCCGCTTGACCTCCTTGCCCTTGGCCTTGATGGCCAGGTCCACAAAACTGCCCAGCTGGGTGGAGGAAATGTTGGACTCCACAACCTTGGTGCCGGCGTTGGCAATGTCCTCGAATTTTGACAGCAGGGTGGCCGGGTCCAGCTGCTTGAGCATGGCCTGCTGCACGCACTGTTGGCGGGCGATGCGGGCGTAGTCGTCCACGAACTCGCGTGAGCGCCCGTACCAGAGGGCGTGGTAGCCGTCCAGGGTGTTGTCGCCGGCCGGTATCCAGCCCAAGGGCATGCCGTGGATACCGTTGGCTTCATCGATGGTTTCACCGCTGATGGGCACCCAGCCGCCCGCCTTGATCCTGATGCCGCCCATGGCATCGATCAACTTGGAAAAGCCGTCCATGTCCACCAGGACGTAAGCCTGGATGTCCATGCCAAGCGTGCCGGATACTGCCTCCAGGGTGGCCTGCGCCCCAGGGTCCGCCACGCCCGGGTAGAGATTGGCGTGCTCGTTGGTGACCTCGGTGTTGATGGCGTTGATCAGGCATTCGTCCCCGCAGTCGTAGCCGTCGGGGTAGATGGCGCGCATGGGCGAGTTTGCGCTGAATTGGGCGTTCTGGAAGTTCCGGGGGATGGAAATGATGGCTGTCTGGCCGGTCTTGGCGTCAACGCTCAGCACGGAAAGGCTGTCGGGGCGGCGACCGGTGCGGTCGTCTCCGGCGTCGCCGCCCATCATCAGGAAGTTGTACCTGCCGTCCACTGGCTCAATGGCGGGCCCGGACGAGAAAATGCTGCCGATCGCATTACGGCCCACGTTCAGAAGGTAGGCGGCGTAGCCCAGGGACCCGCTGCCAAGGACCAAGGCCAGCACCAGGGCGATCCCGACGGCGGGGCGGGCCGGCGGTGCCAGCAGGACCGGGCGGATGATTCGCAGGGTGTTGACGAACAGCAGGGCCCAGCCAACAGCCAGGGCCGTCAGCAGGATCACCAGGACCAGTGACGTGACGGGGTTGGTGAACACGTTGATCACCAGCGTCCGGTCCAGCATTAGGAGGACCACTGCCAGGACCAGGAGTGCCCAGACGCAGAGCGTGGTGCGCAGCGCGATCCTGCCCAGCTTCCGGTCGCCGGCCACGAGCTGGGCGCTCCCCGGTACCAGCAGCGTCAGGAGGACCAACACGAAGGCCCGTTTGGTGCGGACTGCCGGGGAAGCGCCGGCCGGGTAACGGACCGGATCAGTCAAAACCGCTCCGGTGCCCGGCTGCTGCGTGCTGCTGGCCATGCCCGCCGCCCTAACGGCTGCCCCGAAGTGAGCCGGACACGTCAGGGAAGACTTCGCTGACTTTCTGCCGCAGGTTGGCGCCCTTGCGCGAGGCGACGGCGTTGAGGTCGGCAGCGAAATCCAGGAGGTCGGCGCGCAGTGACGCAGCGAGTTCGTCCGTACCGGAGGCAAGCATCCGCACGGCCAGGAGGCCCGCATTGCGTGCACCGCCGATGGATACCGTTGCCACCGGCACACCCGCGGGCATCTGGACGATGGACAGCAGGGAGTCCATGCCGTCAAGGGTCTTGAGCGGGACGGGGACGCCGATGACCGGCAGGGGAGTAACGCTGGCCAGCATGCCCGGCAGGTGCGCGGCGCCGCCGGCCCCGGCGATGATGACGCGCAGCCCCCGCTCGTGAGCCGTCTGGCCGTAGCGGATCATCTCGGTCGGCATCCGGTGGGCGGAGACGACGTCAGCTTCGAACGGGATGCCGAATTCGGCGAGGGCCTCGGCCGCCGCCTCCATGACGGGCCAGTCCGAGTCGGAGCCCATGACCAGGCCCACCAGGGGGCTGGCACCGGGACCGGCGGCTGGGGTGGCTTCGGCGCTCATGCGTTCTCCTCGAAGATAGGTGATGGTTCCTCGGCGCCGGCACGTCCATCACGGATGATGGCCGCCACCGCCGTTGCCCGGCGCCTGACCGAGTCAACGTCCGTCGTCGAACTTCCCACCAGGTTGACATGGCCGATCTTACGTCCGGGCCGCACGGATTTGCCGTAGCAATGGACCTTGGCGGCCGGCTCGCTGGCCAGGGCCATCGGGTAGGCGGAGAAGAGGTCCTGGTTTTCCCCGCCCAGGAAATTCTTCATCACGGTGACGGGGGCCAATGCGTCGGTGGCGCCGAGTGGGAGGTTGAGGATGGCGCGCAGATGCTGTTCGAACTGGCTGGTGATGGAGCCATCCTGGGTCCAGTGGCCGGTGTTGTGTGGCCGCATGGCCAGTTCGTTGACCAGGAAGCCGGCGCCCGAGCCCGGCGTCTCGAAAAGTTCAACAGCGAGGACGCCGGTGACGTTGAGCTCCGCTGCGATACGCAATGCGGCGTCCTCGGCGGCTGCGGCCACCTCCAGCGGGATGTCCAGCGCGGGTGCGATCACCTCGTCACAGACACCATCCACCTGGATGGTGTGGACCACCGGCCAGGCCCGGGCTTCGCCATCAGGTGTCCGCGCCACCAGGGCGGACAGTTCGCGGGTGAACTCCACCTTCGCTTCGGCCAGCAAGGGGCTCATGGCGGCGAACCATTCGGCGGCGCCGGCAGCTTCCTCTGCGGAGGCAATAATCCGGACGCCCTTGCCGTCGTAGCCTCCGCGCGGCATTTTCAGCACCACGGGCCAGCCCGTTTCCTCGCCGAAGCTGACCAGGTCTGCGACATTGGCCACTGACGCCCAGGCGGGGTTGGGTAGTTCCAACCGGTCGATGGCGGCGCGCATGACCAGCTTGTCCTGTGCATGGACCAGGGCGTCCGGTCCGGGCTGTACATTGACCCCCGCTTCCTGGAGCGCCCTGAGGTGCGCCGTGGGCACGTGCTCGTGGTCAAACGTCATCACGTCCAGGCCCCGGGAAAATTCCAGGAGGGTCTGCAGGTCCTTGTAATCGCCCACCGGCGTAGCCGGTACGGCAGAGACCGCGGAAACGTCCTCGCCTTCGGCGAGGACACGGAGTTCGAAGCCGAGTGCTGTAGCGGCAGGGGCCATCATTCGCGCAAGCTGGCCGCCGCCAACTACACCTATTACTGGAAAAGTCACGTATGCCAGCCTACCGAAGACGCACCATATCGCGCTTTTACGGCCCGGCGGGAGCGTGACATTTTCTGCTGCGGGCCGGCAACGGGGGCAGTCCGGGGCCAGTCCAAAGCTTTGGGGGCTAAAATGGGTCCTTGGCCGAGTGGCCCACAGTTCGGACGGCCATGGAGGGTCATGTTTAGCGCACTTGCAGATCGTATCCGGGGGCTTGCCTCGCTCTTCTGGCGGGAAGTGGCCAAATTCGGGGCCGTGGGCGGTGTGGCATTCGTCATCGACAACGGGCTGACGTACTACCTGATGCACGGCCCGATGTCGGACAGCGAAGCGAAGGCGCGCTTCGTGGGCGCCACCGTGGCCACGGTCTTCTCGTGGATCGCAAACCGTTTTTGGACTTTCCGGCACCGGCGCCAGGCCAATGTTCTTCGCGAGTTCGTCATGTTCGTCATCATCAATGGCATCGGGATCGGGATCTCCACCGGATTCACCGCGCTGGCCAAGTACGGGATGGGTATCGACGACAAGAACCTGCTCTTCCTGGCAGGGGTCGCGGGCATCCTCGTCGCCACTGTTGTCCGGTTCTTCGCGTACCGCTTCCTGGTGTTCAACCAGGAGCTGGACCAGGAGCCGGAGTTCTCGCACGACCACGAACTCATCGAAGCGCACCCGCACCGGGAGTCCGCGCGCGCCGAACGTCCCGCTTCCGCCCCTGTCGACGGTGGCCCGAAGGCCTAGGACCCGCGCCTGCTAGCTGCCGTGGATGCGTTCGTCGGCCAGCAGTTTGTCCGTGAGTTCAACATCCGGGTGGGTCAGGACCACGGAGCCGCCGTGCTGCCAGGCGCCCAGCGCGTTGGACAGCGCTGACTCGAGGCCGTTGCCCGCCGGAATGTGGAGGCGGACGCCCTCCCCATGGGATGCACCAAAGTCCGTGAGCAGGTCCTTGTGCTCCACCGGGCGCCCGTCGCCCGTCAGGAGCGCGCGGGCTGAGGGATCAGGATCCGTGTGCGGCATGAACACGTCCGCGTGGGACCGTACCTCTGCCGCGTAGTCGATGCAGCCACCCGGAAGTTCCCCTGGCCAGCGCATGGCGAGGGCGGGCAGCGCGACGGCGATCACGGCGCCGTGCCCGCTTGTCGCCTCACCAGGGGCGGCTGTCACCGTAAAGTCCGCCGGTCCGCCGTCGAACACTGCTTCCAGGCCAAGCTGCCAGCTGGCCAGCGCCCAGACCAAGGCCTTCCAGTGCGCCGGAAGCGCAAGTCCGAGGCGCATGCCCGGCTCCGCGTCGAGCTCGTCCTGGAGCAGGTTGCTGGTCTTGGCCACCCAGTTGTCCAGGACCCGGCCCGACAATTCAACCCGTTCCGAGTCCGGCCCGTACCAGGTCAGGCGCGGTGCCGTGGAGTTGCCGGAACGGAGGTTGCGCATCAGGGTGATGGCGGGGATCGATGTCATGGCTTCATCCTGCCATCCTGGCATCCCCGGGTCACCAGCACCTGGACGCTGCGTCCCCATCCGCAGGCGGAGTGATGTTTATCACGTGGCCTACTAAGGGTGCTTGCCATTTTGGCACTTAGCGGGTATTTTTCCCGTCGTGGCGCTGTTTTTGCGGCTTTCACGGCCGGAATATGCTGCTTCCGGCCCGCGCCACGCCGAAGCCGGCAAAAAACCCGGGCGTGGCGTGCGCAAAGTTCTTGGGTCTCACTGTCTATTATCCCGGCTACGGCTTGACTCACCCTAGTTACACGCGTGTAATTAGGTATCTAAAGCAATTGCGTAAATACCGGCACACAACCGAGTGTCCACGTATCAAGGCAGTGGCTGCAACGTCAGGAGGGTCGCCGTGGGGCAAGCAGAGCGTATCCAGGAAGATGCCGTCGTAGCCGGCCAGGCAACGGCAAAGTACCGTGCGCGGGGGGTGCCAAGCGATTGGTACGTTGACCCCGCCGATCCTGATGCTGCGGAACGGTACAAAAGGAACTCCGGCAGTGTCCTCGAGGATCAGGCCACGGCGTTCCTCGCGGCGCACGAGGCCCTGCTGGACGGCGCGGAACCGGAGGACGACCTGGATCCGCCCATGGAGCTGGCCGCCGGCGGAAGCGTGCAACCGGTGTGGATCGGACTGCCGCTCCAACAGGACTTCGATGACGAAGGCGAACTGGGCTGGCAGACTGACGCTTTGTGCGCCCAGACTGACCCGGAGGCGTTCTTCCCGGAAAAGGGCGGTTCCACCCGCGACGCCAAGAAGGTGTGCGGCGCCTGCAACGTACGGTCGCAATGCCTGGAGTACGCGCTGGCCAACGACGAACGGTTCGGCATCTGGGGAGGCCTTTCCGAGCGTGAGCGCCGGCGGCTTAGGAAGCGAGCGATCTAATTCTTCAGGATGTCCATGTCACTGCCGTTGTGGTCGCCCACAACGGAAGTGCCTATCTGCCCAGAACCCTGTCAGCCCTGGCTGGCCAGACCCGGCCTGTCGACCGTGCCATCGGCGTTGATGCCGGTTCTGCCGACGACTCCCACAGCCTGCTTCGGGAATCCCTGGGCGACGCCAGCGTCCTGGCCTACCCCCGGACCAAGGGCGGTATGGGTGCGGCCATCTCCGCGGGCCTCGCCGGTTTGGTTCCTAAAGCCGGGTCGGGCGGCGACAGGACGGAATGGATCTGGCTGCTGCACGACGACGCGGCCCCGGCCCCGGATGCCCTCGCTGAACTCCTCGGCGCCGTGGAGCGTGCGCCTTCCGTGACCGTGGCCGGCTGCAAGCAGCTCGACTGGCACTCGCCGCGCCGGCTCATCGACGTCGGGCTTTCCACCAGCCGGTGGGCTGAGCGGCTCACCCTGATCGACGCCGATGAGCTGGACCAAGGCCAGTACGACGGCCGCACCGACACTTTCGCCGTCAATTCCGCGGGCATGCTGGTCCGCCGGGACGTTTGGGAGCAACTGGGCGGTTTCGATCCCGCCCTGCCTGGCAGCGGCGACGACGTTGACTTCTGCTGGCGGAACCGGCTGGCCGGCCACCGCGTCGTGGTAGTCCCCGCGGCCCGCATGTTCCACGTCGCGCACCGGCCCCACGCGTTGGGCAACCCCGCAGCAGCCCGCAAGGCACAGGTACACCTGCGGCTCAAGCACAGCCCCCTCTGGATGGTGCCGGTCCACGGCCTTGGAGCGTTGCTGGGCAGCCTCTTCAAACTCGTCCTGAGCATCGTGGTCAAGGATCCCGGCCACGGCATTTCACAGCTCCTGGCCACCTGTGCGGCCCTGGGCCGTCCACGGTCGGTGGCAAAAGCCCGAAGGGCGGCCAAACGGACCCGGCGGATCCGCCGCTCGGTGATCCGCAAGCTGCAAACACCACGCCGTGAAGTGTGGAGCCACCGCCGGTCCCTGATGGAGGCACTGGGATCGGACGGATCCGGCGCTGACCACCTGGTGCAGGATCCGCTCGCCCACCAGCCCACCGGTGACGCCGCTGATGACTTCGCCGCCCTCGCCACCGCCAAGAGGGGATGGGTGGGCAACGGCGCCCTCGCTGCCGTCATCATTGCGTCAATCGCCTCGCTCCTCGCCCTCACCGGATTGTTCCGGGCCAATGCCGTCACCGGCGGCGGCCTGATCCCGGTATCGGCGGGTTTGGGCGACATCTGGCACAACGCCTCCGGCTGGTGGATCAGCCTGGGAGCCGGACTTCCCGGCCATGGCGACCCCTTTGACTATGTGCTGTGGATTATCGGTGTCCTGGGTGGCGGCGATGCCAACCCGGCCATGGCGTGGCTCCTCCTCCTGGGCGCCCCGCTCTCCGGCCTTACCGCCTGGTTTGCGGCAGGCGGCCTGACGGCCCGGCGCCGGCTCCGGCTCGCAGCCGCCATTTTCTGGGCGGCTGCCCCGGCACTGCAGGTTGCCCTCAACCAAGGCCGCGCCGGCGCACTCATAGCGCACATGATGATTCCGCTGGTGGTCCTGGGCCTGCTGCGGGCTACTGGTTCAGCCGTGGGCCATGGCAGCTTCAGCCTGGAAGCCCCCGCTGATGCACGTCCGGCCGACCAAGCGCCTGCCAAACCCGGCGTCAACGGCATGCCATCCTGGACTGCCTCCGCCGCAGCCGGCCTGGCGCTGGCCGTCACGACGGCCTCCGCCCCTTCCCTGCTTGTCCCGGCCGTTGTGCTCATAGTCCTCTGCGGCGTCCTGTTGGGCCGGCGGGGGAGGACCGTGTGGTGGGCCCTGCTGCCCAGTGCGGCCCTGTTCGTGCCGTTCGGCCTTTCCACCATCGACCGGCCGCGCGCACTCCTGGCCGACCCCGGACTCCCGCTTGGCTTCGATGCCGCGCCTCTGTGGCAGCAAATTATCGGACAGCCCCTGGCGTTTGACCCTGCGGGCGGGCTGCAGGGGCTTGGCCTGTTCTCCGGCGGACCGGTGCCGTGGGCGCTGCTGATGGCACTCCTGATCTCGGTCCCGGTCGTGGCCCTGGCCATCGTTGGCCTCTTCGTCGCGGGACGCCCGGTCCGGGCCGTTCGCTGGTTCTGGATCGTGGCACTGGTGTCACTGGCCAGCGGATGGCTGACCAGCCACGTGGCCACGGGCATCAACGCCGAGTCCCTGGTAACCCCCTTCCCGGGACCGGCGGTTTCGGCTGCCTCCTTCGCCCTGCTGTCCGCGGCAATCCTGGGCGCCGGCCAGGTCATGTCTGCCGTTGACCGCAGATCCGCTGCCGGGTCCAAGGCCACCACTGCGGCACGCGCCGGGCTGGCAGTGGGCCTGGTGATGCTTCTGGCCGGACCTTTGGCCGGGATGGCTGCGTGGTCCGCCCAAAACCTCCTGCGTCCGGCCGCCGCCCCCGCGCCTGCAGCACCGGCCGGCACTCCCGGCCCATCCGGCTCCGGGACCGACCGAGCACTGGGCTCCGCCCGGCTGGTGGAGGCCGCGAACGCACGGTCCCTGCCTGCTACGGCGATCGACCGCGGTACCGGACCCGAACAGACCCGCACCCTGATCATCAGCACCAATGAGGACGGCACCTATAAGGCTTCCCTGATGCGGGGGGCCGGTACCACCCTGGACAACCTCTCGGCCATTGCCTCCGCCCGCACCATCATCGGCGCCCCGGGCGCGGAAGAGGTCCGCGACGACGACGACGTCACAGGCTCCGTCCGCCGTGTCGTCGCCACGCTGGTTGCCGGCCAGGGAGTGGATCCCCGTGCCGACCTCGAACAACTGGGCGTCGGCTTCGTGGTGCTGCGGGCCGCAGACACGGCAGCCCAACTGACAGCCAGCCGCATGGATGCCGTACCCGGCCTGGTGGCAGTGGGTCAGACGGACGTCGGCTGGCTCTGGCGCATCAGCCCATCGAACCAGGCGGTCCTGCAGGCTGCGGACGTCGCCCACCGCGTCCGTATCGTGGATCCGCGCGGTGCCACCACAACCTCCGTCCCCTCCAACAAGGACGGCGTTGACGCTGCCGTCCCAACCGGTCCGGAGGGCCGTCTGGTGGTGCTTGCCGAGCGGGCGGACCCGGGCTGGAGCGCCTGGCTCGACGGCCGCAAGCTGACCTCCACCACGTCCGGCTGGGCCCAGGCCTTCACCCTTCCGGCCTCGGCCGGCCAGCTCACGGTCCGCTACGACAACCCGTGGGCTTTCTGGGCCGCTGCAGGCCAAATCACGGTGATCGGCCTGACCGTCATCCTCGCTGTCCCGATGCCGACGCAACGGCCGCGGACCGGCCTCTCACGCGACGAGGGCTCCCTGCGTAAGGAACACCAAAATGCATGAGCACACCCCGCCGGCGGATTCCGGGGCTCCCGCGCCGGTCCAGGCACCGGCTCCAGTCCACAGCGAAAACGGTGGTAACGCCAAACGGACCGGCCGCGGTTCCACCCGGGTGCCTCGCGTCAGCGGGCGGGCAGCGGCGGTAGCCGGAGCAGCCGCAGGGGTGCTCATCCTCGCGGGTGGTGGAGCCGTAGTGGCTGCGGGGTCGCTGGTGCAGGGGCCGGCGTCGAGCCGTGTCCTTCCGGTGGTGCGGGCAGCTGTTCCGGCAGGAGCCAGTGTTGGCGTGTGCCCGGGCCCGGCGAGGCTGCTGGAGGGTACGGGCACAGGCACCGACGCCCAGTTCCGGCCGGAGTCGGCCACCGCCGCAACCAAGGTCACCGCGGCCGTGCTGGGCGCCGGCGGCGTTCTGCCTGCGAGCCGCCTGACCCGCCTGGACGGGACGGCCGTCGTTGAGATCGCCAAGGACGCCGGGAAGCCTCCGGCGGCCGGCGCACCACAGGAGCTCCTCGCCGGAGTGGTGGCGGACCGGGCCGCAGACCAGGTCAACGTCCTCAGCGCCGACGCCGTGGCCAACCAGAACGCGTCCGCGGCCGGTGCCATGAAATACACCGCCACCGACGGCGACTTGCAGGGGAGTGCGGCAGCCACCTGCGGACAACCTTCCAACGACCAGTGGCTGGGAGGTGCCAGCACCACAGTGGGCCGCACTTCCGTCCTGGCATTGACCAACGCTTCCAGCACCCCTGCCACGGTAAGCCTGGAACTGTACGGTGGCGCAGGGCAGATCCAGGCGCCGGGCAGCCGAGGCCTGCTGGTGGCTCCCGGCACCACCCGCAGCGTCGTCCTTGCCGGCCTGGCCCCCAACGTTCCCCAGCTCAGCGTGCGCGTACGCAGCGCCGGCGGACCCGTGGCCGCCTCGATCCAGCAAAGCGTCCTGCGCGGCCTGACCCCGGGCGGCGTGGACTTCATTGCGCCCGGGGCGGCACCGGCCGTCCGCCAGGTCGTGCCAGGAGTGGATATCCAGGATCCGGCCGGGCTTGCCGCGCTGACGTCCCGCAACGGTTACGGGGATGCCGCCCCGGCGCTCCAACTGACGGTTCCGGGCGCTTCGGACGCCGTGGTGGAGATCAAGCTTTATGGACGGGACGGCCAAACCGCGCTCCCAGCCGGCGGAGTGGTCACCGCCAAGGCCGGCTCCGTCACGGAAGTGTCCCTGGCCGGGGTTCCGGCGGGCCAGTACACCATTGCCGCCTCATCGGACGTTTCCTTCGTGGCAGCCGCCCGAATGAGCCGCGGCCTTCAAGCCGGGCAACCCTCGGATGTGGCGTGGGCGGGATCCGCCGTGCGGCTGGGCAGCCAGCATGTTGTTCCCGTCCCCAAGGGCGGCTTGCGCCAGCTGGTGTTCGGGGCCCTGGACACGCGGGCCACCATTACCTACGCGCCAATCACCGCCGATGGCAAGGTCAGGCCGGCCGCCACCGCGGACATCGCCGGCGGAACCACCGCCACCATTACCGTTCCGGACCAGGCTGACGGTGCCGACGTCGTCGGGTATGTGGTGTCGGCGTCGGGGGATGCCGCCTACGGTTCCGTGCTGTTGGGCCAGGACGGTCGCAACGACGTCTCAACCCTGGCTTTCCTGCCGGCTGCCGCCGGACAGGAAACCGTCCCGGTTACCCTGGGCTACTAGGATTCCTGACAGCCGGCACGCCCGGTGGAGACCCGGGTGGCGGGCTCAGTAGCGGCGGCGGTAGACCGGGTCCAGGGTCTCCGGGGCTACGCCGAGCATCTCCGCGGTGTGCTCCACCACGACGTCGTGGACCAGGTCCTGGAGCTCCTCCACGCTGGAGCAGGCGTTCTCAACAACGCGGCGGTACACCGTAATCATGGGCCCCTCGCCACCAGCGGCGGGCGTATAGGCCCCCATGGGGGCAGTGCTGCCCTTGGCGGCCAACTGTTCGAGGTCCGGCGGGATTTCGTCGACGCCGAACCGGACGCCGTCAAGGGTCTTGCCCCAAATGTCATGGAGCCGCTGCGCTGAGTCCAGGACCAGATCGTCGAAGCGGTCGCCGCGGGTCCGGTAGCCGGGGTGGGTGGGGAGCATTACTTCGCCGCGCAGGCCGCGTCCGTGGCGGTTCCGGCGCCGCCGCAGGAAGCTCCTGCCGGTGGTTTCCACGCCCGGCGCAGCCGACGCGTCCGGGTCAGCCAACCGGACCGAAAAACCTGATTCATGGTTCGATGACTGCATATACCGACTCTAAACCCGGGGGCGGATTTACGCGATATATTCCCCCGGCGGCCCGTCCGCGTCGGGGACCGCAGCCAATGCACGGCTTTCGAGGGATATAAGGGTAGTCTGTGATGTCGTGGGAGCTATCCGTCAATGTTCAAGGTCCGCCTGCCGCCAGTCGGCGGTAGCCACCCTGACGTACGTGTATGCGGACTCCACGGCCGTGCTCGGTCCACTGGCCACCTACGCCGAGCCGCACTGCTACGACCTCTGTGAACAGCATGCGGGCTCGTTGACCGTTCCGCGCGGTTGGGAAGTTTTGCGGCTGGCTATGCCGTCCACCCCACAGCAGCCCGGCCCGGACGACCTCCTGGCCCTCGCCAACGCCGTCCGTGATGCCGCGGCGCGCCCGTCGGAGCCACAGCCGCCCACCCAGCGCGGGCACCATTCCGCCCTCGAAGCGCCGGCCGGAACCGAAGGAACCCGGCGGGGCCACCTGCGCGTCCTTCGGGAACCTTCCTGACCTGGATCTGGCGGTAGGCTGGTTGCTGCACATCTTTTCCGCTACCGGCGCGAGCGCGCCCGCCAGGGAGCAAGAACACATGCCAAAGATCAGTCCCGAGCTGTTGTCCGTCCTGCGCTGCCCCGTGACCGGCTCGCCCTTGGTCCAGGAAGGCGAAGAACTGGTGGCCACCACGGCAGATGAAGCAGGCGTCAAGAACCGGTACGCCATCGAAGACGGTATTCCGTTGCTCCTTCCGCCGGAACTGCTGGCGGCAGCGGCAACGGCGGGCTCGGACCAGCACGATCCTACCGCGGCCGGGCAATAGATCCACCTGCACCAGCCCGCACCGAGAAACAGCAGAACGGGGACCAGGACCCCGCCTCAAGCAAAGGACCATTCATGACTTTTGAGTACAAAGTTGCCGATATCTCCCTGGCGGAAGCCGGGCGGCACCAGATCCGCCTGGCGGAGCACGAAATGCCCGGCCTCATGTCCCTGCGCGAAGAATTCGGGCCAACGCAGCCGCTCAAGGGCGCCCGGATCGCAGGCTCCCTGCACATGACGGTGCAGACCGCGGTGCTGATCGAAACCCTCACCGCGCTGGGCGCCGAGGTCCGCTGGGCCTCCTGCAACATCTTCTCCACCCAGGACGAGGCCGCAGCGGCAGTTGTCGTGGGCAAGGGCACCGTCGAGGATCCGCAGGGCGTGCCCGTTTTCGCCTGGAAGGGCGAGACCCTCGAAGAATACTGGTGGACGGCCGAACAGATCCTCACCTGGCCCGGTGCCGAGTCCAACCCCGAACTGGGTCCCAACATGATCCTGGATGACGGCGGCGACGCCACCATGCTGGTCCACAAGGGTGTCGAGTTCGAGGCCGCGGGCAACGTCCCCTCCGCCGACCCCGAAGATTCCGAGGAGTACGGTATCTTCCTCGAGGTGCTCCGCCGCTCCCTCGCCGCGGACCCGCAGAAGTGGACCCGCACGGCGGCCACCATCAAGGGTGTCAGCGAAGAGACCACCACCGGTGTCCACCGCCTGTACCAGCTCGCGGACCAGGGCAAGCTGCTGTTCCCGGCCATCAACGTCAATGACTCCGTCACCAAGAGCAAGTTCGATAACAAGTACGGCATCCGACACTCCCTGCCCGACGGCATCAACCGTGCCACCGACGTGCTCATGGGCGGCAAGGTCGCCGTCGTCTGCGGGTACGGCGACGTCGGCAAGGGCGCCGCAGAGGCCCTCCGCGGCCAAGGCTCACGGGTGATCGTCACCGAGATCGATCCCATCTGCGCGCTTCAGGCAGCCATGGACGGCTACCAGGTGGCCAAGCTGGAATCAGTCCTGGCACAGGGCGACATCTTCATCACCACCACGGGCAACAAGGATGTCATCATGGCCGAGCACATGGCGGGCATGAAGAACAAGGCCATCGTGGGCAACATCGGCCACTTCGACAACGAAATCGACATTGCCGGCCTTGCCCGCGTTCCCGGCGTGAAGAAGGTTGAGATCAAGCCGCAGGTCCATGAGTGGGTCTTCGACGCCGGCAGCGACGCCGAGCGCTCCATCATCGTGCTGTCCGAGGGCCGGCTCCTCAACCTGGGCAACGCCACGGGCCACCCGTCCTTCGTGATGAGCAACTCGTTCGCGAACCAGACCATCGCGCAGATCGAGCTGTGGACCAAGAAGGACCAGGACGAGTACGGAAACAAGGTGTACGTCCTGCCCAAGGTCCTGGACGAAAAGGTCGCCCGCCTGCACCTGGACGCTCTGGGCGTGGAGCTCACCGAGCTGACCAAGGACCAGGCTGAATACCTGGACATCGACGCGGCCGGCCCCTACAAGCCTGAGCACTATCGTTACTGACACGTGAGGGCCCGGGCGCAGCAACGCGCCCGGGCCGTTATTTTCTGCACGTAGGATCGACACTATGGAGCCTGAGGAAAAGCCCCGCCGCCGGGGGAGCGTAAAGAAGATTCTCGCCGTAGCAGCCGTCTGTGTCCTGGCTGCCGTGGGCGGGGTTTTCGCCGCCGTCGCACCGGGCCTTGCTGGGGGTCCGCTCGAATCTGAAGCCTCCTCCGCACTGCGGACGTCCCCCGGAATCGCTTCCCCCATCGTGCCCCCGGTGACCCTGGATGCATCGCCGGCCAACGGCGCCAAGCAGGTCAACCCCGCGGCGCCGGTTTCCCTGAAAGTGGCCAACGGGACCATCCAGCGCGTCACCCTTACCAGTACTGCCGGGAAAATCGTCGAAGGCAGCATCGACCCCAACGGGACGGCATGGTCCGCCTCCGGCCCCCTGGAGTTCAACACGGACTACAGCTACACGTACGTGGTCAAGGACTCGGCCGGACGCGAAACCAGCACCACCCAGGCCTTCAACACAGTGTCCAGCTCGCATGAGGCAGATGCCGCCATCTACCCGCTCAACGGCATGAAGGTGGGCGTCGGGCAGCCCTTGCAGATCATCTTCAGCGAGCCGGTAGTCAACCGCGACGCCGTCGAAAAGGCCATCAAGGTCACCACCACGGCAGGCCAGAGTGGTGCGTTCCACTGGTACAGCGACACCATGGTCCGGTACCGGCCGGAAAACTTCTGGGCAGCCAATTCCACCATCACCATGGACATGCAGCTCTTTGGTGTCGACCTGGGCAACGGCCAGATCGCGAACTTCAACAAGAAGGTCAACGTCTCGATCGGAGACAAGAAGGTGGCGGTCGCGGATGCTACCGCGCACACGTTCACGCTCAGCGTCAACGACCAGCCGGTCAAGACGCTGCCGGTCAGCATGGGGGACAAACGGTTCCCTTCGGCCAAGGGATACGCGGTGCTGATGGAGAAGAACAGGTTTGACCATTTCCGGGCCTCGACCATCGGGCTGAAACCCGGTGACCCCGCCTACTACGGTGAAGCCGACGTCGAATACACCATCCGCCTCACCCTGAGCGGCGCCTACATCCACCAGGCGCTCGAATCCGCCTACCCCTACATCGGGAACACCAACGTCTCCCACGGCTGCATCGGATTCCTGCCCGATGGCGCAGCCTGGGTGTTCGACAACATGGGAACCGGAGACGTGGTCCAGATCATCAACACCGAGGGCGACTACGCGGCCAACACTGACGGCTACGGCGACTGGAACATCCCGTGGAACGAGTACGCCAACTGAGTCAGCCGTTGAACGGCAGCCGCTGGAGCCGTTGACCCACCGAGGAATTTCGGCGGCGCGATTCAGAAAGCCTGGTGAACTCCCGGTTCCGGCGCTCGGCGACGACGGCGGCCAGGAAGTGGTCAGGGCCGGTCCCCGGGGGCGGTGCGGGGGATACGTGCGACGACAGTTCGGAGGCGATCGCCGCGGCCATCTGCGCCCTGGACTGCGGCGCCATCCGGCCGGCCTGGCGAATGAACTGCGCCGCCCTGCGGGCCGTGGCGTCCGGAATCCGGCCGATGTCCGCGGCCGCTGCCCAGGGCTGCAGGTGCGGCGGCACGAACACGCGGATTGCTTCGTCGGCAGGCACCCGGCTGCGGACCGCGTAGGTGCCGGCCAACATATCGCCCAGGCGGCGGGATTTGTCGTTGAAGAGCGCCACCGCGCATGCCAGGCCGCCGAACGTCAGGTAGATTTCGAGGAATCCCGTCAGTCCCCGGATCAGCGCGTGCCGGAACCTGATACTGCCGCCGTCCTCGCGGACAACCCGTAGGCCGGTGGCTAACTTGCCCAGCGACCTGCCCCGGCTCAGGGTCTCGACCCCCACCGGGACGACGACGAGGCAGAACACCGCGGCGGTCAGGGCCAGCGCACGCGCGGCGGCCTCATCCAGGTCCCTGCCGGCGGCGGCCAGGCCAAACATGAATCCCACCAGCAGGACCACGTGGAAGACGACGTCGATGACCAGGCCCAGAGCGCGGGCGGCGAAGGTGGCCGGCCGAAGTTCGAGGACGACTGCTTCGCCGGTGATGATTGGACTCACTGCGTCCCTGCCCTTCGCAGCTGGTGATGCGGACGACCGCATGGGTGCGGACGGTCAAAGTCTAATGCCGGGCGCTAGGCTGTAGCCGTGGATATGGACGCCTTCTCCGCCGTGAACGCGGACAAGTGGTCGCGGCTGAAGGAGCTCGCTGCCAAACGCAGGCTCACGGGTGCCGAGGCCGATGAACTGCTGGCCCTGTACCAATCCGTGTCCGGGCACCTGTCACTGGTTCGTTCCATTGCACCCGAGAGTGCATTGTCGGCCTCGCTCTCCGCCACGCTCGCCTCGGCCAGGACCCGCTTCACCGGTGCCCGGTCCAACGCGATGGCAGACCTTGCGAGGTTCTTCGTGGCGGCACTGCCGGCTGCGCTGTACCGGCTGAGGTGGCTCACGATGGCCTGCGGGGCAGTCTTCGTCCTCGTCGCTGCCGCCTACGCGGCGTGGATCGGAACGTCCCCGGATGCCCTCCGTGCGGTGGCATCCGAATCCGCCGCCGCGCAGTATGTCGACCAGGACTTCATCAACTATTACTCGGAAAATCCGGCAGCATCCTTCGCCGGGGCCGTGTGGACCAACAACGCCTGGATCTGCGCCCAGGCGGTGGCCCTCGGAATTACCGGCGTCTGGGTGCCGATGATCCTGTTCAACAACGCACAGGGCGTGGGAATTGCGGCCGGGATCTTCGCATCTGCCGGCAAATCCGATGTTTTCTTCAGCTACATCCTGCCGCACGGCCTGATGGAGCTCACTGCCGTCTTTGTGGCCTCCGCTGCCGGCCTGCGCATCTTTTGGGCAATGGTCTCACCGGGTCCGCGGACCAGGAGCCGCGCCGTGGCGGAAGAGGGCAGGTCGCTGGTTACGGTGGCCCTGGGGTTGGTCCTGGTGCTGTTCGTCTCGGGCCTCGTGGAAGGTTTCGTGACGCCCAGCCCGCTGCCGGCTTGGGCCAGGATCGGCATCGGCGCGGCGGTTCTTGCTGCGTACTGGCTTTATGTCCTGGTGTGGGGCCGTCGGGCTTACCTGGCAGGGGAACGCGGCGACCTTCGCAGCGAAGACGCGGGCTATACGGAAATCGCTGCCTGAATCGTTGTAATCCAGACGGGGTGGTTCCTCGCCCAGCCGAAGTTCCGGACGGTAGGCTCGAGGGCAGAATGAATCGCGCCGGCAGACTTGGACCGGTGCGGAACCTGACGGAAGTGACGCTGCTGTGAACGACGAAACACCGGCCCGCGCCAAAAGCGAAGCGCCGCAGCCGGAACCGATCCTGGACACCTCCGGGGATTCCGACGAGCCCGCGTTTTCCTGGCTGACACCTGCCGGTGGTAAGACTTCCGGCCGGGAAGACGCTGTACAGGAAACCAAAGCACCGCAGGCGGACAGCAGGGCGGGCCGCCGGGCGGCGGAATCCGCCGTCGGCTCCTCCGGCACGGGATCTTCGGCCGACGGTTCCTCGCAGGCGGCGGCCGGGACATCCGTTAAGGAGCCGCGCGGCTCAGCCGGCCAGGTCTTCAAGGAACCGCTTCCCACCTCCGCCCTGCACGTCCGTCCGCCCGAGGAAGAAGTGGAGCGCCGCAACGCCCAACGCGAAAGCGCCGCGAACGCCAAACCGGTTGCCCCCCGCGTCATGCAGGTCCTGCTGGCCGTCATCTACCCCTTCATCCTCCTCATCCTGGCCGTCCGGGCAGTGACCAGCCCGCTCTTCCTCTGGGTGGAATACAACCGTCCCGGTTTCCCCGGCGACGGATACGGCTTCAGCACTGACGACAGGATGACCTACGGCTCCTACGCCGTTGACTACCTGAGTAACTGGGCCGGCCCGCGGTACCTGGGAGACCTGGTGCAGCGCGGCGGCGAAAAGCTCTTCAAGGACGGCGAGGTCAGCCACATGGCTGACGTCAAGACGGTCATCCTCTCCACCTTCGGCGCCGGCACCGCGCTGCTCATCCTCGCCCTGATCGCCCTCGTGTACCTGCGCAGGCGCAGCACCGGCGGAATCCGGCGCGCCCTCTTCGCCGGTTCGATCATTACCCTCGTCCTGATCCTGGGCCTGGGCACGCTGGCAGCCTTGGGCTGGCAGCAGTTCTTCACCGAATTCCACCGGATCTTCTTTGCCGACGGGTCCTGGACCTTCAGCCTGGATGACACCCTGATCCGGCTGTTCCCGAGCCAGTTCTGGATCGACGCCGGCATCGGCATCGGCGGCATGGTGCTCCTGGCATCCATCATCACGCTGGTGCTCACCTGGCCCACGCGTCGCCGCCGCGGTATTGTCCGGGAGGACACGGACGCCGAGGAGCCGGTGCCGGCGGATCAGCCGTAAATCCTGGCGATCTCCGCCTCATACTGCTGGACCACGGCGGCCCGCTTGAGTTTCAGTGATGGCGTCAGGTGTCCGGACTCCACCGTGAACTCGGTGTTGAGAAGCGTAAAGGTGCGCACTGACTCGGCTTTGGACACCAGCTGGTTGGCCAGGTCCACCGCTTCCTGGACGGCGGCGAGGACCTGGGGATCGCTGGTTGCCTCGCTGAGGGGGAGCGGCGGGAGGCCACGCTCCTCCCGCCAGTTGGCCACGCCTTCCGGGTCAAGGGTAAGCAAAGCGGACACGAACGGCTTCCCGTCTCCCACCAGCACCGCATGCCCCACCAGCTGATGGGTCCGGATCTTCTCTTCCAGCGGCCCAGGCGCCACATTCTTGCCGCCCGCGGTGACCAGCAGGTCCTTTTTCCGGCCGGTGACGGTGAGGAAACCGTCCTTATCCAGCACACCAAGGTCCCCGGTCCGGAAGAAACCATCCACGAACGCCTCCGCGTTCGCGGCCGGGTTTGCGTGATAGCCACGGAACACGCCAATTCCCTTGACCAGGATCTCTCCGTCTTCGGCCACCCGGATGGTGGTACCCGGAACGGGGATCCCCACCGTTCCCACCTTGGTGCGGGTCGGCGTGTTGGCCGTGCACGGTGCCGTGGTTTCGGTCAGCCCGTAGCCTTCCAGGACGGGAATGCCCACGCCCCGGAAGAAGTGTGCGTCCTCCAAAGCCAGGGGACTGGCCCCCGACACCGTGTATCCCACCTCGCCGCCCAGCGCCTGCCGCAGCCGGGGATAGACCAGCCGGTCAAACAGTCCGTGCCGCACGCGGTTGAGCAGGCCAGGGCCCGGTCCCTCGCCCCGGTTCTGCCGGTCTTGCTCCTTTGAGTATTCGATTGCTGCCGCCGAGGCCGCGTCGAACAGCCGGCCCTTGCCCGCAACCGCGGCCTTATGGGCCGCCGTTGCCCGGACCTTCTCGAAGATCCGCGGCACCACCAAAAGGAACGTCGGCCGGAACGAACCCAGGTCCTCCAGCAGCTGCGCCGCGCCCGGGGTGTGCCCCAGGGTTGCCCCTGCGGTGAGGCACACCACCTGCACAGCCCGAGCCAGCACATGGGCCAACGGAAGGAACATCAGTGTGCGAGGCTGGCCTTGCTGCAGGATTTCCGGCAGGAAAGCGACGATGTTCTTGGCCACCAGCGCGAAGTTCCCATGCGTGATTTCACATCCTTTGGGCTTGCCGGTGGTGCCCGACGTGTACACCAGGGACGCGAGATCGGCCAGGCCGGCATGGCTGCGCTGCCTTTCCAGCTCGGTGTCGCTGACGCCGGCACCGGCCGCGGCAAGGCTGGCAAGGTCCGGGGCCTCGCCGTCGTAATCCATCCGCACCACGTTGACCAGGCGGTCCCTGAGGACGTCGGAACCTGCCAGGACTCCGGCCACAAGCTGCACCGTCGCACGGTCGCCGGCGAACACGCGGCGGACCCCTGCGTCCTGGATGATCCACTCCACCTGGCTGGCGGATGACGTTTCGTAGATCGGCACCGTAACGCCGCCGGCGAACCAGATGGCGAAGTCCACCAGGGTCCACTCGTAGGAGGTGCGGGCCATCACCGCTACCGTGTCGCCGGGTTCAAGGCCGCCGGCGATGAGCCCCTTGGCCAGCGCGCTGACGTCCTGGAGGAACTTCTGCGCGGAAACGTCCACCCAACCGTTTGGGCCCTTGCGCCGGTACAGCGCGTGGGCGGGGTTTGCGGCATGCTGCTCCAGCAGCAGGTCAGTCACGTTGCTGTTGGCATCAAGCTCAACCAGCAGTTCCGTGCTCGCTTCTCTCACAGCAGGTCTCCGTTTCCGCTGCCACGCCGCGGCGGCGGCTCCAACAGGTCTCTAGTGCCATCCTGCCCTAGATCCAGGACGGCATCCACATCCGGACTTTCCAGTCGACATAGGGGATGACCTCGGCGGTCCAGATCGGGTAGAAGAACGCCGACAGCAGGATTGCGGCGGCCAGGTAGAGCGCCACCAGGTACAGGCCCGAGCGCCGCCGCCAGGGCGGGTCCGTGGCGCGGCCCAGCACCAAGCCCAGGCAATACACCAGGGCGAGGATCAGGAACGGCTCAAAGGACACCGCGTAGAAGTAGAACATGGTGCGCCCGGGGTACATGAACCACGGCAGGTATCCGGCTGCCACGCCCGCCAGTACTGCGCCCGCGCGCCAGTCCCGGCGGCCCGCCCACCAGAACAGCAGGACCACCAGCGAGATGGCCGCCGCCCACCAGATCAGGGGGTTGCCCACAGACAGGATGGCCGAGGTGCACTTCTCCACAGTGCAGCCCGGGGTGCCCTGTGGCGGGGATTCATAGAAGAACGACGTCGGCCGTCCCATCACCAGCCAGCTCCAGGGACTCGCCTGGTACGGGTGCTCGGAGCTCAGGCCCTGATGGAACTTGTACGCTTCGAGGTGGTAGTGGATGAGGGACCTGACGGAGTCCGGGAGCCAGCCCCATTCGGTGGAAGGGTTGCTCTCGGCCCAATGGCGGAAGTAGGCGTTGTCCGAGAGGAACCAGCCCGTCCACGTGGCCGAGTAGACGATGCCGGCAACGGGTACCAACGCGCCGAAGGCCGGAATGCCGTCCCGGATGACACCGCCACTGATCCAGCCGCGGATGCCCGCGACCCGGCGTGCGTTCAGGTCCCACAGCACCGTGAGGATGCCGAACCCTGCGAGGAAGAAGAGGCCGGACCACTTGGTGCCCACTGCCAGGCCAAGGCAGATCCCGGCGGCGATCCGCCACCAGCGGACGCCAAGCCATGGCCCGGCCAGCAGTGCCCCGCCCGGCGGCTGTCCGCCGTGCGCGGCAGCAATCCGCGCCAGCCGGGCCGCCAGCCGGCGGCGCCCGTCGTCCCGGTCCATGAGCAGGGCGCCGAATGCTGCAAGGATCCAGAACGCCAGGAAGACGTCCAGCAGCGATGTGCGGGACATGACAAGGTGGTGGCCGTCGACGGCGAGGAGCAGTCCGGCCGCGCCCGCCAGCGGAAGCGAACGGAACAGTTTCAAGGCGATCAGCGAGACGAGCAACACCGTGAGGGTTCCCGTGAGCGCCGCGGCGAAGCGCCAGCCGAACGGATTCTCCGGCCCGAAGAGCCACATACCTGCCGCGATCATCCACTTGCCCACCGGCGGGTGCACCACGTATTCGGGCGTATTCAGCAGGACGTCCGGATTGCCGGTATTGAACGAGTCGTTGGCTTTGTCCGGCCAGCTGCGCTCATAGCCGCTGATGAGGTAGGAGTAGGCGTCCTTGACGTAGTAGGTCTCGTCGAAGACCAGCTTGTGCGGTACCTCGAGCCGCACGAACCGGAGGACCCCGCCGATGAGCGCCGTCAGGACCGGAACCAGGATGAACCACAGTCGCAGGGACGCCGGGTGGTCCCGCCAGGATGCGTGTGCGCCCAGGAGCCGTGCCGTCAGGGCCTGGACGGTGAACGCCTCCTCCGGCCGGCTGACCCACCGAAGGGCGTGTTCCCCGCGCTCCGTAGCAGTCACCGCGGCTGCGGCCGGGGAGGGCGGCGGGGTGGGTTCACCGGCGCCGGCCGGCCGCGTCGAGGTCTGCGTCACGAGCCCCATGCTACCTTTTGCGGCTGGAAGACCCGGCAGCAGTAGGCTTGACGGGTGGACCCGAACCCCAGCCCCCTTCCTGATCCAGGCCCGTCAACGACGGGACGGATCGTCCTTGCCGCCACCCCGATCGGGAATACCGGTGATGCCTCTGCCCGGCTCGTGGAACTGCTGGGTACCGCCGACATCGTGGCGGCAGAGGACACCCGACGCTTGCACCGCCTGGTCCAGAGCCTGGGCGTGGAAGTGTCCGGCCGCGTCATCAGCTACCACGAGCACAATGAGGCGACCAGGACGGCAGAGCTCCTTGACCAGGTGCGGGCCGGCAGCACGCTGGTCATGGTGACCGACGCAGGCATGCCGGCCGTCTCGGACCCCGGCTTCCGGCTGGTGGAGGGCGCCATCGCGGCCGGGCTTCCAGTCACCGCCGTCCCGGGTCCCTCCGCGGTCCTCACGGCACTGGCCCTGTCCGGCCTGCCCACGGACAGGTTCTGCTTTGAAGGTTTCCTCCCACGTAAGGCCGGCGAACGCGCGTCGCGCCTGGCCGACCTCGCCGCGGAACGCCGCACCATGGTGTTCTTCGAAGCTCCGCACCGCCTCGAAGCCATGCTCCGGGCGCTGCGCGAACGGTTCGGTCCGGACCGGCCTATCGCTGTGTGCCGGGAACTGACCAAGACGTACGAGGAAGTGATCCGGGGAACCACCGGCGAACTGCTCCAGTGGGCCGAAGAGAACGAGGTCCGCGGCGAGATCGCCGTTGTCCTCGGCGGGGCTCCGGAACAGGCGGCGGGCAAGCCGGAGGACCATGTGGCCGCCGTCAACGAGCTGGTGGCCCAAGGCATCAGGTTGAAGGAAGCGGTTGCCGCCGTGGCCGAGGACGTCCGGGTCAGCAAGCGCGAGCTCTACTCGGCAGTGCTCGCCGCCCGGTAGCAGCCTCTCCCGGCATGCCTTCGAATCTGTGCAGATGCACAGCGTGGGGCTGATGTGGCAGTGCGCAACGGCGTAGACCGGGGGAGGGGCCCGCAGTAGTCTGGCTGTTAATCAGCCCAATGATCCCGGTCACTCCGGCCGCGGCGCGGGGCTGCCAGAAACCCTACTGACGAGGGAGTCATCGTGACTGTCACTGCACAGCCGGCCGTTACCGCCGAGCGCGAAACCCGGCTTTTGGCCTCTGTTCCCACCGGGCTGCTTATCAACGGTGAGTGGCGCGACGCCGCCTCAGGCAAGACGTTCGACGTCGAGGATCCCGCCACCGGCAAGGTGCTGCTGAGCATTGCCGACGCCGGCGCGGACGATGCCGCTGCGGCCTTGGACGCTGCCGCTGCGGCCCAGGAATCCTGGGCCAAGGTGCCCCCGCGTGAACGCGGTGAAATCCTCCGCCGCGCTTTCGAGCTGGTCACCGAACGGGCCGAGGACTTTGCGCTGCTGATGACCCTGGAGATGGGCAAGCCGCTGGCAGAAGCCCGCGGTGAAGTCACCTACGGAGCCGAATTCCTGCGCTGGTTCTCCGAAGAAGCCGTCCGGGCCTTCGGCCGGTACTCGGTCTCCCCGGACGGCAAGTCCCGGCTGCTGGTGACCAAGAAGCCGGTGGGCCCCTGCCTGCTGATCACTCCGTGGAACTTCCCGCTGGCCATGGCCACCCGCAAGATCGCCCCGGCGGTGGCCGCAGGCTGCACCATGGTGCTGAAGTCCGCCAACCTGACGCCGCTGACGTCCCAGCTGTTCGCCGCC
Organism: Pseudarthrobacter sp. AG30; assembly: GCF_003116525.1. NCBI lineage: Bacteria > Bacillati > Actinomycetota > Actinomycetes > Micrococcales > Micrococcaceae > Pseudarthrobacter > Pseudarthrobacter sp. AG30. The sequence goes on along the minus strand of NZ_QEHL01000017.1, from coordinate 101,805 downwards.
GTCATGCAGGAGGCCGGCCTGCCCGCCGGGGTCCTGAACCTCATCCCCACCTCCACGGCCGGAGAGACCACCGGGGCCCTGATCAAGGACTCCCGGCTGCGTAAGCTCTCCTTCACCGGTTCCACCGAGGTGGGCCGCCGGCTGCTCTCCGACGCCTCCGGAACTGTGCTGCGCACCTCCATGGAACTGGGTGGGAACGCCCCGTTCCTGGTTTTCGAGGACGCGGACCTGGACGCGGCCGTTACCGGTGCGATGCTGGCAAAGCTGCGCAACATGGGTGAGGCCTGCACCGCAGCCAACCGGTTCATCGTGCACGAATCCGTGGCCGCCGAATTCGCCGAGAAGTTCGCGGCGAAGATGAAGGACATGACCACCGCCCGCGGCACCGAACCCGAGTCCAAGGTGGGCCCGCTGATCGATGCCAAGAGCCGGGACAAGGTCCACGAACTGGTCTCCGACGCCGTCGCCTCCGGCGCCAAGGCGGTGCTGGGCGGGGCACCGGTCGAGGGCCCGGGCTACTTCTACCAGCCCACCATCCTGTCCGGCGTCTCCGAAGGCACCCGTATCCTCTCGGAGGAGATCTTCGGGCCTGTCGCCCCGATCATCACCTTCTCCACCGAGGACGAGGCCGTGCGGCTGGCCAACAACACCGAGTACGGGCTGGTGGCGTACGTCTTCACCAAGGACCTCAACCGCGGCCTCCGGATGGGTGAGCGGCTCGAGACGGGCATGCTCGGCTTGAACGCCGGCGTGATCTCCAACGCTGCCGCACCGTTCGGCGGCGTCAAGCAGTCCGGCCTGGGACGCGAAGGCGGACTCGAAGGCATCGAGGAGTACCTCTACACCCAGTACATCGGCATCGCCGACCCCTACGCGGGATAGCTTCGGCGGTTCCCATGACGCACGTGCCGGCCGGGATCTTTCCCGGCCGGCCTTTTTGCGTTCAGCCCCTGCCCCGCCCGCGAACGCCGTCGTCCGCCGCTGCTTCCCGACGCCCCGCCACCGGTGCCCCGGACGTTGCGGCGGCACGGCTCTTTCGGGAATGGGCGGCCGCACGGGCGGCTTTCCGGATGCCGCTGCCGGCTGCCCGGAACGGCAAGCCCAGCAGCAGGCCCAAGCGGCGGATGACGGACGGCGGAAGCCACTCCGCCCGCAGGCGGCGCGGCAGGGTGGCGTTCTGCCGGAGGGAGTCCACGAGCGCGGTGACCCCGGCCTGGATGTCCTGGCCGGCAGGGTGACCCCGCAGGCTGGTTGCCGGGGAGCTGTTGTCCGGCCGGCCATACCGGTGGTGCTCGAAGGCGGATGTCAGGAACGCCACGGCCTGGTGCGCTTCATGGTCCAACCCGCCGGGTTCACCCAGCAGTGTTTGCCGGAACCTGGCGGAATACGCCCGTGGAGTCTCGCTGGGTGCGGCTCGAACGCCGTAATCGGTGCCAAGGTCCGTCAGCTCGTTCCACGCCAACGGGACGGCCTGGCCCGGGGACCTCGGATTCAACCGGCGCGTCCTGGTCCCGGAACGGACCAGGTGCGGCGCGGCTGCCAGGAGCAAGGCGCCCAGCACGCCTGCGGTCCCGAGGAGCCACGGCAACACGCCGGCCGAACCGCCCTCGCCGCCGCCCGTCCCGCCGGGGAGCGGCAAGGCCGTGGCGCTCGGGGTAGCGGAGGGCGCCGGGGCAGCGTCAGGGACGAGGCCGTCATTGTTGCCCAGGGTATCCGGGACGGCGGGCACCGGCGCGTCGGTGGCGTAGTCCGGGACCACGCCCCGCGACGGCGTAGGTTCGAACGGCACCCAGCCCAGGCCCTGGAAGTACAGCTCGGGCCACGCGTGGGCGTCACGGGCGTCCGCTTCGTATTCCGGGAGCGCACCCTGCCCGGCCACGGTTATGGTCGCCCCGGTCAACCGGCCCGGGGCATATCCCACGGCAATCCTGCTGGGGATTCCTTCCAGCCGCGCCATCACGGCCATGGCGGAGGCGTAGTGGATGCAGTATCCGCTCTTTTGCTGCAGGAAATCCGCCAGGACAGAGAGCCCGTTCCCGTCATAGCCGCCCTGGACCGGGGACTGGAGGGAATAGGTGAACTCGGACGAGCGCAGGTATCTCTGGAGGGCCATCGCTTTCTGGTACGGCGTCCCTGCAGTGCCGGCCACCGTCTTGGCGGTGGCCTTGACGATGTCCGGGACATTTCCCGGAATCCGGCTGAAATCGTCAGGGATTCCCCGGACGGGGCCGGACGCCTGGGCGAGGAGCGCGGCCGAAAGCTTTGGCTCGGTCGACGTCACGACGTACTCCTGGCGCCGGGTGGTGGTGTCGGTGCCCTTGATGCTGAGCGTGGCGGGGTCCCAGGTCCACTCGCCGCCGAGGCCCCGGATGGTTTCGGGCGCATATGGGACCGGCAGGTAGGGGCTGGTGAAGGAACCGGTGTCGACGGCGGTGACCAGGCGCACCTGCTCGTCCGCGAGGACTGCGTAACCGGGATCGATCCGCCCGTCCAGCGGGACCCGGGACGCGGTGCGGTCATCCGGACCCCACGAGTCGCCGTCGAAATTGTCCACGGTGACAGAACGCAGGTAGAGCGGCGTGGGGGAATTCGTGGCATAGGTGATCCGACCGCTCCCGTCCGGTGCGCGCAGGCTGCTGCCCAGCGTGATCATCGGGTTCAGGCCGGTGGCGCCGCCCCACGGGTTGAGCCTGGACCCCTGCGGGAACGTGCCTTGGTCGAAACCGGGCATCGCCAGGGGCAGCAGCAGGGTGGCCACCATGGCCGCGGCTCCGGTCAGGGCTGCCCGCCTTGCCAGGCCGGGGCTGCGGGGCGCGCCGGACTGGAGCTGTCCGTCCGGGGCAAACCGCTGGCTGCAGGCCAGGATCAGCAGGTACCCGGCCGCCGTGGCAGCGAAGCTCCACACGCCCACGCTCTGGGGCTTGATCATGGCGGGAACCACCAGCAGCGCCAGCAGGCCAACCCCTGAGGCGGCGGGCATGCGGAGGGGCACGGCCAGGGCGTCGACCAGGATGACGGCGAGGCCCAGCACCGCACAGACCACCATCACGATTCCGGCGTTGGGAGCCACCGGCGCTGTCTCCGACAGGACGGTTTCGCTGGCCCGCCGCATCAACCGGTCAAGGTCGGGGAGCGTGGCGCCGGTCGGAATAACCCACAGGAAACTTGAGCCGCGGAAGAACGTCAGCGTGAGGACGGCAGCCAGTGAGATGAATCCGCCTGCCGTGACCAGGAGGGGCTGGGCTCGGACCGAACGCAGGGCCGCCAGGGCCACGCTGACCGTCAGCACGGTGGTCAGGACGGGCCAGAACCAGTTCCAGCCCCGAAGGACGCCGTTTAGAGACAAGGCCGCTCCGCAGACAGCCACCGAAATCGCCAACGCCATGGCCCACGGATAAGCGCCGGCCTGCGGACGCCGGGCCGGCGGTTCGGGCTGGTTGCGGGCTTCATTCCCGATGCCTGAAGGCCGGGCTGGTGCCATTGTCATGTGGCTACTCCTGCTCCACGGCGGACCTCGGACGCAGGGGCCACGGGCACGGCAGGGTCTTCGTCGAACTGTCCCCAGGCCGCCGCCAGAGCGGTGCGCGGCGTCACGGCGGCAGCGCGCCAGCCGTTCTGCTGCAGAACGTCCAACACGCCGTGGAAGTCAGCCGGCTTGTCCACGGCCAGGAGGGCGAATGCGTTGGTTCCGTAGGCTGCGGCCGGCGCCAACGCCGTCGCCTCCTCGGCACTGATCCTTCCCAGCACGGCGATCAACGGTCCGCGCATCCTGTGTGCGCCCAGTTTGTCCATCAGGTGGTCGTCAAAGGCCGGTGGCTCCTGGTCCGCGCCCGGGGGCTGCCCTCCGCCGGCGGCCCGGCGCCGGCTGCTCCGGCCCTGGGCGTCCCGGGCCGCAGTGTCCCGCCGAGTGTGGGATGGCCCGGACAGATGGACCGCGGCGAGGCTCTCGGCTATGGACTGCAGCCCGGAGGTGCCACTGAACTCGTCGGCCCCAGGTTCCGGGGACGACGGTGAATGCAGGAAAGCCGGGTTGCCGCCGGCATCGAGGATCCGGAGGCTGTAGTTGCGTTCAGCCAAGTGGGCGCTGACGGACATGGCGGCGACGACCGACCATTCAAATGTCTCGCTGGTGGCCAGTCCGTGCCCGTGTCGCCCCGGCAGCCCTGGCATCGTCATCCCGGAGGGGCCGCCGAAGGCAGCGGAACGGTGATCCAGGATGATGGTGGCTTCCGGCGTGGTGACGGATTCCTCCTGGCGGACCATGAGCTCGCCGTGCCTCGCCGTGGCGGCCCAGTGGACCCGGCGCATGGGATCCCCGTGCCGGTATTCGCGGGTCATGACGTCGTCGTCGCTCGGATTTGCGCGGGTGCGCGTGGCGGTGACGCCGTCGTTGCCCCGCGCTCCGTCCAGCGCCGTGGCAGGCAGCACGACGGCGGCCGGCGTCACGGTGAGGATGTCGCCGTCGTCGATGGCCTGGCGGTGCAGCGACAGTCCGAACGGGTCGGTGAACTCCGCCGTGACCGGCCCGATCCGGAACAAGCCGCGGTAGCCGGACGTCAAGTGGTATTCGTAGCGGCTGGTGCCGCCAGTTGCGGAACGGGAAGGAAACCGGAAAGCCGGCGCCTGGCCGAAGTGCGGGGGCAGGCGCTCCTCCATGATCACCTGGCCGGTTCCCGGGCCTGTCCTGCCCACCGCCAAATGGACGATGGTTGGCGCGGATGTTTCCACGGGTGAGGGATTGAACTCGCGGTACACCCGGAATTTCGGTTTCACCAGCCGGATTCCTGCCAGGGACACCAGCGGCAGCACCAACAGCAGCAGCGCCAGCGTTAACAGGTCCCGGCGCCCCATGACCTGCGCGGCGGCCAGTGCGAACGCCCCGGCGGCAAGCATGCCCCAGCCACGCCTGGTGAACAGGTGCCGGGGAAGCTTGTCCAGGAACGCCATGGTCCGCCCCTAGCGGTTCCTGCCGCCGGCCGCCGCCGCGGGCCGCGTTGCCTGGCCCGGGGGCGCCTGCGGAACGGGCAGGCGCGAGAGGATTCCCTGCAGGACGCTGTGCGGGTTTTCGCCAGCGCCGGCAGCCTTGCGCTCGACGATGATCCGGTGTGCCAGCACGGCCTCGGCGACGCCTGCGACATCGTCCGGCAGGACAAAATCCCTTCCGTCCAACGCAGCCGTGGCTTTGGCCGCACGCAGCAGCTGGAGCATGGAACGGGGGCTCGCCCCCAAGCGGAGCAGCGGACTTTCCCGGGTGGCGCGGCCCAGTGACACCGTGTATTCCTTCACGGCTTCGGACACGAAGACCTGCTGGACGGTGGTGGTCATCGCCGCCACGTCAGATGCCGTCACCACCGGGCTGACGGCGGCCAGCGGCGATACCGCCTGGTGGGTCTCAAGCATTTCGATCTCGGCTTCCTTGTCCGGATAGCCCATGGAGATCCTGGCCATGAAGCGGTCCCGCTGGGCCTCGGGCAGGGGGTACGTCCCTTCCATCTCGATGGGATTCTGGGTGGCCACCACCATGAAGGGTTCATCAAGCTTGTACGTGTTGCCGTCCACCGTCACCTGGTGCTCCTCCATGCATTCCAGCAGGGCGGACTGGGTCTTGGCGGAGGCGCGGTTGATTTCATCGCCGATCACGATGTTCGCGAACACGGCGCCGGGCCGGAATTCAAAGAGCCGGGAGGCCTGGTTGTAAATGGACACCCCGGTGACGTCCGAGGGCAGCAGGTCGGGGGTGAACTGGATGCGGTTGACGGTGCAGTCGATGGTCCGGGCGAGCGTCTTGGCGAGGAGGGTTTTTCCGACGCCGGGCACGTCCTCAAGCAGCAGGTGGCCCTGTGCGAGCAGGACAGTCAGCGCCAGCTTGGCGGCATCCGATTTGCCGTCGATTACCGTGTTGACGGTGGTAAGGATGCGTTGGGCCGCTTCATGGAACGACTCCGGGTCCATGGCGGCGGCCCGGTGCCCGTTCAGCCGGCTGACGGCATCCGCGACGCCGGCCAGGTTGAGGTTCGGTGCGCTCCCATTGTTGGCAGTGCGTCGGTGGGGTTCCATCGGCAACCTTTCAGCCCGGGTTTCACCTGGACGGGACAGCAAGCCTGCCTTCGCCCGTCGGTGGGCGTGCGCGTGTGTTCGTTCCAGACTACTAACACAACTGCCGTGCCTGACAGAGAGTTCCGGCAAATATGCCACCGCTTTCGGCGGATAGGCTGGGTGGATGTGCAATCCGCTGACTCCCGCCGCCTATCGGGCACCTGACACAGGCCCCTTGGACCCGGAAGCTCCGCCCCGCAAGCAGTATCCGCCCGCGCCTGAACCGTTGCCTGTACCCGTGATGGACAACCACACCCACCTGGACTTTCCTGATGGAACGGCGCCGGTGGGAATCAAGGCCGCGCTTGATGCCGCAGCGGCCGTGGGGGTCCAGGGAGCGGTCCAGGTGGGCTGCGACCTGGCGTCGTCGCGGTTCACGGTGGAAGCCGTGGACCAGGACCACCGTCTCCTGGGCGCCGTGGCCCTCCATCCCAACGATGCTCCGCACTATGCCGCCAGGGGCGAACTTGAGGCGGCCCTGGCAGAGATCGAACGCCTCGCGGCGCATCCGCGGATCCGCGCGATCGGCGAGACGGGGCTGGACTTCTACCGCACGGAAGGCGAAGGACTGCGCCACCAGGAGCACTCGTTCCGGCGCCACATCGACATCGCCAAGCGCCTGGACCTCACCCTCCAGATCCACGACCGGGACGCACACGGCGACGTGGTGCGGGTGCTGAGGGAGGAAGGCGCCCCGGGGAGGGTGGTGTTCCACTGCTTCTCCGGCGACGAGGAGCTTGCCAGGACCTGCAACGACCAGGGCTGGTGGATGTCCTTCGCCGGGACCCTGACCTTCAAGAACGCCGCGAATCTTCGGGCCGCGCTCGCCGTCGCCGACCGCCAACTCATCATGGTGGAAACAGATGCGCCGTTCCTGACCCCGCATCCGCACCGGGGGCGGCCAAATGCCAGCTACATGGTCCCGTACACGGTCCGGGCCATGGCAGAATTGACAGGCTCCGACCTCGCCGGGCTGTGCAACACCATCAGTGAAAATACCGTGCGGGCATACGGATCCTGGACCTGAAATCCCACCCCGTCCCGTGATCCTGGGCAATACCTGGTATGCAAAAATGTTGGTCGCTTTATAACGCTACGGTTACAGTGGACAACTATTAGCCGGGGTCGGGGAAGGCCAACGGATAATTTCGCTCCATTCGCAGCCGCTCCGGGCACGTCAGTTCCCGGCCATGCCGCTGCGCGGAGTGTGGCGGTGCATCGATGCCCGGACGGTCTATTTGAGGTTGTTCCGGGCATTCCCTTGCGCGATTCCCCGTGCCCGGATGGACCTAGAGTTACGGGCAATCGTGATCAAGTTCTTCACAACGGACGGCAAGTTCAGCTATATCAAGGTTGGCGCCCAACTTCTGGTGCTCTGCGGCCTCGTCGCGGGCCTCGTGGCTTTCGTGGGCAATAACAAAACAATCACGCTCAACGTGGACGGCAAAGCCTCGTCCGTGCAGTCCTTTGGTGGAACAGTGGCGCAGGTGGTCAAGAGTGCCAACCTGGACCTCAAGCCCGGCGACCGCGTATCGCCGTCCTTGGATTCATCCGTGCAAAACGGCACCGTCATCAACGTCAACCAGGCCAAAGAGGTCAAGGTCAGCCTTGACGGGGCCGAAAAGACCGTCAACACCACCGCCCAGGACGTGGAAGGCCTCGTCAGCGAGCTCGGCGTTGCCAGCGCATCGGCCGTCTCGGCGCCCAAGGATGCCACGCTCGCACTGGCCGGCTCCTACGTCTCCATCTCCACACCCAAGACCGTCAGCATCGTGGCCGATGGCAAGGTGAACACCGCCACCACCACTGCCGCAACCGTAGGCAAGGTCCTTGAGGATTCCGGTGTCACCCTCGGCGCCAGCGACCGCTCCTCCCAGCCGGCCAACGCCAACGTGGTGAACAACATGGTCATCAAGGTCTCCCGGGTGGACACCAGCAAGACTGCCGTTACCAGCGAAGACGTGCCCTTCGACACGGTCACCGCCGAGAGCGCCGACATGCTCAAGGGTGACAAGCAGGTGACCCAGGCCGGGGCGGCCGGAAAGATCGAGCGCACCTTCAAGCTGGTCCTCGTTGACGGCCGGGAAGCGTCGCGCACCCTCGTGTCCGAGAACGTGGCGGTGCAGCCCGTAACCGAAAAGGTCACCGTGGGCACCAAGGCCAAGCCCGCCGTCCAGGCGGCGCCCGCGGCAGCAGCCGCCAACCCCGGGGCAGCGGCGCCGGCCATGATGAACGAAGCCATGTGGGACAAGATCGCCCAGTGTGAATCCAGCGGAAACTGGAGCATCAACAGCGGCAACGGCTACTACGGCGGCCTCCAGTTCGACATCCGCACCTGGATCGGAGCTGGCGGCGGCGCGTACGCCCCGAACGCCAGCCTCGCCACCAAGGCGCAGCAAATCGACATCGCCAACCGCGTCTACGCCCAGCGCGGGCTCTCACCGTGGGGTTGCGGCTGGGCAGCCAGCAGCTGATTCAGCGGACGAACACGACGCCCACAGCGTGGCCGGGCCCGGATATCCGGGCCCGGCCACTGCCGTTAAGCCGACAGGGCGGAGCTGCCGCGCGGGATAGGATACCTAGGTGACTGAACCCATCCCTGCCGTGCCCGCACCGTTGTTCGGTGCCTCCGACATCCGCCGGCTGGCAGAGGAAATCGGGATCAGGCCGACTAAAACCTTGGGCCAGAACTTCGTTATCGACGGCAACACCATCCGGCGGATCGTCTCCGCCGCCGGAGTGGGGCCGGATGAAACCGTCCTCGAGGTAGGCCCGGGCCTCGGCTCCCTGACCTTGGGGCTGCTCGATGCGGCGGCGGCCGTTGTCGCCGTCGAAATCGACCCCGTCCTGGCCGCGAAGCTTCCGGAAACCGTCAAGGCATGGCGCCCTGCCGCCGCCAACGCGTTCCACCTGGTCAACGACGACGCCATGAAAGTCACCGAACTGCCGGTCCAACCCACCGCACTGGTGGCCAACCTGCCCTACAACGTGGCGGTTCCGGTGGTACTGCACCTGCTGCAGCATTTCCCAAGCCTGCGGCACGGGCTGGTGATGGTGCAGGACGAAGTAGCGGACCGGCTGGCCGCGGGCCCGGGGTCCAAGACCTACGGGGTGCCGTCGGTCAAGGCGGCGTGGTACAGCCAGATGCGCAAGGCAGGCGTCATCGGCATGAACGTCTTTTGGCCCGCCCCCAAAATCCACTCCGGCCTGGTGGCCTTCACCCGCCGCGAGCCGCCGGCCACCACTGCCACCCGTGAGCAAGTGTTTGCCGTGGTGGACGCCGCGTTCGCGCAGCGCCGCAAGACGCTGCGGGCAGCCCTCGCCGGCTGGGCAGGCGGAGCGCCGGAAGCGGAGCGCTGCCTCGTGGCTGCCGGCGTGGACCCCACTGCCCGTGGCGAGGTCATCGATATCCAAGCCTTCGCCAGGATCGCCGAAGCCAAGGAATCACGGTTGTGAACGCCCCGGCAGGACGCTTCGCGGCCAGGACGGTCCGGGTCAAAGCACCCGGCAAGGTCAACGTATCCCTGGCGGTGGGCCCGCTCCGCCGGGACGGCTACCACTCCGTTGCCAGCGTCTACCTCGCGGTATCCCTCTACGAGGAAGTTGCCGCCACCAGCACCGCGACGCCGGGAATCACGCTCAGCCTCAGCCCCGAAAGCACCCTGGACCTCGACGCCGTCGACATTCCCCTGGACAGCAACAACCTGGCCTACAAGGCAGCCGCTATCATGGCTGACGTCTCCGAGCACGCCACCGGCGTACACCTGGAAATCACCAAACGCGTCCCGGTCGCCGGCGGCATGGGCGGCGGGTCAGCCGACGCCGCCGCCACGCTCCTGGCCTGCGACGCCCTGTGGAACAGCGGACTCTCCCGCGAAGAATTGGCCCACCTTGCCGCGGAACTGGGCGCGGACGTCCCCTTCTCGCTGCTTGGCGGCACGGCCGTGGGCCTTGGCCTGGGCGACAAACTGTCCCCGGCCCTGGCCAAGGCGCAAACCCACTGGGTGCTGGTGGCGGCAGACTACGGACTGTCCACCCCGGAGGTGTACCGCACCCTGGACAGGCTGCGGGACGCCGAAGGCATCACCGCGGACGAGCCCACCGGCGTCGACCCGCACATTGTGGCGGCCCTGCGCAGCGGCGACGCCGAATCCCTGAGCCGTGTCCTGGTCAACGACCTGCAGCGTGCCGCCATCTCCTTGGCCCCTGCATTGCGCGATACGCTGGGTATCGGCGAATCCCACGGCGCGATCGCTGGGATCGTTTCAGGTTCCGGCCCCACCGTGGCCTTGCTCGCCGACGATCCCGTGGCGGCCGAAGCACTGGCCGAGGACCTGCGGCACCAGGGACTGGCGGCCCTTCACGTGCACGGCCCCGTCCACGGCGCGCGCATCATCTCCGACACACATCTCTAGACCCCTTATATTTCGGCAGCAGAAAGCAGTTCCTTTTGGCACACCTTCTTGGCGGCGAGAACCTCACAGTTTCCTACGCGACCCGCACCGTCCTGGACGGCATCACCCTGGGCCTTGAGGAAGGCGACCGGATCGGCATGGTGGGCCGGAACGGCGACGGCAAGTCCACCCTGATGCGCCTGCTGGCACTGCGTTCCACGCCCGACTCCGGCCGCGTCACCAAGCGCGGCGACGTCAACGTGGGGTACCTGGACCAAAGCGACGTGCTCGACGGCGACCTGACCGTCGGCGCCGCGATCGTGGGCGACCAGGCGGATTACGAATGGGCGCGCAACCCGCAAATCCGCGAGATCATGGGCGGGCTGGTGTCCGACGTCGACTGGCATGCCAACGTGCACGCCCTCTCCGGCGGCCAGAAGCGGCGGGTGGCCCTGGCAAAGCTCCTGATCGAGGACCACGACGTCATCATGCTCGACGAACCCACCAACCACCTCGATGTCGAAGGAGTTGCCTGGCTTGCCCGGCACCTGAAGACCCGCTGGCGGGCCAACCAGGGCGCCTTCCTGGTGGTCACCCACGACCGCTGGTTCCTCGATGAAGTCTGCAACAAGACCTGGGAAGTGCACGACGGCATCGTGGACCCCTTCGAAGGTGGATACGCGGCGTACGTCCTGGCCCGTGCCGAGCGTGACCGGATGGCCTCCGTGGTCGAAGGCAAGCGCCAGCAGCTGGTCAAGAAGGAACTGGCCTGGCTTCGCCGCGGCGCCCCGGCCCGGACCTCGAAACCGAAGTTCCGGATCGAGGCCGCCAACGCCCTGATCGCCGATGTCCCCGAGCCCCGCGACTCCATGGCGTTGAACAAAATGGCCACTGCCCGCCAGGGCAAGGACGTCCTGGACCTGGAAAACATCTCCCTGAACTTCCGCGGCGGCGACGATGGCCGCAAGCTGTTCGACAACATCACCCTGCGCCTGGCCCCGGGAGAGCGGCTGGGGCTGGTGGGTGTCAACGGCGCCGGCAAGACCACCCTGCTGAAGCTGCTCAACGGTGAGATCACGCCCGACGCCGGGAAGCTGAAGCGGGGGAAGACCGTGGTCACCGCGGTTCTCACGCAGGAGGTCAAGGAGCTCGACGACGTCGCGGACTTGCGCGTCATCGAGGTGATCGAGCGGGAAAAGCGTTCCTTCAACGTGGGGGGCAAGGAGTTCACCGCCGGGCAACTGGTGGAGCAGCTCGGGTTCACCAACCAGAAGCAGTGGACCCCGGTCAAGGACCTCTCCGGCGGCGAACGGCGGCGGCTGCAGTTGCTGAGGCTGCTGGTGGGGGAGCCCAACGTCCTGATGCTCGACGAGCCCACAAACGACCTTGATACCGACACCCTCGCCGCCGTGGAGGACGTCCTGGACGGCTGGCCCGGCACGCTGGTGGTGGTGAGCCACGACCGCTACCTGCTCGAGCGCGTTACCGACCACCAGATGGCCCTCCTGGGCGACGGCAAGCTCCGCGGCCTGCCCGGCGGCGTGGACCAGTACCTTGAGCTGCGCGAGGCCGCCCTCGCCGGCTCCACGGTGTCAGGGGGCGGCAACCCCGTCACCAGCGCGGGCCAGGGCCCCGCGGCCCCAGCCACCGGCACAGGCCCCTCCGAGGCGGAGAAGCGGGAGGCCCGCAAGGCCCTCAACCGGATCGAACGGCAAATCAAGAAGCTCGATCAAGAGGAAAAGAAGCTTCACGACCTGATGCTGAAGACCACCGAGGCCGGCGATTTCGACAAGCTCGCGGACCAGAACAAACAGCTCAAGAACCTCACGGACGAAAAGGACGCCCTGGAAATGGAATGGCTGGAGGCGTCGGAGCTCCTGGGGGACTGACAAAGGCGACGCGGGCAAGAGCGAAGGGCCCCTGCGCCGCGTAAGTGACCACGGCGAAGGCGGCCTGGGCTTACGCCTCAGACTGCAGCTCCGGGTCCTTCTTCAGGCCGGTGAGGCCGTTCCAGGCGAGGTTGACCAGGTGCGCAGCGACGGTTTGCTTGTCGGGCTGGCGGCTGTCCTGCCACCACTGGCCGGTCATGGCCACCATGCCAACCAGCATCTGGGCGTACATGGCGCCATCCTCGCCGCTGAAGCCGCGGCGCGAGAATTCGTCGGAGAGGATGTGTTCCACGCGGGCGGTGACCTGGGAGAGCAGGGTGGAGAAGGCGCCCTCGGGCTGGGACGGGGGAGCGTCGCGCATGAGGATCCGGAAGCCCTCGGTGCGCTCCTCGATGTAGGTCAGCAGGGCCAGGGCGGCGCGTTCGACGAGGACCCGGGGTTTGGCTTCCTCGGTGAGGGCGCTATTGATGGCGTCCAGCAGGATGTGGAACTCGCACTCCACCACCTGCGTGTACAACCCTTCCTTGGATCCGAAGTGCTCGTAGATGACCGGCTTGGACACGCCCGCGCTGGCGGCGATCTCCTCAATGGTGGTCCCGTCGAGCCCCCGGACGGCAAAAAGCGCCCGGCCGACGTCGATCAACTGGCTACGCCGCTGCAGGCCGGTCATCCGCATCCGCGGCAGGTTGTTGCTCACAATCCCATCATGCCCCACCGGCCACGGGCCCGATTCCGCCCGGCAGGCAGGGGAGAACCGGCCGGTGTCGCGCGGTGCCCCGAACCCATGGCAAAATAGGGACTTGTGCCCGGGCCTTGAGTCCTCCGGCACGGTCCGCTCTGGTGTAACGGCAGCACCCCGGCCTTTGGAGCCGTGGAGTATAGGTTCGAATCCTATGGGCGGAACTGCTGTGCGAGGAGCGTTCAGTAGGATGGCACCCGGTGCCGGGCGGACATGGCCGCCGGACACCCCAATGCGCCAGCACAACCTAGCAAGGAGAGCCCGTACGTGATCCCCGAGAATGCCGGCCCGGCCGCTGTCATCGTTCTGGCAGCAGGCGCCGGTACCCGGATGAAGTCGCGTACACCCAAGATCCTCCACGAAATCGGCGGCCTCTCCCTGGTGGGCCACGCCCTCCGGGCGGCCCGCAGCATCCACCCGCAGCGGCTCGCCATCGTGGTGCGCCACGAACGTGACCTGGTTGCCGGGCATGTATCGGCACTGGATCCCGACGCCGTCATCGTGGACCAGGACGACGTGCCGGGCACCGGCCGCGCCGTGGAAGCCGCCCTCGAGGCACTCCACGCGGAACAAGGCCTGGCCGGTACCGTTGTGGTCACCTACGGCGATGTTCCGCTGCTCTCCGGGGAACTCCTGGGCGAACTCGTGGCCACCCACGAGCGTGACGGCAACGCGGTCACCGTCCTCACCGCCGTCCTCGACGACGCCACCGGTTACGGCCGCATCCTCCGGGGGGAGGACGGTTCCGTCACGGGCATCCGCGAGCACAAGGATTCATCCGAGGCCGAGCGGCTGATCCGCGAGGTCAACTCCGGTATCTACGCCTTCGACGCAGCCGTGCTCCGGGACGCCCTTGGCAAGGTCACCACCGACAACGCCCAGGGCGAGAAATACCTCACCGACGTCCTGTCCCTGGCGCGTGCCGCCGGCGGCCGGGTTGCCGCCGTCGTCACCGCCGACCGCTGGCAGGTGGAAGGCGCGAACGACCGCGTCCAACTGGCCGCCCTCGGCGCCGAACTGAACCGCCGCACCGTCGAGGGATGGATGCGCGCAGGCGTCACCGTGGTGGACCCGGCCACTACGTGGATCGACGCATCGGTCGCCCTGGACGAGGACGTCCGGCTGCTGCCCAACACCCAGCTGCACGGCGCCACCACCGTGGCCCGGGACGCCGTCGTCGGCCCCGACACCACGCTGACCGACGTCACGGTGGGCGAGGGCGCAACGGTGGTCCGCACCCACGGTTCCGGCTCGGTGATCGGGCCGCGCGCCGCCGTCGGCCCCTTCACCTACCTGCGACCAGGCACCGTGCTTGGTGAAAAGGGCAAGATCGGTGCGTTCTACGAAACCAAGAACGTCACCATCGGCCGCGGCTCCAAGCTGTCCCACCTGGGCTACGCAGGCGACGCCGAAATCGGCGAAGACACCAACATCGGCTGTGGAAACATTACGGCAAACTACGACGGCGAGAAGAAGCACCGCACGGTGATCGGCTCGGGCGTGCGTACCGGCTCCAACACGGTCTTTGTTGCCCCGGTCACCGTGGGGGACGGTGCCTACAGCGGCGCCGGCGCGGTGATCCGCAAGGACGTACCTGCAGGCGCGCTCGCACTAAGCGTCGCTGCCCAGCGCAACGCCGAAGGGTGGGTCCCCGCGAACCGTCCGGGAACCCGCTCCGCCGAACTGGCCCAGGCGGCCACCCAGAACTCCTCCAGTACCCCGGCATCTACAGAAGAGGGCAAGTAAGAATGAGCGAAATTACGGCGCACGGCGAAAAGAAGCTGGTGCTCGCCACCGGGCGGGCCCATCCGGAGCTGGCCCGGGAAATCGCCAAGGAACTCGGCACTGACCTGCTGCCCGTCGATGCCTACGACTTCGCCAACGGCGAGATCTACGTCCGCGCCGGTGAAAGCGTCCGCGGCACCGATGCCTTCGTGATCCAGGCCCACCCGGCACCGCTGAACAACCACCTGATGGAACAGCTGATCATGATCGATTCGCTGAAGCGGGCTTCCGCCAAGCGCATCACCGTGGTTTCCCCGTTCTACCCCTATGCGCGGCAGGACAAGAAGGGCCGCGGCCGCGAGCCCATCTCCGCCCGCCTGGTGGCAGACCTCTACAAGACTGCCGGCGCGGACCGCATCATGAGCGTTGACCTGCACACCTCCCAGATCCAGGGCTTCTTCGACGGTCCGGTGGACCACTTGATGGCCATCCCGCTGCTGGCCGACTACATCCGCACCCGGGTGGACGCCGAAAACATCACCGTTGTCTCCCCGGACACCGGCCGCGTCCGCGTGGCCGAACAGTGGGCCGAACGCCTGGGCGGGGCACCCCTCGCCTTCGTGCACAAGAGCCGGGACCTCACAGTCCCCAACCAGGCTGTCTCCAAGACGGTGGTGGGCCAGATCGAGGGCCGGACCTGCGTGCTGATCGATGACATGATCGACACCGGCGGAACCATCTCCGGAGCCGTGACCGTGCTGAAGAACGCCGGGGCCAAGGACGTCATCATCGCGGCCACGCACGCCGTCTTCTCCGAGCCGGCCGCCCGCCGCCTCTCCGAATCCGGTGCCCGCGAAGTGGTGGTCACCAACACCCTGCCGCTGACCGCCTCGCAGCGGTTCCCGCAGCTGACGGTGCTGTCCATCGCGCCGTTGATCGCCCGTGCCATCCGCGAAGTGTTCGACGACGGTTCGGTCACCAGCCTCTTCGACGGCAAGGCGTAGCGGCTGGTTGCCTGTCGAAACCCGGGATTGCGGTTTCGGCAGGCAACCACCGCCGCCTCACCGTTTTCAATATTCGGCTCCGGCGCTGGTAGGCTTGACCCCGATACCTTGGCGAGGGAGAGCAAAGTCTCCGTTATCGACTGGGTCTGCTTGTCCCTTGATGAGAGGGACTGCCTTCTTGAAGGGCCGCTTACCGGCCGCCCGGCGTTGAAGGTCACACCAGACCTCCGCCCTTGCTGAACACCGTTTCATCTTCAAGGAGATTTCCATGTCTGAGCAGAAGCTCGCAGCAGAACTGCGCACCGAATTCGGCAAGGGCTACGCCCGCCGCGCACGGATGGCCAACCTGATCCCGGCCGTCATCTACGGCCACGGCGCAGAGCCCATCCACGTCACCCTCCCGGCCAAGGCCACCACCCTGGCTGTCCGCACCCCCAACGCCCTGCTGTCCCTGGACATCAACGGCGAAGGCCACCTGGCCCTGGTCAAGGACATCCAGCGTGATCCCGTAAAGCAGATCATCGAGCACATCGACCTCCTGACCGTCCGCAAGGGCGAGAAGGTCACCGTCGACGTTCCCGTGCACGTTGAGGGCGAATCTGCTCCCGGCACCGTCCACAACCTGGAACTGACGGTCGTGTCCCTCGAAGCCGAGGCCACCCACCTGCCCGAGTCCGTCGTCGTGAGCATCGAAGGCCGCGGCGCCGGCGAGCACATCCACGGCTCCGACCTGGTCCTGCCCAAGGGCACCGTCCTGCTGACCGACGCCGAGGCACTGGTCGTCAACATCTCCGAGGCCGTTGAAATCGCCGAGGAAGAGGAAACCGAAGGTGCGTCCGAGGGCGCAGCCGAGGAAGCTTCCGAGGCAGCCGAAGAAGCAGCCGCAGAGTAAGCACTCCGCACTCCCTGACAGTGGCCGGACCCCGCACGGGGCCGGCCACTGTCGTGTCCGCACGGCGCCGTTCCCGCCCCAACCGCCCTCATAGGATTGATCCATGACTGATACCTGGCTGATCGTCGGCCTCGGCAACCCCGGGGCGCAGTACCAAGGCAACAGGCACAACATTGGCCAGATGGTCCTCGATGAACTCGCCTCCCGGTTGGGCGCGGGTTTCAAGGCCCACAAAGCCAGGGCCCAGGTCGTGGAGGGCCGCCTGGGAATCGGGGGCCCGCGGGTAGTCCTGGCCAAACCGATGACGTACATGAACGTCTCCGGCGGGCCCGTGTCTGCCCTCGCCAACTTCTACGGGATCGCCGCCGACCACGTGGTGGCCGTCCACGATGAGATTGACATCCCCTTCAACACGGTGAAACTCAAGCTCGGCGGCGGCGAAGGCGGCCACAACGGCCTGCGCGACATCTCCAAAGCACTCGACACCAAGGACTACCTGCGCGTCCGGGTGGGAGTTGGCCGGCCGCCCGGGCGGATGGATACGGCAGACTACGTCCTGCGCGACTTCGGCACCGCGGAACGGAAGGAACTGCCCTTCCTGCTCGACGACGCAGCGGACGCCGTTGAGTCCTTGCTCCGGGAAGGACTCACTGCCACGCAGCAGAAATTCCACCCCGCCAAGTCCGGATCACGCCAAGCAGAATCGTAAAAGTTCCCTTGTGCCCTGTTTCCTTGTCAGTGGCAAGGGGTACTCTTCTTCCTATGCGGGGGAGCAATGGGGCTACATCCCGCTATTGCAGGATGTAGGGGACAAGTTCATGTCAATCGAGCCACTCAGCTGGGGACGTGGGTCAACACCTCAGGGTGATGGGCTGGCCACGGGATCCTCCGCAGCGCCGGAGGGCCGGCAATGGTCCGTGCCGGCACGAAGTGCCAACCTTGACGCCGTCCGCACAGCGTTGACAAGCGAAAACTCCTTCGGAGCGGTCATCACAGGCGCCCGCGGGGTGGGGAAGTCCTCCCTGGCCAGGGCGGCAGTCGCCGACTTGGGCCCGGACATCTGGTCGCTGCAGCTCCGGAGCGCACCCTCGGGCTCCAATACCCCGTATGGCTGCCTCTCCTTCCTCCTGGCCCGGTTGCCGCAGGCCTACATGGGTTCACCCACTGCCATCCTGCGCGGGATCACCTCCCTGATCCGCAGCGATGCGGCGGGCAGGCCCTGCATCATCACGCTGGACACCTCCGGCACTGTCGACGACATGAGTGCCGGCGTGCTGTTGAACGTGTTGCTGACCGGCACGGCAAGGATCATCGCCGTCGCTCCCAAAGCCAGTGACCTGCCGGCGGATTTCCACTGGCTCCTGACGGACCGCAAGCTCACCGAAGTCAGGCTCAGCAACCTCAACGAATTGCAGACCCGGCAGGTCCTGCTGTCCCTGCTGGGGCACCGCGTCGCATCGTCCCTGGTCACCACCTACCACCAGATGGTGGGCGGCAACCCCCTGCTGCTCAAAGCCCTGGTTACCGAGCAACAGCTTTCCGGGAACCTCGTGCTGTCCGAATCCGTCTGGACGCTCCGGGACAAGGTGGTGCTCGACGGCGCCGCGAGCCTGGATGACATCGTCAGGTCGCGCTGGACAAGGGAAACACCGGAGACCCGCGAAGTCATTGAAATGTTGTCCTGCGCCCGCCGGGTGGAACTGTCCCGGCTGACTGCCATCTATGGCGCCGACGTCGTGGCGGACATGGAGGACGCCGGGCTGCTCGAGATCGACGACTCCGAGTACCGCTGGGTGTCGCTGCGGGAGAAGTACATTGGCGACGTCGTCAGGACCTGGCTGAGCATTTCCCGGCGGCGGGAGCTCCGCTCCGTGCTGCTGGGCGGCGAGGAGCCCGACCCCGCGGCCATGACCGTCGATGAACTGATGTCGTTCGCCGCGTGGACCCATGAATGCGAGGCGGAACTCAGCCCGGCACTGGCGCTTGCGGCCGCCCAGGCCGCCGTCCAGCTCTTCGACCCCCGGTTCGCGTTGACCTATGCGGAGATGATCCAGCGGACGGATGCCGTGTGGGCATCCGCGCAGCGGCAAAAGGCCGCCGCGTACCTGCAGCTGGACATGGCGGTCCAGGCCCTGGCCGCCCTTGAGGACATTACCCAACCTGAACTTGAGGCCCTCGACCTCGAAGAGTACGCCCAGGTGGTGGCCGCCAAGGCGCGGGTCATGCTCTGCCTTCCGGAACGGTCCGGCTCGGTCGGGGAGCTCTTCGCCTCGGCCCGCGAACGCCTGGCCACTGCGGGAGACCACCAGGACTGGCCTGCTCCTGCCGCGGTGGCGGCCAACCGCATTTCGCTAAGCGAATTCGAGTACCAGGCGCACGCGGGAAGGTACGCCGCCATGATTCCCGCCCTTGAGCGGGCCGTTGACCCAGCCGCCAACCCTGACACCGGCTACCGGCTCCAGTGCGCCATCATCCTGATGAGCGCCCTGGCCATGACGGGCCGGGAGATGGATGCCCTGGGCCTCGTGCGCCAGGTCGGTGGCCAACTCAGCGATGCCTCGCACATTGTGGGCCTGCGGGAACGGTACACGCGGGAGGCCTACTTCGTTCTTTTGATGGCCGGCCAGTGGCGGCGCTGCATTGACCTCATGGCCCCGTTCAGCGCCGGCCAGCCCTTCCGGCTTCCTTACCGCAGCGCGGCCACGGAAATCGCTGCCGGAATAGCTTTCGCGTTTTCCGGCCGGGGCGAAGCTGCCCTGGAACCCCTGATTTCTGCCGCAGCGCAGCTGGAGCTGCAACCGGTCCAGGGTGCGCTGCGCACCGCGTACGCGGCCACGGCCCTGGCCTACGCCCAGACCGGAAACGCCGCGCTGTCACGCAAGTACCTGACGAAAGTCCAGCGGATGCCCGGCAGGTCAGGGTTTGCCGTGGAGAGCATCATCGAGTTCTGCACACTCGTGGCCGGACGGTGGCTGGGCGACTCCGACGCCGTCACCAGCCTCAAGCAGGGGGCCCGCGCGAACGCAGAAGCGGGCCGGTATGCCATGGCCGGGATCTACCTGCTGGCGGCAACGGTGAACGGCAGCGATGCCGACTTCCGCTTCCTGGAGGAGATCGCGGGCCACCGGCAAGGCCCGCTGGCCGAAGTATCCCGGCTGATCGCCGTGGGAAGCCGGACAAAGGACGCCAAGGCGCTGCTCGCCGGCGGCGAACTCGCGGCCACCCTGGAACTCGACGCCGTCGAAGCCCGCTGCATGGCACTGGCGGTGGACTTTGCGCGCCAGGACGGGGATGCCCTGTCGGCCCGGACCGCGCAGGCACGGCTGGACATCCTGGCCGCCACGGTAGCCAACCTCCCCATCGTGCCCAGCAGCGGCAGCCCGCTGTTGACCAGCCGTGAGCGGCAGATTGCACGAATGGCCGGCAGGGGTGCCTCAAACCGTGACATCGCCCTGGAAATGGGTGTCTCAGTCCGCACCGTCGAAGGCCACCTGTACCAGGTGTTCACCAAGCTGGGCGTAACTTCAAGGGGTGATCTGACTGGACTCGTCTAATGGCCACAAACCCACATCTGCCCATCGGCTCCTGACCGGACGGCGGGAGCCCGTGGACCGGATCTGCAACCTGGTGCGCAATGGCACCAGCCATGCGGTCTTCGTCATGGCAGGCCCGGGGATTGGAAAATCGGCGGTGACCGACGCCGTCACCGAACGGCTCGCCGGGCACCTGAACGTGGTGCGCATCCATGCCAGTTCCGCGCTCTCCGGGGTGCCCTTCGGGGTCCTGACCCCCTATACCGGGGAACTCACGGCTGAGGAGTCGGTCTCGCCGGTGGCCGTGTTGCGGTCAATGTGGTCCTACTTTGAAAAGCTGAAAGCCGGTAACGGCTCGGCAGTCCTGCTCGCGGTGGACGACGCACATCACCTGGACGAGGCCTCGGCAGGGGTACTGGCTGAGCTGATTTCGGCGGGCTGGGCAACCGTGCTGGCGGCCGCGCGGCCCCGGCCCGGCCTTCCGCAGCCGCTGGAGCAGCTCTGGTACGACGGCCTTGCCGAGCGCGTCGATCTTCGGCCCCTGAACCGCGAGCAGATAGAGGAAGTCCTGGCCCACGTCCTGGACGGGACCGTTCCGGCTGCCACGGTGGATGCCATGTGGAGCGCTTCGAGCGGAAATCCACGGATCCTTGACGCCTTGTTGCATGACTCCGCGGAAGCCGGGGTACTGGCCAAACGCAACGGCATCTGGATCCTGCTCGGGGACCTTCCTGCCGACGGGCCCCGGCTGGCAGCGGTGGTTGCCAAGGACCACCTGCGCCGCGGACCCGAGGAACAGGAAGCCCTGAAGCTTATTGCCCTGGCCGGCCCGGTGGGCCGCAAGGTCATCGAAGACATCAGTGGGGCAGCGGTGGTCCGGTCCCTGCTGGACCAGCAGATGATCGTGGAGACCCCCGGCGTTCCCGCGGAACTTTACCTCTGGAACGCGCTCTTCGCCGGCGCCATCAGGAACACGGTATCGGTCTCCCGGAGCCTCCAGCTCTTGGAGAAGGTCAAGGCACACCAGGACCCCGGATTGCTGCAGGGGGAAGGCCGGCTCCGTTCGGTGGAATGGGCGCTGGAGTGTGGCCTCCGGGTCGGCGACGACGAGTTGCTGGCCGCCGCCAAAGTGGCGTTGCTCGCGTACCGCAACCACAGCGCGCGGTCCATCGCGGCCAAGATCCGCAACCCCGCCTTGATCCCCTTGGCCCAGGCGGTCCAGGCCCGGGCCCTGTATAACGAGGGCTCCTACCAGGAAGCAGCAGCCCTCCTGGACGAGTGCTGGCTCCCGCTGGCCGGGGACCCGCAAGGGCCGGCAGCCCTGGTGCTCCGGGTTTCGGCACACCAGGCCAATGGCCGGCTGCTGGCAGATGTAGCGGAGGACGTGGAGCGGGCCATCGCCCAATTCGGCCAGGATGGCAGCTGGCAGGCGGAGCTTCTGCACGTGCTGCAGCTTGGGGCCGAGGCCAACGTCCAGGCACTTGGCGAGGAAGTCGACAGGATCAGGAAACGCGGCGCAGCGGGCTCCGGGGGAGAGCCGCTGCGTGCCCTGGCTGAGGCGCTCCTGGCCCATGCCCTGGCCGCTGCAGGGCGTCCCGTCCAGGGCTTGGATGCTGCCATGATGGCGGCGTCGGAGCTTCCTCCGCTCGAAGGCAGCCTGTTCTTCTTCCCTGAGTTCGTGCTGGGACGGCTGGTCTCCAACTACCTGGCCATGGGCGAATGGGAATCGGCCGAGCGGGAACTGAACGGCTACGCGGCAGGCCACGGCGCCAGTGCGGCCATTTTCGACGGGAGCCTGAACGTACTCCGCGGCTACTCCCTGCTTCGCCAGGGCCGGATGGAGCGGGCCTACCAGGTCCTGCTGCCCGCCGTGGAAGCCCTGAGGCTCAACGATCCGTTGCAGCTGTACCGGTTCGGTACAGCGCTGGGCTATTACGTGGCGGCCCGTCTCGGGGATGCTGAACAGGCAAGACGGCTGGAACAGGATCACAAGGACGCCTTCGCCGGCGGCCCCGCACATGACCTCCTGGCCGAGGCGTACGTGGCAGCGGGGGCAGAGTACACCGCCCGTGACGGCAAGGGGCTGGCTGCGTTGCAGACGCTCATGACGACGCCGGAGGCAGCCGCAAGGGCCGGCAACCTCCTCGAAGTCCTGGCCATGTGCTGGGACCTCGGGGACCCCTCGGTGATCCCCATGGTCCAGACGGTTGCCCGCGGCGTGGAAGGCCGCTGGGCGGAGGCGCTGCTGACCCTGGCCACGGCGTGGGAAAACGCCGACGGCGACACCCTGATGGCAACGGCTGCCTCGCTGGAGGAAGCAGCCTTTGTCAACCTGGCCCGGGAGGCTTATGCCCGTGCCAGCACGGTGCTGGAACAGGCAGGCGAACGCCGCCGGTCCCGGCAGGCGGTGGCCCAACGGGAAAAGTGCGACCACGAACTCGGCGAGCGCTTCCGCGAGGGACGCTTCATCGCCGCCGCACCCGCGGTCCACCTCACCCGCCGGGAGCAGGACATCGTCGAACTTGCCGTCCAGGGACTGACCGACCGGGAGATCGCCCAGCGCCTGATGGTGTCGGTGCGCACGGTGGAAGGGCACCTGTACCGTACTTACGTCAAGCTTGGCGTCCGCAGCCGCGATGAGCTGGAGACGGCCCTGCCCAAGTAGTCCCGGCCGCCCTTCCCCGGTACCTGCCCGCGACGGCCGCCGTCGGCCGCCCCCTCGCCGTTGGTGCCCTGCGGCGCCGTTCCCACGCGCCGTACGTCACCGTGCCGCGGGTGCCCTGTGACCGCCGTTCCGCTGGCGGCGGAACCACACCCCGGCCGCAGCATGCGCCTGTGCATGGCCACCTGGCCGCGGCCCGGTAGTGCACCCCCGAGGATTCGAGTACACCCTACTCGTGTACGGGAGGGCGCTACCGGATTTACTTAAGGAGGCAAAGCAAAGCGGCAGGCTGGAAGCCGCGGAGCAGCCGATCAGGACATTGAGGCCCCTCATATTTCCGGTCCCCACGGACCGGGCACAGACGGGGCCGGCGACGTCAGAGTCTTCTGAGACCGAGACTCTCCCCCCAGCCGTCGCCGGCCCTCTGCTCCCTCGGCCGAAGCCCGGGGCAGCGGTGGCGGCAGCCCCTCCGGGCGGCCGCCACAGCCGTGTTGTGGGACAATTGGGTGTCAAACATTGGCAGCCCAAGGAGTTCGTTTTGTCCGTAGTATCAACGCCAGCCACGCTGGAACGTGCCCTGCCGGCCATGGACAACGCGGAAGTGCTGCGCATCCGCAACGACTTCCCCGTGCTGAACCAGCTGGTCAACGGCCAGCCGCTGGTCTACCTCGACTCCGGCGCCACCTCGCAGAACCCGGTCAGCGTCATCGAAGCCGAACAGGAGTTCTATGAACAGCGCAATGCTGCCGTGCACCGCGGCGCACACCATCTTGCGGTGGAGGCCACCGAAGTCTTCGAAGATGCCCGGCAAACCATCGCCGACTTCATCGGGGCCGGCTATGAAGAGACCATCTGGACCTCGAACGCCACCGAGGGGCTGAACCTCATCAGCTACGCCCTGTCCAACGCCGCCCTTTGGGCTGCCCAAGGCCGCGGCGATCGCGGCCTGCGGGAACTGGCGCTGGGGCCCGGCGACGAGATCGTGGTGACGGAGATGGAGCACCACGCCAACCTTATTCCGTGGCAGGAGCTGGCTTTCCGTACCGGGGCGAAGCTCCGCCATATTCCCATCAATGACGACGGCAGCCTGCGCATGGACGCTGCGGCCTCAGTCATCGGACCCCGGACAAAGGTCCTGGCCTTCACCCATGCCTCCAACGTGCTGGGCATCATCAACCCGGTGCAGGAATTGACGGACCTGGGCCGCGCCGCCGGCGCCCTCGTGGTCCTGGACGCCTGCCAGTCCGCCCCGCACCTGCCCTTGAACGTCAAGGAACTGGACGTGGACTTCGCGGTCCTCTCGGGCCACAAAATGCTCGCCCCCACGGGCATCGGCGTGCTGTACGGACGGCAGGAACTGCTGGACATCCTGCCGCCGTTCCTGACCGGCGGATCCATGATCACCACCGTCACCATGGAGCGGGCAGAGTACCTGCCGGCACCACAACGCTTCGAAGCCGGTACCCAGCGCATCTCCCAGGCCGTGGCATTGGCCGCCGCGGCCAACTACCTCACCGAGACCGGGCTGGACCGGATCCACGCCTGGGAGTCCGAACTCGGCCAGCGCATGGTGGTGGGCCTTGAGGCCATTCCCGGTGTCAGGGTCCTTGGCCCGGCCGCAGGCAGGGAGCGGATCGGCCTTGCCGCGTTCGATGTCGAAGGCGTCCACGCCCACGACGTCGGGCAATTCCTGGACTCCCGCGGGATCGCCGTGCGCGTCGGGCACCACTGCGCCCAGCCGCTGCACCGGCGGCTGGGACTGACCGCCACCACCCGCGCCAGCGCCTACCTGTACAACACCACCGACGACGTGGACCGCTTCCTTGAAGCCGTGGCCGGCGTCAGGGCCTACTTCCGCGCCTAGCGGAGAACACGAAGGGTGACACCATGAGCCTCGACCAGTTGTACCAGCAGATCATCCTGGACCATTCCAAGGCCCGCCACGGCAGCGGGCTGGCCGCCATCGACGCCCCGGCCGGCGCGGCAACAGGCCAGTCCCACCAGCTCAACCCGGTATGCGGAGACGAAGTCACCCTGCGGCTGGCGGTGCAGGACGGCACGGTGGTCCAGGTGGCGTGGGACGGAGCCGGTTGCTCCATTTCCATGGCCTCGGCGTCGGTTCTCTCCGAACTCGCCGACGGCATGACCGTTGCCGAACTGCACCAGGTGATCGAGAGCTTCCGCGAGGTGCTCCGCTCACGCGGCAAGGTCCAGGCCGATCCCGAACTGCTGGGGGACGCCGCTGCCTTCGAGGGGGTTGCCCGCTACGCGGCCCGGGTCAAGTGCGCCATGATCTCCTGGGTGGCGGCGGAGGACGCGCTCAACCAGGCGGCATAACCGCAGGGAACAGAACAGCCCGGGCCTTCCTCGTTCCGGAGGAAGGCCCGGGCTGTGTCATGCCGGAGCCGTGCTGCCGCGCGGAAGGGTCAGCCCAGCAGTCCCAGGACGCCGATGACTGCGGTGGCGAGTCCCAGCACCATGGAGATGCTGACCAGCACCACGTGCACGGTCAGGAATTTGGTGGCCTTGCCGGCAGTGTCGCGGGCACGGGGATCGTTCATGACCCGGCGCAGGAACTGCGGCCAGACCACCAGCGACCAGACGCCGGCGACAATCAGGACCAGCGCAGCGAAGACGGGCAGCTCCATGTACTAGTGGCTTTCCAGCCAGGCCTGCGCCTGCGTGGCCTGCAGGTTCAAGGCCTTGGCCACCATGGGCTCGGCGGCATCGGCGATCTTGCCGCCCAGGAACGGAACGGAGGACTTCACGGCGCCCTCAAGCTCCACCCGGGTTCCACCGGCGTCGGCCACCAGCCGCTGCACGGCCGTGACATCCACCGGGGCGCCGGCGACCTTCAGCGAGATGTTGCTCTGGCGGGAGCCATCAGCGGCGGGGGCGTCCCAGTTTTCCACCTGGGTCACTTTGAGGTGCTCGCCGACAAACTTGCGGGCAATCTCGGGCAGCCGGGTGGTGGGCAACGTCCGCACCGACGTGGCGCTGAACGCCCCGGCGGTGTCGCCGTCGACCTTGAAGGACTCCAGTTCGCCGCCCACCAGCCGGCTGACGTGGCGCTGGAAATCCTCGTTCACCAGCACAGCGGCAACGCTGTCAACGGAGTGCGGAAGGGTGGTGGTTGCGCTCAGCGCCATGGGTCCTCCTGGGACGTCGGGAAAGGATTTACGCCTCCAACATCCTACGGGGTCACCTCTGCGCGCTCCGCATCGGCCAGTTTTTGGGCTGCCGCGGTGATGTTCCGGGCCATGGCCGGGAAGATCAGGCTGTGGAAGGGAAGTACGGCCAGCCAGTAGAGCCGTCCGCTCAAACCCTTGGGGAAGAAAATGGCCCGCTGCCTGTACCGGCTGCCTCCGCCGTCCGGCTCCACGGAGAGCTCCAGCCAGGCACGGCCGGGCGCGCGCATTTCTGCCCGCAGCCGGAGCAGCCTGCCGCGGTCGATCCGCTCCACCCGCCACCAGTCCACCACCTCGCCGGCGGCCAGGGAGTGCGGGTGCCGGCGGCCCCGCAGCAGCCCGGCGCCGCCGGTCAATTTATCCAGCCAGCCCCGCACCTGCCAGGCCAAGGGCAGCGAGTACCAGCCGTTGCGGCCGCCGATCCCCTCGATGATGGTCCAGACGTGCGCCGGGTCCACGTCTCCGTGGAACGTCCGTTCGTCGATGTAGACCTTGTGCCCGGCCCACTCGGGGTCGCTGGGCAGCGGGTCGGAATCCGCGCCGGCGTTCGCCCACGTGGTCTCCACCTGGCCGTCCCGTTCCTTGCCCAGCGCCAAGGCCACCGCGGTGCGGTAGGGCGTGAGGCCGCCGTCGGGCTGCGGAATGAACTGGTCGATGTCGTGCTCGTTGGACACGGCGTCATGTTGCAACGACTGGACCAGGGGGACCGCCATGGACCATGGGATGGGGGTTGTCAGGGCCACCCACATGCCGGCCAGCTTGGGCGCCGGCACAGGCAGCGCCAACACCACCCGGTAAGGCAGGCCGGCCACGGCTGAGTACTCCTGCATCATCTTGGCGTAGGTCAGCACCTGCCGGCAGCCGATGTCGAAGGTCCGGTTGATGGGACCCTCCAGCGACGCCGCAGCCACCAGGTAATAGAGCACATCGCGGACGGCGATGGCTTCGATCCGGTTGCGCACCCAGCTTGGTGCGGGCATGAGGGGCAGCGTCTCGGACAGGTGCCGGATCATTTCGAAGGAAGCGGAGCCGGAACCGATCACCACGCCCGCCTGGTACACGATCGAATCCACCGGGCTGTCCAGGAAGACCTTGCCCACGGCCTCGCGTGAGCGCATGTGGGTGGACAGCTCCACCCCCTTCGGGTGCAGGCCGCCCAGGTAGACAATCCGGTGGACGCCCGCCGCCGTGGCAGCATCCGCCGCCGTCCGGGCCATCGCCTTTTCCTTCGCCTCGAAACCGGCCCCTGCCGCCATGGAGTGCACCAGGTAGTAGAAGACGTCGACGCCGGTAAGGGCTGCGCGGAGGGCGTCGCCGTCGTCAAGGCTGCTTTCCACCACGTCCACCTCGGTGCGCCAGGGCACACCGGCGATCTTGTCGGGGGAGCGGACCAGGACCTTGACCGTATGGCCCGCTTCCAGCAGCCGTGGCACGAGCCGGCCGCCGATGTACCCGGTGGCACCGGTGACAAGGACGGTCTTTGATGTAGGCCGGGCAGTCATTTCGCTCATACTGGCTCCTGTTCGTCCCTTGTGGTTCGGAGCGGCGGCTTGTCCGGACGGCTGCTCCGACGCCGAATGCGATGGCACTGCCAGCCTAGGCCCGCAATCGCGGGACTGCCATGTCGGTCCCGCGCGGTAGGCTGGAAGTTCCCCGGGATTCGCAGCGAATTTCGGGTTTTCGCGTTGCCTGCGATTTTGATGAACAGCACAGGAGCTACTGCCATGAGTCTTTCCGGCCAGTCCGCCGCCGGCACGTCCAGCACCGGCAAAACCCGCGCCGGCACATCCGGCGCGGTCCCCACGCTGGATGGCCTGCGCCGTGCCTTGGAGCCGGACCGGACATTCGGCCGGGTCCGGGCCGAGGCCGCACGGGGCTTCGAGGTCCGTGGACAGGATTACCAGATCAGCGCCCCTGCGGGCTTGCGGCCCGTGCTGCTGGCGGAGATGGCAGACGGCCTGGCAGCAGCGGCGGACAGCGGTGAACCGGGCGTTGTGCTTGCCGTGACCGCCACGGGCAGGGAAGCCGAGGACCTCGCCGCGGCCCTGCGCGCGTACCTGCCGGCGGACACCGTGGCCGAGTTCCCCAGCTGGGAGACCCTTCCGCACGAGCGGCTCTCGCCGCGCTCGGATACCGTGGGCCGCCGGCTCTCGGTCCTTCGCCGCCTGGCCCATCCGGAAAGTTCGACGACGGCCCGGCTGCGCGTCGTCGTCGCGCCCGTCCGCGCCGTGGTCCAGCCGGTGGTGGCCGGCCTGGGGGACCTGGTTCCGGTCACGTTGAAAGTGGGCCAGGAGGTACCGTTTTCCGATGTGGTGAAGAGCCTCGCGGACGCTGCCTACGCCCGCGTGGACATGGTGACGCACCGCGGCGAATTCGCCGTCCGAGGTGGCATCATCGACGTCTTCCCGCCCACCGAGGACCACCCCATCCGGGTGGAGTTCTTCGGGGACGAAGTGGACCAGATGCGCTGGTTCGCCGTGGCCGACCAGCGCTCGCTGTCCGCACCGGGCATCCACCACCCCACGGAACTGCATGCGCCGCCATGCCGCGAAATCCTCATCACGCCGTCCGTGATGTCCCGCGCCGCCACGCTGAAGGCCGAGCTGCCGGCCGCGGCGGACATGCTCGAAAAGATCGCCGGCGGCATCGCCGTGGAAGGCATGGAATCCCTGGCCCCGGTGCTGGTGGACGCGATGGTTCCATTCGTGGACCAGCTGCCCGCCGATTCCATCGCGGTGGTCATCGAGCCCGAGAAGGTGCGCACCCGCGCCCACGACCTCGCCGCCACCAACGAGGAGTTCCTCGAGGCGGCCTGGTCCACGGCTTCGGACGGCGGGACGGCCCCCCTTGACCTCAGCTCCCAGGCCAGTGCGGCGCTGCACTCGGCGAGCTTCCGGTCGCTGGCCGAAACCCGCGCGTCCGCCCTGGGGCACGGGGTCTCCTGGTGGTCAATCACCTCCCTGGCCCAGGACGCGGAGTTGCTCCCCGAGATCGACGTATTGAACCTGCATGCCCGCGAACCCCGCGGCTACCAGGGCGATGTGGCGGAAATGATGGAGTTCATCGGCTCACATGTCCGCGACCAGTGGCGCATCGTGGTGGCTACCGAAGGTCCCGGCCCGGCCCAGCGCCTGGCCGAGCTCTTCCATGACGCGGACATTCCGTGCGCCCGGGTGGACAGCCTGGACCACGAACCCCAGGCGGGCATCATTGAAGTGACCACCGCCGCCGTCGGCCGCGGTTTTGTCCTTGACGGGCTTAAACTGGGCCTGCTGACGGAGGCCGACCTCCTGGGCCGGACTTCTGCCGGGTCCACCAAGGACATGCGGCGGATGCCCTCCAAACGGCGCAATGCGGTCGACCCGCTGCAGCTGGTGGCCGGGGACCATGTGGTGCACGAACAGCATGGCATCGGCCGGTTCGTGGAACTGATCCAGCGGAAGGTGGCCGGCGGCGGTGACGGCGTGCGCGAGTACCTGGTGCTGGAGTACGCGCCGGCCAAGCGCGGGGCGCCCGGCGACCGCTTGTTCGTCCCCACGGACCAGCTCGACCAGGTGACCCGGTACGTGGGCGGTGACGCTCCCGTCCTGAGCAAGATGGGCGGCGCCGACTGGGCCAGCACCAAGTCCAAGGCCCGGAAGGCCGTCAAGGAAATCGCCGGTGAACTGATCCGGCTCTACTCGGCCCGGATGGCCTCCCGCGGGCACGCGTTCGCCCCGGATACGCCCTGGCAGCGGGAACTGGAGGAGGCCTTCCCATACGTCGAGACCCCGGACCAGCTCACCACCATCAACGAGGTCAAGGCGGACATGGAACGGGAGATCCCCATGGACCGCCTGGTCTCCGGCGACGTCGGCTACGGCAAGACCGAGATCGCGGTGCGGGCGGCGTTCAAGGCCGTCCAGGACGGCAAACAGGTGGCTGTGCTGGTGCCCACCACCCTGCTCGCGCAGCAGCACTATGAGACGTTCACCGAACGGTTCTCCGGCTTCCCGCTGCGGGTCAAGCCGCTGTCCCGGTTCCAGGCTGCCAAGGAGGCCAAGGAGACGGCCGAGGGCGTGAAGAACGGCACGGTGGACGTAGTGATCGGCACGCACCGGCTGCTCTCCAAGGATTTCGAATTCAAGGACCTGGGCCTGGTGATCGTGGACGAGGAGCAGCGGTTCGGCGTCGAGCACAAGGAAGCGCTGAAGAAGATGCGCACCAACGTGGACGTCCTGGCCATGAGCGCCACCCCGATTCCGCGAACCCTGGAGATGTCCCTGACCGGCATCCGGGAAACCTCCACCCTGGCCACCCCGCCGGAGGAACGGCACCCGGTGCTGACCTATGTGGGCCCGTACACGGACAAGCAGACCTCCGCCGCGATCCGCCGCGAACTGATGCGCGAAGGACAGGTGTTCTTCGTCCACAACCGGGTCTCCACGATTGAACGCACCGCCGCGAAGATCCGCGAACTTGTGCCGGAGGCGCGCGTGGAGGTGGCGCACGGCAAGATGTCCGAGAGCCGGCTGGAGCAGATCATCGTGGACTTCTGGGAGAAGCGGTTCGATGTCCTGGTCTGCACCACCATCATCGAGACCGGGCTGGACATCTCCAACGCCAACACGCTGATCGTCGATGGCGCGGACAAGTACGGCCTGTCCCAGCTGCATCAGCTCCGCGGCCGGGTGGGCCGTGGCCGGGAGCGCGCCTACGCCTACTTCCTCTACCCCTCGGAAAAGCCGCTGGGCGAGGTGGCCCTGGAGCGGCTCAAAGCTGTGGCCGCGCACAACGAACTGGGCGCCGGCATGCAGCTGGCCATGAAGGACCTGGAGATCCGTGGCGCAGGCAACCTGCTGGGCGGTGAACAGTCCGGGCACATCCAGGGGGTGGGCTTCGACCTGTACATCCGCCTGGTGGGCGAGGCCGTGGCGGACTTCCGCGGCGAAGCCGAAGAGAAGGCTGCGGAGATGAAGATCGAACTGCCTGTCAACGCGCACCTGCCGCACGACTACGTCCCCGGCGAGCGGCTGCGCCTGGAGGCCTACCGGAAGCTCGCCTCCGCGGTCACCAACGAGGCCATCGACGAGGTCATGGCGGAACTCGTGGACCGTTACGGCGAACTGCCGCTCCCGGCGCAGAACCTTGTGGCCGTGGCCAGGTTCCGGGTGGGTGCACGCGAGGCCGGCCTGACCGACGTCGCGCTGCAGGGCAACTTCATCAAGTTCTCCCCGGCCACCCTGCCGGAATCCAAGGTGATGCGACTGAACCGCATGTACCCGGGCGCCCAATCCAAGCCCGCCCTGGACGCCGTCCTCATCCCCAAACCGAAAACCGCACGGATCGGCGGCCGGGACCTGCAGGACGCCGAGATCCTCGACTGGGCCAACGGCGTGATCCGGAACATCTTCTCCGATGCTCCCCTGACCGTCGGTTAGGGGATGATGGGAGGACACCACGCCGCGTCGGGAGCCGCGGCGTGGGTTGCTGTTGCGTCCACGGGACCGTACACGCTGGGCTGGTATCCGCTGGATCCCACCGGCATCCTCATCGGCGGGATGGCGACGGCGGGCACGGCCCTGGTGTGCGACTGGGACCACCGCTCCAGCACGGTGGCGCACTCGCTCCCGCCGCTGTCCAATGTGATCGCGCGTGGCATCGAGAACGCCAGCGGCGGCCACCGGCAGGGCACGCATTCCATTGTGGGCGCCGCCCTGTTCGTGTTCCTGGCCGGCCTGGCATCGCAGGTCCATATGGACACCCCGTGGGGCCGCCTGTCCGTCGGCGCCGGGCTGCTGTGCATGTTCCTGATCAACATCGCGGCCAAGGCGCTGAAACTTTTTCCCAAGAGTGGATTCATCTCGAACTGGATCTTCGCCCTGGCGATGGCCAGCCTGGTCACGTTCTTCGCGCCGGACCAATGGACCTGGCTGCCCACCTCGATGCTGATCGGAGTGGCGGTCCATATTGTCGGCGACCTGGTCACCACCGGGGGAGTGCCACTGCTGTGGCCGCTGGTCATCAGGCCACCCCGGCTGCTGCGCCGGCTGCCCCTGCTGCGGAACGTCTGGCGCCCCAACGGCGCCCTCTCGGTGCCCCTGCTGGGACGGGCGGGATCCAAGCGGGAGTGGCTGGTGCTGATCCCGGTCAGCGCCTACGCCATGGTGGGCATGTCCATGGCCGGCTGGGCCATCGCCAGGGACCACTGGGGCCCGGTGGCCGCCGCCGCGGGGGCTTGGATCAGGCTGTGGTTCTAGCAGCAGGAAGGCCTCGGGCAGCAGACAGCAAAGGACCCCGGACGGCGTGTCCGGGGTCCTTTGCTGTCTGCGTGGGGATCAGTGCTCGCCTGCGGAGTCAGACCGTCCGAGGATGGTCTGCGGGATCCAGAACGCCAGGGCGAACAGGACCAGGCACACCGCCATCGGCCAGGGGTTGTCCAGGCTGAGGAAGGACAGGGAGTAGATGGCGCCCAGGAACAGGGCGAAGCTGACCACGAAAAGGACAGCGCTGGTGGCCGTGTTGTTCTCGTTCTGCGGGGTGCGGACCATGTCCTGGTTCGACGTCGTGTCCCGGCTGGACGCGTTGATCTTGCTGGACATGTGTTCCTCCTCGGCCCCGCGGGGCTTGGTCTGTGGCGGCCGTCCGGTCCCGGTCAGTAAGCGGCTGAACCCTGTTCACCCTTGACGATGGCAATCCCGGAGCTGGCGCCGATTCGTGTTGCACCTGCAGCAATCATAGCCTGAGCGTCGGCCAGGGACCGTATACCGCCGGAGGCCTTGACCCCCACGTTCGGGCCCACGGCCTTGCGCATCAGCGCCACGTCTTCAACGGTGGCGCCGCCACCGTTGAAGCCTGTGGACGTCTTGACGAAGTCCGCGCCGGCCTCCACTGCCGCCTGGCACGCCAGGACCTTTTGTTCGTCGGTCAGGAGCGCGGTTTCGATGATGACCTTCAGGATGGCGCCACCGGCGTGCACGGTCTCGGCCACGGCGGCGATGTCATCGGCCAGGGCGCCCTTGTCGCCTGCCCGGGCAGCGGCGATGTTGATCACCATATCCACCTCGTCAGCGCCGTCCAGTACCGCGCCGCGGGCCTCGAAGGACTTCACGTCCGTGGGGGTCGCCCCCAGCGGGAAGCCGACCACGGAGCAGGTGAGGACCCCTGAGCCCTTCAGCGCGGTGGTGACGGTCTTGACCCAGACAGGGTTGACGCAGACCGACTTGAACCCGTACTCGGCGGCCTCGGCGCAGACTTTCAGCACCTCGGCTTCCGAGGCTTCGGGCTTGAGCAGCGTGTGGTCGATGTAGGAGGCGATGTTCCCGTCACCGGCCGGTGTGGCGGTGCCTGCGTGAACGGTGGCTTCATTGCTCATGGATGGTCCTCTCGAGGGGCTTTGTGGGCCCGGCGCGTCGGTGACTCGTTGCTGAAACCATCTTGTCACAGCGCGCCGGGGCCGCACCGGCGGCCCGGTGGCGGACGCCGCGGGACAACCCCGGCCGGGCCGGTCAGGCGGCCACCTGCAGTGCCGGCACGGCGGCGGCGGACGGAACTGCGGTGGCAACGGCGGTCAGCAACTGGGTGGCGCAGGCCCCCGCCGCGGACGCGGCCGCCACCAGCAGGCCCAGCCGCACGCCGTCGAACGCCGCAGCATCACCGATGGCCCAAATGCCGGGGACCGACGTGCGGAAGTCGCGGCTGATCACGATGCCGCCGCCGGCGGCCGTCCGCACCCCGGCCGTGGCGGCGAGGCTGTCACGGGAGACCCGTTCCTCGGCCAGGACCACCAGGTCTCCGGTCATGCTGCTGCCGTCCTCGAAGACGACGGCGGAGGAGGCCAGGCCGGAAGCGGATCCGCCCGGAACAACGGAAGGAACGACGGCGGCGGGCCGGGCCGTTGTGCGGATGGGCCGCACGCCTTTGGCCCGGAGGACGGCTTCGGCTTGTCCGGCGGCCGCGCCCGTGCCGACGAGGATGCCGACGGGCCTGCGTCCCAGTTCACGGGTGACTTCCTGGACGCCTTCGGCGATGCGCGGGGCGTCGTCGATGGTGGAGTAGCTCAGGCACTGGGCGGCGCCGTCCACGGGGCTGGCAGCGGGGGCGGAGCCGGTGGCGATGACCAGCTGGTCGTAGGCGAACTCCATGCCGTCGGCGGTGGCCACGGTGCGGTTGGCGGCGTCGATGTGGCTTGCGGGCTGGCCGAAGCGCACGGAAACCTGGGGCAGCATGGCCAGTTCCAGCAGTTCGGCGGGAGTGTCGTCCCGGTTGCTCAGTACGGTAATGCTTCCGGTGAAACGGGCGCGGTCCAGCTGCGCAACCAGGGCTTGGGCGGCCGGTCCGGCCCCGGCGATGACGATGCGGGTTGCCTCGGAGGTGGACGGGGAGGGTGCCGGAGCGGACATGTGCTGGCCCTTTCGCTGGTGGCCGTTAACCGGCCGGAACTTCGTGATGCACCCCAGCGTAGGGGCCTGCTTTTTCGGTTGTGTTACCCGTCCATTGCTGTTTCGGAGGGTGTTGTTCGCCAGTATTTACCGGCCGGTAACAGAACCCGTGACGCACCTCTCATCCGGGAGCCGGCGGACACATTCGGCCGCCCCCGGACCTCAAACGCGGATCCGGTAGCCCCGCTTCACCACGGTTTCGATGAGCTTGCCGTCCGGCAGCGACGACCGCAGCCGGCTCACGGTCATGTCCAGCGCGTGGACGGAACCACGGAGCTCCAGCAGGTCCGAAAGGGACTCGCGGGACAGGACCGCGCCCCCGGCACCGAGCAGCGCCCGCAGGAGCAGCAGCGGGGCGGGGGCCAGTTCCACCTGCCGGCCATCGATGCGAAGGCTGCGGCCCCGGAGCTCGATGTTTCCGGAGCGGGTGTCGAGCCGCCGGACGTGGTTCAATGCCAGGTGCTCGCACACCAGGCGGATGAGGGCTCCCATCCGGAACCGTTCCGGGATCAGCGGGGTCACCCCGGCGTCCAGCAGGGGCTGCGCCGTGACGGGACCCACCACCGCGGTAGTGACATTCAGTTTCAGGCTCTCCACCAGCTGCTTGTACAGGCCCATCTCGTGGGCCGTGCTCCACATCGCGTCCACCGCGGGGGCGCTGGTGAACGTGAGGACATCCAGGTTTCCGTTGCAGGCAGCCTCGATCAGCCGCGGCAGCTTGTCCTCGCCGTCGGGCTTGACCCAGCGGTAGGGCGTCACGGTCAGGACCGTGGCGCCGGACATCCGGAGCCGTTCGATCTGGCGGACGTCGGTGTAGCCGTGCAGCTGCATGGCGACGGTCTTGCCCCGGACGCCTTCGGTGAGCAGCATGTCCACCAGCGTGGCAGTGGTTTCGTCGCTGCTGATCCCGACGTCGGCGAGGCCGGCCGCACGCACGGCCCCGCGGGCCTTGGGTCCCCGGACGAACATCCGGCAGCTTCCCAGCGTTTCCAGCAGTTCGTCGCCGATTCCGAAGGAGTCAGCGGCCTCGCACCACCGGCGCATGCCGTAGGCGGTGGTGGCGATGCACAGGTCCGGTTTGGCGGCGATGATGGCCCTGGTGTCTTCGATCAGGCGCATGTCCTCCTGGACGGGGGCGATCTTCAGCGCCGGAGCATGCAGCACTTCGGCACCCCGTCGCTCCAGGGCCTCGATCAGGTCGCGTGACCGCCGGTCCGAGGTGACGCCGATGCGGAACCCCTCAAGCGGCGATTCCGCGGCATCTGTTGTTTCTTCAGCCTGCGTGGGTTCGGCCGGTGCAAGTGCAGTCATGGGGGTCAATCCTTTCATGATCCCAGCAGCGAGGCCGCCAGCATGTCCAGGTCGGCGGCGGCTCCGGCGTGCTGCCGGTTGGCTTCGGCCACCCGGACCACCTCACCGATCACCAGTACTGCGGGATTGCTGCAGCCGGCAGCGGCGGAGGTGATGGTGCCCAGGTTTGCGATGGTGGTGCGCTGGCCCGGCCGGTAGCCGCGTTCCACCACGGCCATGGGCATGTCCGGGCGCATTCCGGCGCGGCGCAAGCCCGCTGCCAGCTGGTGCAGGGTGCCAATGCCCATGAGCACCACGATGGTCCCGCCCAGGCCGGCCAGGTGGTGGTGCTCCTTCTCAGTCAGCGGCGCGTGTCCGGAGACCACGGTGAACATGTGGCTGACCTCGCGGTGGGTCACCGGGATGCCTGCCGCGGCCGGGACCGAGATGGCGCTGGTAACGCCGGAGATGACGTGCACTTTGACACCGGCGGCCACGCACGCGGCAACTTCCTCCCCGCCCCGGCCGAAGACGTAGGGGTCCCCGCCCTTGAGGCGCACCACGTTGTTGCCGGCCAGGGCGCTTTCGACCATCAGTTTTTCAATGTCCGACTGGCTGACTTTGTGGTGGCCCGGTTTCTTTCCGACGTCCACCAGCTCCGCGGAGGTCAGCAGCGGCAGCTCCTGGTACGGGGCCAGCCGGTCGTAGAAGACGACGTCGGCGTCCCGGAGCGCCTTGACGGCAGCCACGGTGAGCAGGTCGCCCGTGCCGGGGCCGCCGCCCACCAGAGTGACGTGGCCGGCCGGGCCGGCGGCGGGCTCGGCAGCGACCGGGATGCCGGCGTTCCGGCAGCGGTCAAGGAAAGCGCCCCAGCCGTTCTGTCCGTCCTCGACGGCGGCGACCAGGAACAGCCGCTCCGGTACGTGGACGAGCCGCGCCTCTGCGGGGCTTCCAACGCGGTGGACGACGGCGCCCGCGGCTTCGTACCGCCGCACCGCCTGCCGCGCGGCATCCGGGGCGCCGGCCACCAGGACGTTCCGGCCGGTGAGGTCGATACTGAGCTGCATGGCTATGCCTCGTTTCCAGGGGTTTCCGTGGTGGCGGAGCGGACCGGGATGGAAGCGCCGATCAGGACCTTGGTTTTTTCCTCCGGGGTGGCGGGGCGCATCTGGCCGCGCTCGTCCGGGACGAAGGTGATGGAGTCGTCCTTCTGGTCGGGAGCGTTGACGAAGGAGCGGAACCGGCGGAGGCGTTCGGGGTCCTTGAGGGTGTCTGCCCATTCATCCACATACGTGTCCACGTGCTTGGCCATGGCGGCTTCGAGTTCGTTGGCGATGCCCAGGGTGTCCTTGACCACCACGTCCTCAACGTGCTTGATGCCGCCGTCGAGCTCTTCCTGCCAGCGGGCCGTGCGCTGCAGGCGGTCCGCCGTGCGGATGTAGTACATGAAGTAGCGGTCGATGTACTTGATCAGGGTTTCGTCGTCCAGGTCCTTGGCCAGCAGCTGGGCGTGGGCCGGGGTGGCTCCGCCGTTGCCGCCGACGTACAGGTTCCAGCCGTCGGCGGTGGCGATCACGCCCACGTCCTTGCCGCGTGCTTCGGCACACTCACGGGCGCATCCGGAGACGCCCATCTTCAGCTTGTGCGGGCTGCGCAGGCCGCGGTAGCGCAGCTCCAGCTGGATGGCCATGGCCACCGAGTCCTGGACACCGAACCGGCACCAGGTGGACCCGACGCACGACTTCACCGTGCGCAGGCTCTTGCCGTACGCCTGGCCGGACTCGAAGCCGGCGTCCACCAGTTCCTTCCAGATCTCCGGCAGCTGCTCCAGCCGGGCACCGAACATGTCGATCCGCTGGCCGCCGGTGATCTTGGTGTACAGGCCGTACTTTTCGGCGACGGCGGCGATCACGCCGAGCTTCCTGGGGGTGATTTCACCGCCGGCGATGCGGGGCACCACCGAGTAGGTGCCGTCCTTCTGCATGTTGGCCAAGGCGCGGTCGTTCGTGTCCTGCAGGGTGCCGCGGCCGGCGTCGAGGACGTAGGCGCTGTTCTGGCTGGCGAGGATGTTGGCGATGGTGGGCTTGCAGATGTCGCAGCCGTCGCCGGTGCCGTACTTGGCCATGATCTCTTCGAAGGAGGTCAGTTCCAGGACGCGGATGGCATCGAAGAGTTCCTGGCGGGACAGTTCGATGTGCTCGCAGAGGGCCTTGGAAACCTCGACGCCGGACTTGGTCAGCTCGGTTTCCAGCAGCTTCTTCAGCATTGGGACACAGGAACCGCACTGCGTGCCGGCCCGGGTGCAGCCCTTGAGCTCGCCGAGCTCCTGGACGGGCGCGTTGCCTTCGCAGGCGCCGCAGCCGTTGATGGTGTCCCGGATGGTCCCGGCCGTGACGTTGTTGCAGGAGCACAGGGTGGCGTCGTCCGGGAGCTCGGTTTCGGGAGCTTCGCCGCCGCCGGCCGCGGTCAGGAACGCGCCGGGCTCTGCGGGGAGTTCACGGCCCAGGAGAGGCCGCAGGCTCATGTAGGGAGAGGCATCGCCGACGAAGATGCCGCCCAGGAGGGTCTTGGCGTCGTCCGTGGTGACGATCTTCTGGTAGACGCCGCGGGCGGGGTCCGCGTAGACGATTTCGAGGGCGTGCTCGGTGCGGGCAAAAGCGTCACCGAAGCTGGCCACGTCCACGCCGGAGAGTTTCAGCTTGGTGGCGGTGTCGAAGCCGGGGAACGTGGCGTCGCCGCCGTGCAGCCGGTCGGCGACGATCTCGGCCATGGTGTTGGCGGGCGCCACCAGGCCAAGGCACATGCCGCCGAAGTTGGCTACCTCGCCAATGGCCCAGATGCCGGGGACTTCGGTGGCGCAGTAGTCGTTGATGACGACGCCGCCGCGCGGGCCCAGGCTGAAAAGCTGCTCTTCGCCGTCGGCGGCGCGGAAGAGTTCGTCACGGGGCTTGACGCCGACCGCGACGATGACCAGGTCGGCCGGGATGATCCTGTTGTCGGCCATCAGCACTCCGGTGACCTGGCCGTCGTCGTCCGCCAAAATCTCCGACGGGAAGACACCGCCGTGGACCTCGAAGCCCTTGGCTTCGATCAGGCGGCCCAAGGCCTGGCCCGCGCCCTCGTCCAGCTGGGTGTTCATGAGCCAGGGGGCGCCGTTGATGACCACAGGGGTGGCGCCGAGCTGTTCCGTGCCGGCTGCGGATTCCAGTCCCAGGAGCCCGCCGCCAATGGTGACCGCGTTGATCTTGCGGCCGAGTTTCGCGGTGAGGTCGGCGACGGCCTTGTTGATGGCCCACACGTCCTCCAGCGTCCGGTAGACGTGGGCGTGCCCGGCGCCGGGGATGGGCAGGCGGACGGCGTCCGAACCCGTGGCCACGACCAGTTCGTCATATTCGTAGGTGTTGCCGGCGGCCGTCTCCACGGTCATGGCCTCAGCGTTGACCTTCACGACGCGCTCGCCGGTCTTCAGGGTCAAGGAGCCGTGCTCCCACATGGAGGTCGTTCCCAGCGTCAGGTCCACACCGGTGTCCGTGAGGGCCTTCGAGAGGGCCACGCGGTCGTAGGGGAGGTGGGCTTCCTCGGTGAGGACCGTGACATCCCAGCCGTCGAGGCCGCGGGCATGCATGGCGTCCGCGAAACGGTGGGCCGCAGGGCCGCCGCCGGCGACGACGATGCGGCGCGGAGTCTCGGTGCTTGAAGTCTGTTCGGTCACTGTGGGCCTTTCGCATGGGCCGCAGACGGTGCTCTGCAGCTTGTGCTCCCAGCCTAGGGAGGGGCAGTTTCGCCTCAGTTTCCCTTTTGTTTCGTCAACTTAACTTCTGCATCACGAGCGCATTTCCGGCCGCGTGAGGTCTCTTTTACCCGCCGGACACATTCACCGCACTCCTTTGAAACACCCGGAACCTAGCGTTGGACACGGCATCACAAGCAGCCGCTTGCAGGGATGACAGGCACAGGAGAGGAGCCGGACATGACGGCAACACTGGAACTTGGGGCGCTCGCCGCCGAATCAGACACCGCCGGATCCGGGACCGGTTGGCACCGCGTCTGCGCGGTGGAGGACCTTGAGCCCGCCTGGGGCGAGGCAGCGCTGCTTGCCGGCCGCCAGGTGGCGCTGTTCCGCACCGGTCCACGCAAAGTCTTCGCCGTGGCGCATGAGGATCCGGCCACCGGAGCCCACGTCATGGCCCGCGGCATCCTGGGTTCCAAGGGCACGCGCCCCACGATCGCCTCGCCGCTGCATAAAGAGGTCTACGACCTCGAGACCGGTGAATGCTTCACCACTCCGGGCCTGCGCCTGGCCGCCTTCAACACCCGGATCACCGACGGGTTCGTCGAGGTGGAACTCTAGGACTTCCCGCACACAGGAAAGGGGCGCCAGGCGGCGCCCCTTTCCGCGGTTAAAGTCCCAGTGCCTCGCTGACGTCGTGCAGGACCTCGTCCAGGGAGGCACGCGCCGCCTGGCGCGCCTCCGGCAGTTCGGCGGCGGATCCCACGTGGTGGATCACTTCGAGGTAGCACTTGAGCTTGGGCTCCGTGCCGCTGGGCCGGATGATCACGCGGGTCAGGTCCCTGGTGATGTACAGCAGGCCCTCCGTGGGCGGCAGCTGGCCGCTTCCCTCTGCCAGGTCGGTGAAGACTTCCACCGCGGACTGCCCGAACGATTCCGGCGGCGAAACCCGCAACCGGTTCATCATGGCGTCCAGGAGGCCCAGGTCTGCGACCCGGATGCTCAGCTGGTCGCTGGCGTGCAGGCCGTGCTGGAGGTACAGCTCATCGAGGGTGTCGAAGACGGTCTTGCCGGCGGCCTTGGCGGCGGCAGCAAGTTCGGCGATCAGCACGGCGGCGGAAATGCCGTCCTTGTCCTTCACCAGGTCCGGCGCGACGCAATAACCCAGCGCTTCCTCATAGCCGTAGGTGAGGCCGGGAACCCGGGAGATCCATTTGAACCCGGTCAGGGTTACTTCATGGGCGAAGCCCGCGGCAGCGGCGACGCGCGCCAGCAGGCGGGAGGACACGATCGAGTTGGCAAAGACACCCTGGTGGTCCGCTTCGGTGCCGGCGTCCGCGAGCCGGGCGGCGATGTGGGCCCCCAGGAGGGCGCCGACTTCGTCTCCGCGGAGCATCCGCCAGGCGCCGGTGTCCGGGTCCTTGGCGGCGACGGCAGCCCTGTCGGCGTCGGGATCGTTTGCGATGACCAGGTCGGCGTCGAGCCGTTCGGCCGCTTCGAGGGCGAGGTCGAGTGCCCCGGGTTCTTCCGGGTTGGGGAAGCTGACGGTGGGGAATTCGGGGTCCGGTTCGGCCTGTTCGGCCACCATGGTGACATCCGTGAAACCTGCCGCGTTCAGGACCTCCAGTGCCGTCCCGCCACCCACGCCGTGCAGCGGGGTCAGGACGATCCGCAGGTCGCGGGCGGGGAAGCGGTCCGGCATGGCCAGTGCAGCAATCGCCCGCTGGTAGTCGGCGGCCAGCGAGCCGTCCAGCACGGTCCACCCGCCGGCCGCCAGTTCGATGGAGTCGACGGGGCCCACGGCGCTGATCCTCGCGGCGATGCGGGCGTCGTAGGGGGCCACGATCTGGGCGCCGTCGCCGTCGGCGGACACTGCGTGCCGGCCCAGGTAGACCTTGTACCCGTTGTCCTGCGGCGGGTTGTGGCTGGCGGTGACCATGACGCCGCCGTCGCATTCCAGGGCGCGGACGGCGTAGGCCAGCAGGGGAGTGGGGAGGGCTGCCGGGAGCAGGAAAGTCTCGATGCCGGCAGCGGTGAAGATGGCGGCCGTTTCGGCCGCGAAGACATCCGAGTTGTGCCGGGCGTCATAGCCGACGACGGCGCGCGGCCGGGTGCCGGACGCAGCTTCGGCCACGGCGTCCACCAGGAAGGCCGCCAGTCCGGCTGCGGCGCGGCGGACCACCACCCGGTTCATCCGGTTCGGCCCGGGTCCGAGGGCGGCGCGCAGGCCCGCCGTGCCAAACTGCAGCGTGCCGCGGAAGCTGTCTTCCAGCTCCTGCCGTGCCGCGGGGTCGCCCTCTTCAACGAGCCCCACGAGCCCAAGCAGCGATGCTTGTGTTGCGGGATCCGGATCCAGGGCGGCCCATTCCCGGGCCTCGGCAAGCAGGCGAAGTTCGGCATCGGAAGACGTCATGGGCCTAACGCTATCGTCATTGCAGGTCCGTTGCCCGCACCCCGGCGGTCAGGGGCGTTCAGAGCCGGGCGATGATGTCAGCCAGCAACCGGGAGATGCGCGGGCCCGCGGCCTGGCCGGATTCGATGACTTCCTGGTGGCTGAGCGGCTGGGGGCTGATGCCCGCTGCCAGGTTGGTGACCAGGGAGATGCCGAACACTTCCATTCCGGCGTGGCGGCCGGCAATGGCCTCCAGTGCCGTCGACATGCCGATCAGGTCCGCCCCGATCCGCTTGGCGTACTGCACTTCAGCCGGGGTTTCGTAGTGCGGGCCGGGGAACTGGGCGTAGATGCCCTCGTCCAGGGTGGGATCCACCTCGCGGGCCAGTCCACGGATGCGCGGTGAGTACAGGTCCGTCAGGTCCACGAACGTTGCGCCCTCCAGCGGGGACGCAGCGGTGAGGTTGATGTGGTCGCTGATCAACACGGGGGTGCCGGGCGTCCACGCCTCGTTGAGTCCGCCGCAGCCGTTGGTGAGGACCAGGGTCTTGCACCCGGCGGCCGCAGCGGCCCGGATCCCGTGCACCACTGCCCGGACGCCCCTGCCTTCGTAGTAGTGGGTCCGCGCACCCAGGACCAGGGCGCGTTTTCCGTCCTTGGCCAGTACGGACCGGATGGTTCCCACATGGCCTTCCACGGCGGGGGCATGGAAGCCGGGGACCTCCTCCGCGGAGAGGGTGGCGGTGGTCTCGCCGATCAGGTCGGCGGCCTCGCCCCAGCCGGAACCGAGGACGAGGGCGACGTCGTGGCGGTCCACCCCGGTCTCCTCGGCGATGTAGTCAGCGGCGGCCCGGGCGGCGGCAAACGGGTCAGTGTTCAGGAAGTCTGTTGTACTCACCAGTACAAGTTATCCTGCCGCCACTGTTGCCCTCATCACGGCCGGCCCGGAAAACGCCCTGTTTTCTTGGTGGTCAGGCCGGAGATGGGCGAGAATGGATGACTGTGACTACGCATCCAGATTTCAGTTCCCCCCGAATCGCGATCCTGGGAGGCGGTCCCGGCGGATACGAGGCGGCCATGGTCGCCGCCTCGCTGGGGGCAACGGTCACCATCATCGAACGTGCCGGGCTCGGCGGCTCCGCGGTGCTGACCGACGTCGTTCCCTCCAAAACCCTCATCGCCACGGCAGACCTCATGGCCCGGGTGGCCGAGGCGGGCGAGCTCGGCGTGAAATTCGACGTCGACGGCGGCGATTTCGTGCCGGTGATGCACGCTGACCTTAAGCACATCAATGACCGCCTCCTCACCCTGGCCCGCACCCAGTCCCATGACATCCGCGAGGGCCTGGAGAAGGTGGGTGTGCGGATCATTGCCGGGTCCGGCCGCCTCGTGGATAACCACACCATCGAGGTCCTGACCGCTGACGGCACCGAGACGGTGGAAGCCGACACCATCCTGCTGGCTGTTGGCGCGCACCCCCGCGAACTGGAAACTGCCCGCCCGGACGGTGAGCGGATCCTCAACTGGACCCAGATCTACGACCTTGACGAACTTCCCGAGGAACTGATCGTCGTCGGCTCCGGCGTGACGGGTGCCGAATTCGCCTCCGCCTACAACGGCTTGGGATCCAAGGTCACCCTGGTCTCCAGCCGCGACCGCGTGCTGCCGGGCTCCGACGTCGACGCCGCGGTGGTACTGGAGGAAGTCTTCGAGCGCCGTGGGGTCCGGGTCCTGTCCCGCTCCCGCGCCCAGTCCGTGGAGCGTACGGACGACGGCGTCGTGGTGACCCTCGCCGATGGCTCCACCGTGACCGGCAGCCACTGCCTGCTCTGCCTGGGCTCCATCCCCAACACCGCCGGACTGGGCCTTGAAGAAGCCGGCGTGGCCGTCAGCGACAGCGGCCACATCAAGGTTGACGGGGTATCCCGCACCACGGCCCCGAACATCTACGCCGCCGGCGACTGCACCGGCGTCCTGCCGCTGGCCTCCGTGGCCGCCATGCAGGGCCGCATCGCTGTGGCGCACTTCATGGGCGACGGCGTGACCCCGCTCAAGCTCCACCAGGTGGCGTCGAACATCTTCACGTCCCCGGAAATCGCCAACGTGGGAGTGTCCGAGGCGGAGATCGAGTCCGGCAAATACCAGGCGGACATCATCAAGCTTTCGCTGCGCAGCAACGCCCGCGCCAAGATGCGCAACGCCAAGGACGGCTTCGTGAAGATCTTTGCCCGGAAGGGCTCCGGAACCGTCATCGGCGGCGTGGTGGTGGGGCCCAACGCGTCCGAGCTGATCTTCCCGATCGCCATCGCGGTCAAGCAGAAGCTGCACGTGGACGACCTCGCCAGCACCTTCACCGTGTACCCGTCGCTGACCGGCTCCATCTCCGAGGCCGCCCGCCGCCTGC
Organism: Pseudarthrobacter sp. AG30; assembly: GCF_003116525.1. Taxonomy (NCBI): domain Bacteria; kingdom Bacillati; phylum Actinomycetota; class Actinomycetes; order Micrococcales; family Micrococcaceae; genus Pseudarthrobacter; species Pseudarthrobacter sp. AG30. The sequence goes on along the minus strand of NZ_QEHL01000017.1, from coordinate 57,447 downwards.
ACGTCCACATGTAGGGCAAGGCCGAGGCCCCGTGTGGCCTTGCGGGCTTAGGGGAGGGCCGGGGAGAAGTGCTTCTCGATAAGCCCCTTGATGTCCTCGTGACAGCCGCCGCAGCCGGTGCCTGCCCGGGTGGCCTTGGACACGTCCGCCACCGTTGAGCAGCCGCCCTCCACAGCGCCCTGGATCGCCGCTCCGCTGACACCGGCGCACCGGCAGACGGTGCCTGCGGGGTCGGCGGCGCCGGGGACCAGGTCCGGCCCGTCCAGGCGCAGGAGCAGGGAACGGTCGGCGGGCAGTTCGGCGCCGCGTTCAAAAAGGCCCACCAGTTCGGCCGCGGTCCGCGGCATTCCCACTGACACCAGGCCCTCCAGGACGCCGCCGCGGGTGGTCATCTTGACGTAGCGGCCGTGCTCCGGATCGGCCCACTGGGCGATTTGCAGGCGCGGCCTGCCGTTGACGGCACCTGCGGTGAGCGCTTCTTCGTCCCAGGGGTCGGCGCCGTTGTTCCCGGCCACCGCCATGTTCAGGCCACGGGCCTTCAGCACCACGACGGCCGGTTGTTCCGGTGGCAGGGCCGGCAGCAGGTCCGCCTCCGCCGCTGCCCCTTCGGCCAGCAGGGTGAGGTAGCCGCCCAACCATTCGGCCTGGCGCCAGCCGGGCCCTACCAGCCCGGACGGGCCCATGGCGTTCCTGCATTCGGCGCAGCCCGGATCCGGGCAGCGAACCTCCGCGCAGTCGCCGATGGCAAAGATGTGCGGTTCGTGGTGCGCCCGCAGCCGGTGGTCCACCAGGATCCCGGTGCCGGTGGACAGTCCGCAGCCTTCGGCCAGTTCGGTTCGGGGACGGACCCCGCACGAGATGACCAGGAGGTCGCCGTCGATCGCGGACCCGTCGTCGAGCAGCAACGCGGAGAAGCCGCCGTCGGGCGCGTTGTGCTCAACGCCCGTGGAACGGGCGTTGCCTGCCACCCTCACGCCGCACCGGCGCAGCCCGGCGGCCAGGACGGCCCCGCCGCCGCGGTCGATGCTGCGGCCCAGGGGGTGCGGCCCGTTGTGGACCACGGTGACCGTAGCCCCTTCTTCCGCGGCCGCGAGTGCCGTCTCCAGCCCGAGGACGCCGCCGCCCAGGACCACCACCCGCTTGCCGCCGTCCACCGCCTGGCGGAGCACGTCCGCGTCGCGGAGGTCGCGCAAGGCCGTGACCCCGGCGGGAAGCACGGGGGAGGCGGGATCGGGGTTGATGCCGGTGAGGTTGGGGATGACGGGCCGTGATCCGGTGGCAAATACCAGCCTGTCGTAGTGCACGGCGGTTCCGTCGGAAAGCAGGACCTGCTGCCGCGCCCGGTCCACCCGCTTGACCCGCACGCCCAGGCGGACGTCCACTCCCTCGGCTGCCAGGTCGGCGGCGTCGGCGAGGGCCAGGGCGCCGGCGGTGGTGCGGCCGACGCCGAGGTCCGCCACCAGGACGCGGTTGTAGGCGGCCTCGGACTCCTCACCCACTACGGTGAGCCGGGCGTGCCCGCCGCGGACGGCGGGCAGGAGCTCGTCCACCAGCCTGGCGGCCACGGGGCCGAATCCCACGATCACAATCTGCTCGCTCATGAGGCCTCCGTCTTTTGCAGCATGCGGGCGGAATCGGGGGCGGCCACGGGCCGGACCCACACGGTGTTGAACTTGAATTCAGGCATCCCGGAGATGGGGTCGGTGGCGGCTTCGGTCAGCCGGTTGGCGCTTTCGAATCCCGGGAAGTGGAAGGGGAGGAAGACCGTTTCGGGTCGGATGGCGCTGGTGATTTCCGCCCGGCACACCACCTCGCCGCGTGCGTTGGCCACGGAGACCAGCGAGCCGGCGGTGATGCCGAGTGCCTCGGCGGCCGCAGGGTGGATCTGGGCCTTCGCTTCCGGCTGGGCGGCGAGAAGTTCCTGGACCCGCCGGGTCTGCGCGCCGGACTGGTAGTGCTCCATGAGGCGCCCGGTGATGAGGGTCATTTCCTTGGCGCCGGCCGCCGCGTTTGCGCCGGGGCCCGCAGTGGCAGGGCTGTGGCGGCGTGGAACCACCGGGACCATGACCGCCTTGCCGCCGGGGTGCGCGAAGCCGTCCCCGAAGAGCCGCGGCGTGCCGGTGCTGCCGGCAGGGTAGGGCCAGTAGGCGGCTTCGCCCCGGTCCAGCATGGCGTAGTCGATGCCCGAGTAGTCGGCCAGCCCGCCTGCGGAGGCAAGCCGCAGTTCCTCGAAGACCGTCTCGGGGTCCTCGCTGTAGGTGGAGGGGGCGTCCAACCGCTCAGCCAGCCGGGCCATGATCCACAGTTCGCTGCGGGCACCGGCGGGCGGGGAGATGGCGCGGCGCCGGCGCAGGACGCGACCTTCCAGGTTGGTCAGGGTGCCTTCCTCCTCGGCCCACTGGAGGACCGGAAGGATGAGGTCGGCCTCCGCGGCGGTCTCCGACATGAAGAAGTCGCACACCACCAGGAAGTCCAGGCTGCGCAGGCCCTTGATGACAGTGTTGGCGTCGGGGGCGGCCACGGCGATGTTGGAGGCGTGCACGAAAAGGCACCGGACGCCGTCGGGCTGTCCCAGCGACTTCAGCAACTGGACGGCGGGCAGGCCGGGCCCGGGGATCAACGCTTCGGGGACGCCCCAGACAGCGGCGACGTGGGCCCGGGCGGCGGGGTCGGTGATCTTGCGGTAGCCGGGGAGCTGGTCCGCCTTCTGGCCGTGCTCGCGGCCGCCCTGGCCGTTGCCCTGGCCGGTGAGGGTTCCGTAGCCGCTGCGGGCAGAGCCCGGCAGGCCCAGCAGGAGGCTGAGGTTGATGGCGGCCGTCGCGGTGTCGGTGCCGTCCACATGCTGTTCCACGCCGCGGCCGGTCAGGATGTAGCTGCCGCCTGCCTGCGCCCCGGCGGCCAGCCTGCGGGCGGTTTCCCGGATCAGGTCCGCGGGCACGCCGGTGAGGGATTGCACGCGCTCGGGCCAGAAGGCGTTGACGCTGCGGGCTACGGCGTCGTAGCCCGTGGTGCGCTCCCGCAGGTATACAGTGTCCGCCAGGCCTTCGTGGATGACCACGTGGGAGAGCCCGAGCAGCAGGGCCAGGTCAGTGCCCGGCAGTGGCTGGAGATGGATGCCGCCGCCGTCGGCTGTGAAGGCTGCCGTGGCGGAGCGGCGCGGATCCACCACGATCAGTCCGCCGGCATTGCGGGCACCCTGCAGGTGCTGGACGAAAGGCGGCATGGTCTCGGCGACGTTCGAACCCAGCATGAGGATGGTGCCGGCGGCATCCAGGGCCTCGAGCGGGAAGGGCAGGCCGCGGTCCACGCCGAAGGCGCGCATTCCGGCGGCCGCTGCCGAGGACATGCAGAACCTGCCGTTGTAGTCGATCCGGGAGGTCCCCAGTGCCAGCCGGGCGAACTTGCCCAGCTGGTAGGCCTTCTCGTTGGTGAGTCCGCCGCCCCCGAAAACACCTATGGAGTCGGCCCCGTGGCGGGCGCGGGCATCCCGGACTGCCGAGGCGGCCAGGTCCAGGGCCTGGTCCCAGCCGATCGGCCGGTGGACGCCGTCGGGACCCTTCAGGAGCGGCTCGGTGATCCTGCCCGCGTGGTTCAGGAGCGTGGGGGAGGTCCACCCCTTGCGGCAGAGTCCGCCGCGGTTGGTGGGGAAGTCCCGGCCGGCAACTTCCAGGGCTGCCGCGGGGTTCAGGGCAGGCACGGGGCCTGGCCCCGGCTGTTCAGCCGGGGCCAGGTCCGCGGGGGACGTGAGCGTCATGGCGCACTGCAGGGCGCAGTAGGGGCAGTGCGTGTCGGCGCTTTTGGTCATGTTAGACGTGCCCCATCGCGTTCCGGCCGGCGTTGCGGATGTAGCAGGTCCAGCAGACCACCAGCATGAGGACATACGCGCCGACGAATCCGTAGAAGGCCGGAGTGTAGGAGCCGCTGGCGGTGCTGGAGGCATTCAGCACCTGGGGGATCACGAAGCCCCCGTAGGCTCCGATCGCGGAGATCAGTCCGAGGGCCGAGGACGCCAGGCGCTGGGTGGCAACCGGGTTGGCACCGTTGCGGGCAGCCCGGCTGGAGGTGGCGAAGATGACCGGGATCATCCGGTAGGTGGCGCCGTTGCCGAAGCCGCTGGCGGTGAACAGCATCAGGAAAAGGACCAGGAAGAGCAGGAAGTTCTTCAGCGGGAGGGTCCAAACCATGGTCAGCGTGATCACGGCCATGGAGGCGAAGGCGGCAACGGTCATCCGGGCGCCGCCCATCCGGTCCGCCATGCGTCCGCCGTACGGGCGGGCCAGCGAACCCACCAGGGGGCCCAGGAAGGCCAGGGACAGGGCCACGGTCCCCACTCCGATGGAGGAGAACGCGGGGAAGTAGTCCTTGATGAGCTTGGGGAACACGCCGGCGAAGCCGATGAAGGAGCCAAAGGTGCCGATGTACAGCAGGGCCATGATCCACAGGTGCGGTTCCTTCAGCGCCGCGACCGAGCCGGCCACGTCGCCCTTGGCGCTGGTGAGGTTGTTCATGTACTTGAAGGCGCCGAATGCTGCCAGCAGGATGAACGGGACCCACATCCACCCGGCCATAGGCAGGTTGACGGTGCCGGCTGCGAGGAGGGTGATGACGATCGGGACGGCAAGCTGTGCGACGGCGGCGCCCAGGTTTCCGCCGGCGGCGTTCAGGCCCAGCGCCCAGCCCTTTTCCCTCGCCGGGTAGAAGAACGTGATGTTGGCCATGGAGCTGGCGAAGTTGCCGCCGCCGAAGCCGGCGAGGGCGGCCACCAGGAGCATGACGCCGAACGGCGTGTCCGGGTTGGAGACACACAGCGCCAGTCCGGTGGAGGGGATCAGGAGCAGCAGTGCGGAGACGATGGTCCAGTTCCGTCCGCCGAAGCGGGGGACCATGAACGTGTAGGGAATGCGGAGGGTGGCGCCCACGAGGCTGGGCATCGAGATGAGCCAGAAGATCTCCGAGGTGGAGAAGGTGAAGCCGGCGGCGGGAAGCTGGACCACCACGATGGACCACAGCTGCCACACCACGAAGCCGAGGAACTCGGCGAAGATGGACCAGTTCAGGTTGCGGCGGGCGATGGCGCGGCCGGCGGTTTCCCACTGCTCCTTGTTCTCGGCATCCCAGTTGGCGATCCAGCGGCCGGGGCGGAATTCAAGGGCAGGGGCGTCTGTGGTGCGGGTACGGCCGGGCTGTGCGCTGGCGGATGCGGCAACGGCTGCCGGTCCAGTGGCCTCTTCGAGGTCAAGGGTATTTCCGGCGCCGGCATCAACGGTGCGGTCAACAGTCACGGGTTACCTCCTTCAGGGGATGTTGTTCCTCCAAGGTAGGGACGGCTCGTTTCGCGGACGGACGATGTTTGTTAACGCGCTGTGACTTTTGCCTATCCGGGCCTGTACGCCGGCGTGAGGCCCGGTGTGGAGGCCCGCATGGTGAGACACACAACACGTGTCCGCATGATGGACGATTCGTCCATTGACTGGACGCAGCGAAGTAAGATCGAACTCTAATTATTCGAGCCGGGAGGCGGCCCCGCCTGTGCCCGGCCGGTCTCACGAAAGCGCTTACCTATGTCATTCCCCGATACCACCACGGTGCCCGGTTCGCACCAGCCGGTGAACTCCCGCGGCCGCGTCATCGTGGCGAGCCTGATCGGCACCACCGTGGAGTTCTACGACTTCTACGTCTACGCCACTGCCGCCGTGCTCGTCTTCCCGAAGCTCTTCTTCCCGGGCCAGAACGAGACCACCCAGCTGCTGAGCTCCTTCGCCGTCTTTGGCGTGGCGTTCGTCGCACGTCCACTTGGCTCCATCGTGTTCGGCCACTTCGGTGACAAGTTTGGCCGCAAGGGAACCCTTGTGGCGTCGTTGCTCACCATGGGCATTGCGACCTTCCTGATCGGTTGCCTCCCCACCGCCCTGGTACCGGGCTGGGAATTCTGGGCACCGGCCCTGCTCGTCATCATGCGCTTTGCCCAAGGCCTGGCCCTGGGCGGCGAATGGAGCGGCGCGGCCCTGCTGGCCACGGAAAACGCGCCCGCCAACAAGCGCGCCATCTACGGCACCTTCCCGCAACTGGGCGCCCCCATTGGCTTCATCATCGCCAACGTCATCTTCCTCGTGGCCAGCTACACGCTCTCGCCGGAGGCCTTCGCGGCCTGGGGCTGGCGCGTACCGTTCCTGCTCAGCGCCGTCATGGTCATCCTGGGCCTGTACGTCCGGCTCAAGCTGATCGAAACCCCCGCCTTTACCAAGGTGGTGCAATCCAACGAAGTGGCGAAACTTCCGCTGGGCCGCGTCTTCAAGACCAGCTGGCGCCAGCTGATCCTGGGCACCTTCATCATGCTGGCCACCTACGTGCTCTTCTACCTGATGACCACGTTCACCCTCACCTACGGCACCAAGCCCACGCTGGCCGGTGCGCAGGCGGCCGCCGAAAAGGCAGGAAAGCCCATGACGGAGGCGGCCGCTGCCGCGTTCGTCCCCGGCCTGGGCTACACCCGCAACGACTTCCTCTGGATGCTGATCGCCGGCGTCGTCTTCTTCGGCATCTTCACCCTGGTCTCCGGCCCGCTCGCCGAGAAGTACGGCCGCCGCAAGATGCTGATGGCCGTCACCGCCGGCATCTTCGTGTTCGGCCTGCTGTTCGTCCCGCTGTTCAGCGGCGGGTTCGTGGGCACCATGGGCCTGCTGATCCTTGGTTTCTCCCTGATGGGCCTGACCTTCGGGCCCATGGGGGCGCTGCTGCCGGAACTGTTCCCCACGAACGTCCGCTACACCGGCTCTGCCATCAGCTACAACTTCTCCAGCATCCTGGGCGCAGCCGTGGCGCCGTTCATCGCCGTCGCGCTGTGGGAAGCGGCCAAGGGCAGCCCCGTCCTGGTCGGCGTGTACCTGACGTCCATGGCCGTGCTGACCCTGATCGCGCTGTTCCTCACCCGCGAAACCCGCGACCTTGACTACGAGAACAACGTGGCCTGATTCTCCAACGCCACAATGCCCGGCGAGGCCATCCGGCCCGCCGGGCATTTTCATGCTCAGCGGGCGTAGCGTGCCACGAAGTTCTTCAGGACGGTCATGGGCTCGGTCACGGTGGACCGGCGTGCCGCCGCCATCAGTTCCCCGGCGGATTCCGGCGGGAAGTACCCGGCGTGCCGGTAGATATCGATCCGGGTCACCAGCCCCTCCGCGTCCAGTTCGGGGTGGAACTGGGTGGCGTAGAGGTTTGCCTTGATGCGGAACATGTGGACCGGGCAGGTGGCGGAGCGCGCCAGCAGGACGGCGTGCGCCGGCAGCGACCTGACAGCCTCCTTGTGGCCGGTGAAGCCCGTAAACGTCCGGGGCAGCCCCTGCAGGAGGGGATCCTGCAGCCCCGCCTCCGTCAGTTCGATCTCCACCGCTCCCAGCGGTTCCCCGTAGGTCCGGTCGATCACCGCGCCCTGGTGCGTGCCCAGGGTGCCCACGCCGTAGCAGGCGCCCAGGAACGGAAAGTCGAGCGCCACGAGCTGGTCCAGCAGGCCCGAAAGTTCCCGTTCCACCCGGTGCTGTACTGCGCTCTTGTCCCCGGGCGGGTCGCTGGAGGTGAACGGGCTGCCGCCGACGATCACCCCGGAGTACCGCGAAAGGTCCAGTTCGGGCAGCGGTGCGGCCTCCAGCCTGACCCGGTGAAGTTCGCGCTCTTCCAGTCCGCCGTACCTCAGGTAGGCCGCGTATTCGTCGTCAGCGGCGGCATCCTCGGCGCGGGATGCGAGAAGCAGGAAAGGCAGCATCTGCTAAGTCTGCCTGCTGTTGCCGAGCCCTGCCAGCACCCCGGCCGTCCCGACGGCGAACCGGGTGCGGGGGGCAGGTCAGGCGGCGGGCTGCGTCAGGGAGCGCCGGGACTGGGGCCGGGCGGCGGGGTCCGCGTGCCGGTGCACCAGCTTCCAGTAGCCTTCCTCGCGGCGGAAGATGCTGGTGACGCGCAGGGCGAATTCCTCCGTGGCGGCCGCGGCGTCCAGCCGCGCCCGGAAGTGCTCGGTTTCCACCAGGTAGGCGGTGTCGCGGGCCGTGTAGGAGGTGACGGTGTCGAAGCCCAGCATCTCGCCGTCGCGGAACTGCCGGGCCGCCTGGTCAAGACGGGCCTCCACTTGTGCCCAGCCGCGGGCGATGCCGCCGAACGGGTTGGCCAGGGTCACATCGTCCTGCCGGGAGTACAGGTCCTTGATCGGGGCCGGGTTGCCCCGGGTGATTTCGGGAACCGCCTGGTGGTAGCGGTCCACTTCTTCCTGGAAGCTTGGTGCGAGCATGTCCGGCGCAGCGCTTTCTAGTCTTCGATCGTGGCGATGATGGCGCCGGCGGACACCGTTTCGCCCGCCGTTGCCGTCAGGCCCGTGATGGTGCCGGAACGGTGCGCCGTCAGCGGCTGCTCCATCTTCATGGCCTCCAGGACCACCACCAGGTCGCCCTCGGACACCACGTCACCGTGCGAAACGGCGACCTTCACGATGGTTCCCTGCATGGGGGAAGTGAGGGCATTGCCCGTGGCTGCGGCGGGACCTGCCGAACGTGAGCGCTTCTTGGACTTGCCGGGCTTGCCGGCGGCTGCGGCGGTGCCGGGGGTGCCCAGGGATGCGGGGAGCACCACTTCCAGGCGCTTGCCGCCCACCTCGACGACGACGCGCTGGCGTTCGCCGGCGTCGGCTTCTTCTTCCGTGGCGCCGCTGGGTGTCCAGGCGGGGATGTCGTTGACGAATGCGGTCTCGATCCAGCGGGTATGGACCTTGAACGGGCCCTCCGCGGGAGCGAAGTCGGGGTTGCTGACCACGGCGAGATCAAACGGGATGACGGTGGGAATGCCCTCGACCACCATTTCCTCCAAGGCACGCCGTGAGCGCTGCAGTGCCTGGGTGCGGGTGGCGCCGGTAACGATCAACTTGGAGAGCATCGAGTCGAAGTTGCCGCTGATGACATCGCCCTGCTCCACGCCGGAGTCGATCCGCACGCCGGGCCCGGTGGGGTTCTTCAGGACGCTGATGGTGCCGGGGGAGGGCAGGAAGTTGCGGCCCGGGTCCTCGCCGGTGATGCGGAATTCAAAGGAGTGGCCGCGGACCTCGGGGTCGCCGTAGCCGAGTTCCTCGCCGCGGGCCAGCCGGAACTGCTCGCGGACCAGGTCGATTCCGGTGACTTCCTCGGAGACGCAGTGCTCCACCTGGAGGCGGGTGTTGACCTCAAGGAAGGAAATGGTGCCGTCCTGGCCCACCAGGAACTCGCAGGTCCCCGCGCCCAGGTAACCGGCTTCCTTCAGGATGGCCTTGGAGGATTCGTAGAGCCGCTGGTTCTGTTCCGGGGTGAGGAACGGGGCCGGGGCCTCCTCGACCAGTTTCTGGTTGCGGCGCTGCAGGGAGCAGTCGCGGGTGGAGACCACCACGACGTTGCCGTGTGCGTCGGCGAGGCATTGCGTTTCCACGTGCCGGGGAGCGTCCAGGAAGCGCTCGATGAAGCACTCGCCGCGGCCGAAGGCGGCGGTGGCTTCACGGACGGCGGACTCGAAGAGCTCGGGGATTTCCTCGCGGGTGCGGGCCACCTTGATGCCGCGTCCACCGCCGCCGAAGGCCGCCTTGATGGCCACGGGCAGGCCGAACTTGTCCACGAACTCGAGGATTTCCTCGGCGGATTCCACGGGGTTGGCGGTGCCGGGGACCTGCGGGGCGCCGACCTTCTCGGCGATGTGGCGGGCCTGGACCTTGTCGCCCAGGGCGGAGATGGCCTCTGGGGAGGGGCCGATCCAGGTGATGCCGGCGGCGATGACCTTGGCGGCGAAGTCGGCGTTCTCGGCCAGGAAGCCGTAGCCGGGGTGGATGGCGTCGGCGCCGGACTGGCGTGCGGCGTCAATGATCTTGTCCATCACCAGGTACGACTCGGCGGCCGTGGTGCCACCCAGGGCATAGGCCTCGTCGGCGAGTTTGACGTGCAGGGCGTCCCGGTCGGGGTCGGCGTAGACGGCCACGGAGGCGATGCCTTCGTCCCGGGCCGCACGGATGATGCGGACGGCGATTTCCCCGCGGTTGGCGATCAGCACCTTGGTGAGGGTCGTCGACTGCGTGGGACCTGCGGACTGCTCCAAATTTGCTGACAAGGCGTCTCCTTCTTTCCTTCAGGGAGCCTAGCGCGGTTTTGAGGGTTCCGCCGATATTACTTGCGGAATCCGCGTGTAAACCAGGCTTCCTTTGTAGGGAAGCTACAAGGCGTCCCGAAAATGGAGGACTTACCGCGCGGGCCAGAGATCCGTGATGCGCACATTGGCGGCGGCCAGGAGGCCACGGAGGGTGGAGACGGACAGGCCGACGACGGCGTGCGGGTCGCCGTCGACCTTCCGGATGAAGGCCCCACCCAGGCCGTCGATGGTGAACGAACCGGCGCAGTGCAGCGGCTCGCCGGTGGCGATGTAGGCGTCGATTTCCGCCGGCTCCATGTCCATGAAGGTGACCTCGGCAGAGGCGACCGCCCCGAGCGTGGCGCCCGAACCGCGGCCGCCCGGGCCGTCGTCGTCCGTGTCCCTGCAGTCCACCAGCCAGTGTCCCGTGTGCAGCACCCCCGCGCTGCCGCTCATCCGGAGCATCCGGTCCCGGGCGACGTCGGCCGTGTAGGGCTTGCCGTGCGCCTCGCCGTCGAACTCGAAGACTGAATCGCAGCCCAGTACCAGGGCGCCCTCCGCTTCCGGCAGGGACGCCACGGCCTCGGCCTTGGCCCTGGCGAGCAGCAGCGCGGTGTCATGCGGGTCGGTGACGCCGTACCGCTCCTGGACGGCTTCCTCGTCGACGTCGGACACCAGGACCGTGTGCCGGATGCCGGCCTCGGCCAGGAGCTTGGTGCGGGCGGGGGACTGGGACGCGAGAATCAGGTGGTGCACGGTTCCAGCCTAGTGGACCAGTTCGCCCGGGGTGGGGGCGGCCTGCCCGCGGTTGAGCTTGGCCCCTTCGACGTCCACGTCCGGCAGGATCCGGTCCAGCCAGCGCGGCAGCCACCAGGACTTGGCGCCCAGCAGGTACATCACGGCCGGGACAATGATCATGCGGACCACGAAGGCGTCGAACAGGACGCCGAAGGCCATGGCAAAGCCCAGTGGGCGGACCATGGTGAGGTGGCTGAAGATGAAGCCGGAGAACACGCTGACCATGATGATCGCGGCGGCCGTGACCACGGCGGCTGCGTGCCGGAAGCCCACCCGGACAGCTTCCTTGGCTTCGGAGCCGTGCATGTACGCCTCGCGCATGCCGGAGGCGATGAACACCTGGTAGTCCATGGCCAGGCCGAACAACACGCCGATCAGGATGATGGGCAGGAAGCTGAGCACGGCTCCCGGGTTGGCGACGTCGAAGACGCTGCCCAGCCAGCCCCACTGGTACACCGCCACCACCGCGCCGAAGGCCGCGGACAGGGACAGCAGGAAGCCGCCGGTGGCCAGCAGCGGGACAACGATGGAGCGGAAGACCAGCAACAGCAGGATCAGGGAAAGCCCGACGACGATCGCCAGGTACGGCGGCAGGGCGGCCCCGAGCTTGGTGGAGACATCCACGTTGCCGGCCGTCTGCCCGGTCAGGCCCATGGCCACGCCGTAGTCCGACTGGATTTCGCCGTTGAGTCCGCGCAGTTCGGCGACCACCTTGACGGTGCTCGCGCTGGCGGGGCCTTCCTTGGGGATGACCTGGAACACGGCGGTCCGGCGGTCATCGCTGAGGGCTACCGGCACGGCGGCCACCACGTTGTCAACGGCGCGAAGCTTGTCCGCGATGTCGTACTGCAGCTTCTGTGCCTGGGCCGCGTCGAGGTTCGCCGGGAATTCGCCCACTGCCACGATCGGACCTGTCACGCCCTCGCCGAAGCTGCGCGCCGTCAGGTCGTAGGCCTGGTATGCCTCCGAGTCGACGGGCTCGGAGCCGCCGTCCGGCAGGGCCAGCTGCAGTTGCGTGGCCGGCAGCGCCAGGGTGCCGAGCACCAGGACGCCGGCCACCAGTGCCACCCACGGGTGCCGGGTGACGAGTCCGCCCCAGCCGCGGGTGCTGCGCTGGCGGTCGGTGGCGAGGTCCGCGGCTTCATGGCCCGGCTCGGCGTTGTGCGCCTCGGCCTTGGCCCACGCCCGCCGGGAGATGATGCGGCGGCCGATCAGGGACAGCATGGCGGGGGTCAGCGTGATGGCCACGAGCACGGCCACGGCTACGGTCCCTGCTGCGGCAAGGCCCATGACGGTGAGGAACGGCAGCCCGGGGACCACCAGGGCGGCCAGGGCGATGATCACGGTGAGGCCGGCGAAGACCACCGCGTTGCCCGAGGTGCCGTTGGCCCGGGCCACCGATTCCTCGGCGTCCATCCCGGCGAGGAGCTGGGTCCGGTGCCGATTGACGATGAACAGCGAGTAGTCGATGCCGACGGCGAGGCCGAGCATGAGGGCCAGCATGGGGGAGATGGAGCTCATGTCGAACAGGCCGGAGAGTGCGAAGGTGATGCCGACGCCAACTCCGACGCCGATGATGGCCATCAGCAGCGGGAGGCCGGCGGCGATCAGGGTACCCAGCATGAGGATCAGGACCAGCGCGGCGACGGCGATGCCCACGATCTCCGCCGTGCCGAACAGGGCCGAGATGTCCTCCGTAATCTCCTTGCTGGCCAGTGCCGTGACGCCGGCTGAGGACGTTTCATGGGCGATGTCCTGGACCTGTTTCCGGACCGCCGGGGAGAGCCCGTTGATGGAGGTGTTGAACTGGACCTGGGCTACGGCGGCCTGGTTGTCCTCCGAGACAAAGCGGATGGCGGAGGCCGCCTGGGCCTGGCGTTTGCCGAGCTCCAGCTTGGCCTTGCTGGCCTCCAGGTCCCGGGTTCCGGCGTCGAGCTTGGCCTGGCCTGCTGCCAGTGCCGCCTTCTGCTGGCCCAGTTGCGCGTCGATCACCGCAGCCGGTGCCCCTGCGGCCGTGAGCTGCTGCTCGGCCGCGGCCAGCTGGGCCTTGCCTGCCTCCAGCTGTGCCCGTGAGGAGTCCAGCTGGGCCTGGCCGGCGGCCAATTGCTGTTCACCGTCGGTGATCGCCTTGGCTGCCTGGTCCACCTGGGCCTGGGTGGCGAACGGGTCAACCGTGCCGCGGACCTCGGGCAGGGCCTGGAGCTTCTTCAGCGCGTCCGTGACGGCTGCGCGGCCCTGGTCCGTGAACCCGCCGGGCGGGGCTTCGAATACGATCGTGGCGCTGCCGCCGGAAGCCGACGGCAGGTCCTGCTTGAGCTTGTCAGCGATCCGCTGGGTCTCTGTGCCCGGGATCTGGAAGTTGTTGGACAAGGTGCCGTGGAACGCTGCGGCCGAGCCGCCAACGGCCACCAGCACGGCGAGCCACAAGGAGATGACAAGCCAGCGCCGGCGGTAGGAGAACTTGCCAAGGCGGTAGAGGAGGAGTGCCATGCGGGAACCGATCTGATCAGGAGGAGCGGACAGCGGAAGGTGAAGCAGGGGGAGCGAAGCCTGTGCCCAGCAGGGCAATCGAATCAATTAACAGTTGGCGCAGCTCGGTCAGGGACCCTGTTGTGAGGTCGGGGCCGCGCCGGCTGAACCAGACCTCCATGGCAGCTTTGCCGCAGGAGATGATGGAGCCGGCCAAGGCATGGACATAGAGTTCGTCCTGCCCGCCCGGGGTGCCGGCGAGGCGCTCGCGGGCGACGGCGAAGACCTGCGCCCGGCAGTGGTCCCATGCCTCCAGTTCGGAGTGGGCCATCAGGGGGCTTTGCTGGGTCAGGGTAAACAGTTCCGCCAGTGGAGCGACGGCCTCGGGATCGGCCAGGGCCGACAGGGCTGCCTGGGCCGATTCGAGCATGGGCTCCTCTGCCGGGCGGAGCCGGAACTGTTGGATGGCAGTGTCCAGGAAGCCGTGCACGATGGACGCCAGCGCGGCGTCGGTGCTGCTGAAGTAGTTGAAGAAGGTGCGGCGCGAGATCCCGGCGGCGTCGGCAATATCCTCCACTGTGAAGTTTCCCGGACCTTTTGTGCGCAGCAGTTCCAGGGCGGCGTCCGTGATGGCCTGCCTGGTGGCTGCCTTGTTCAGTTCCCTCCGTGATGGGGGTGCCTGCTGGTCGTGGGGGGAGGTGTTCGGCACAGGATTACACTACGTGCAACTTTGCACTACATGCAAGTATTTTTCACGTGCATTCACAGGAGATCGAAAGGTTCCCAACAGCCTTTCCTGAAGCTCGCGGTGGATGCTTGGTGTGTCTCAGTGAGAGAGGCATAAACCTACAGCCGTCGCAGGACGGCGAATCAGGAGACGGAAGATGTCACGTACCAAGAAGATGACCCTGGGCCTGTCAGCGGCTGCGCTGGTCCTCGGCGCCGGGATCGGGGTGGCCGGCATGGCCTCCGCAACCACCACGACACCCGCGCCCGCGCCCAGCGCGAGCTCAAGCGCCCCGGCTGACTCAGGTAATGGCGGGGCCCCCGACGGCATGGGCCGGCATGGTGGCCGTGGCGGACACGGCGAGGACCGGGCTGCTGCGCTGGCCGCGAAGCTCGGCGTGGACCAAACCAAAGTCCAGGACGCGCTGAAGGCCTTCCGCGATGCCAACAAGCCCACTGCCCCGGCCGAGGGGCAGAAACCGGACCCGGCCGCCAGGGAAGCGGCGCTGGCGAAGTCGCTGGCCGGCGCGTTGGGCATCGACGAAGCGAAGGTGACGGCGGCCCTCCAGGAGATCCGCAGCGATGAGCAGTCTGAGCACGCTGCTGAGCTCAAGACCCGCCTGGACAAGGCTGTGACGGACGGGAAGCTGACGCAGGCTGAAGCCGATGCCGTGACCAAGGCGGTCCAGAATGGTGTGATCGGTGGCGGCGGGCGCTGACTGATTCCTCCGGTCGGGCGGGCCTGCGTTTCCCTTGGCCGGTGGACGCCCCGGGCAGTAGGAAGCCCTTAACGGCATGAAGTCCCCCGGGAAGTTTTCCCGGGGGACTTCATGCTGTGCGGCTGCCCTTACGCCTTGGCGTCCTGCAGCTCGCGCGGTGCCGTGTCGGCAGTGGTGCCGTCGGTGGGCTCACCGGCTGCGGTTTCGTGGTCGTCCACGAACGGGGTGCCGTTGCGCGGTGCGTTGTACAGCGACTCGTCGAGGATGCCCTGGCGCTTGGCCACGATGGTGGGAACCAGCGCCTGGCCCGCCACGTTCACCGCGGTCCGGCCCATGTCCAGGATGGGGTCGATGGCGAGGAGGAGTCCGACGCCGGCCAGCGGGAGTCCCAGCGTGGAGAGCGTCAGCGTGAGCATCACTACGGCGCCGGTGGTGCCTGCAGTCGCTGCGGAACCCAGCACGGAGACCAGGGCGATCAGCACGTACTGGCTGAAGTCCAGGTGGATGCCGAAGAACTGTGCCACGAAGATCGCGGAAACGGCCGGGTAGATGGCGGCGCAGCCGTCCATCTTGGTGGTGGCGCCCAGCGGCACTGCGAAGGAAGCGTAGGCCCGGGGGACGCCAAGGCTGCGTTCGGTGACGCGCTGGGTCAGCGGCAGGGTACCCACCGAGGAGCGGGACACGAAGGCCAGCTGCACGGCCGGCCATACACCGGAGAAGTACTGCTTGATGGACAGGCCGTGGCTGCGGACCAGGATGGGGTAGACCACGAACAGGACCAGGGCCAGGCCCACGTAGATCGCGACGGCGAATTTGCCCAGGGAACCGATGGTGTCCCAGCCGTAGACTGCGACGGCGTTGCCGATCAGGCCGATGGTGCCAAGCGGGGCGATGCGGATGATCCACCACAGCACCTTCTGGATGACGGCAAGGGCCGAAGCGTTCAGGTTCAGGAAGGGTTCAGCGGCCTTGCCCACCTTGAGGGCCGCAACGCCCACGGCGATCGCGATCACCAGGATTTGGAGGACATTGAAGCTGACCGACGTGGTGACTGCGCCGGAGTCGGCAACCGTGGAGCTGGCGCCGAGGCCGAGGAAGTTCTTCGGGAAGAGGCCCACGAGGAATGCCCACCAGTCACCGGATTTGCCGGTGTATTTGGCTTCCTCGGTGATGCCGGTGTTGGCGCCGGGCTGCAGCAGCACGCCCAGGCCGATGCCGATCAGCACGGCGATCAGGGACGTGATGGCGAACCACAGGAGCGTGTTCCATGCCAGCCTTGCCGCGTTGGATACCTGGCGCAGGTTGGAGATGGAGCTGACGACGGCGGTGAAGATCAGCGGAACCACGGCGGTCTGCAGCAGCGAGACGTAGCTCGAGCCGATGGTCTGCAGCGTGGCGCCGAGGGCGTTCGGGTTGGTCTTGGTGCTGCCGGTGTACTTGGCGAGCAGGCCGAGGCCCAAGCCCACGATGAGGGCGGCGATGATCTGGAAGCCGAAGGAGGAAGCCCACTTGGGCAACTGGAATCCGGTCTTCCCCGCGGAGGATGGGGTGCTTGTCTGAGTGGTCACCAGAACAAGCTAGACCTGCACCGCATACCACGTCGAAAGAATATTGAGAAATATTACGCGGCAACAATTGTGCTATGCGCTGGAAACACCCGTGAACACAAGGCAGGCAGCGGTATTTGTTACTTATTCCCACGATGGGTGTGCTTAATGTCTCCCGCGGAGGCAGCAAGGGCCCATCCGGCAGCGCGTGTCAAAGCGAGGAACGAGCAGCGCGCAGAGGATGGGCCCCTTGGGGCCGCGCAGTTCAGGGTCAAGACAAGAGCGCCCGGCGGAGGGTGTCCAGTCCTATGGAGCCGATGTTGAGGGCCTTGGTGTGGAACTCCTTGAGGTCGAACCCTGGGCGGGCTTCGAGCTCGGCGCGGATTTGTTCCCAGAGCCGCTGGCCCACCTTGTAGGAGGGTGCCTGGCCGGGCCAGCCAAGGTAGCGGGTGAACTCGAAGTTGAGCTGGCCCTCACTGATGGGGAGGTTTTCCTTGAGGAAGCCGTAGCCCGTCTCTGCTGTCCAGGTGCCGGATCCCCAGCGCCCGGGCATGTCCAGTTCGAGGTGGACGCCGATGTCGAAGACGACGCGGGCAGCCCGCATGCGCTGCATGTCCAGCATTCCCAGGTGGTCGCCGGGATCCGTGAGGTAGCCCAGCTCCTGCATCAGCTTCTCGGTATAGAGGGCCCAGCCTTCGCCGTGCCCGGAGGTCCAGCAGACGTTGCGCCGCCAGTTGTTGAGCAGTTCGCGGCGGTAGGTGGCAGTGGCTACCTGGAGGTGGTGGCCGGGGACGCCCTCGTGGTAAACGGTGGTGGTCTCGGCCCAGGTGGTGAAGGTGTCCTCGCCGGCCGGGACGGACCACCACATGCGGCCGGGGCGGCTGAAGTCATCTGACGGGCCGGTGTAGTAGATGCCGCCCTCGTCCGTGGGGGCGATCCGGCATTCGAGGGTCTTCATGGCGTCGGGGATGTCGAAGTGGACGCCGGCGAGCCCGGCCATGGCCTTGTCCGAGAGGTCCTGCATCCAGGCCTGCAGGGCATCGGTCCCCTTGAGCTGCCGGGCGGGATCGTTGTTGAGGATGTCCTTGGCCTCCGCGATGGTGGCGCCGGGCTTGATGCTGTCGGCGACGCGTTCCTGTTCGGCGATGAGGCGGTCCAGTTCCTGGACGCCCCAGGCGTAGGTTTCTTCCAGGTCCACTTCGGCGCCGAGGAAGGAACGTGAGGCAAGTGCGTACCGTGCCCTGCCCACGGCGTCCTTTTCGGGTGCTGCCGGGAGCAGTTCGGTGCGCAGGAACTCTGCCAGCCCCACGTAGGCGCTCCGGGCCGCGCCGGTTCCGGCGTCGAGCTTTTCCTGGAGCGGCGCGGGCAGGGGGCCGCCGGCGGTGGCTGCACCGGCGGCCAGCTTGGCGAAGAATCCGTCGTCGGCGGCGTACTTGGTGACCTGTTCAA
This sequence comes from Pseudarthrobacter sp. AG30, assembly GCF_003116525.1. Lineage (NCBI taxonomy): Bacteria > Bacillati > Actinomycetota > Actinomycetes > Micrococcales > Micrococcaceae > Pseudarthrobacter > Pseudarthrobacter sp. AG30. The sequence goes on along the minus strand of NZ_QEHL01000017.1, from coordinate 39,617 downwards.
TGACGATCCGGACCTGCCTCGCGGCGGCCACTTTGCCGGCGTCCCTGGCGACGCGGAGGGATTCGATGTAGCCGCTGATGGCCGCCGGCACGTTGCCGGCGCGGCCCGCGATGTGCTCCCAGTCCTGCGCGGTGGCGGTGGGCATGAGGTCGAAGATGGCCCGGATGTCCTGGGCGGGGGAGGCGATGTTGTTGAGCTCGGCATACTCCCAGCCGGAGGCGTGGATCAGCAGTTGCAGCCCGAGCCGCTCCCGCATCGCGTCCAGGGTGACGGCGTCGACGTCGTCTTCCGGCTGCAGGCCCTCCAGTGCGGCCAGCGCGTCTCGCGCGGCCTCGGCGAAACCTGCGATGCCGGCAGGAGAGAAGTCCTGGTATTCCGTCTCGTGGCCCGGCAGGCCGAGAGTCGTGGCGAAGGTCGGGTTGAGCCTGATGAGGGTGTCGGTGTAGTCATCGGCGACGGCGTCGATGCGGGTATGCGGGCGCGCGGCGGGTGCAGTGTCTGTAGTCACATTCCGAGACTACCCGGCCGGGCGGACAGGGCGGGCCCACGCGGCCGCGGGTTCCCTGGCCGAGCGAAGCGAGGTGAGGGAGGCGCTGGGGAGCGTCAGCCGTGGCTGCGCTTCCACGCGCCGGGGCCGGGCGACGGCGCGAGCCGCAACTGCTGCCGGCGCACCCAGTGCCGCACGCTGGGTGCGGCAGGCTTGGCAGGCGCCGGGCCGCCGAGGGTCAGGACGACGGCGGCCAGCGCGGCGAGTTCCTCGGCGTTCGGTTGTCCTTTGACGACAGAGAACAGCGGCGCGGTCGGGGTTTCGGCAGGCTCAACCACCGGCATCTGGTCAGGCGTCACAGCGGGATGTTCCCATGCTTCTTGGCCGGGAGGCTGGCGCGTTTGTCGCGCAGTGCCCGCAGTCCCTTGATGATCTGGACCCGGGTGTCGGAGGGGGCGATCACGGCGTCCACGTAGCCCAGCTCTGCCGCCTGGTAGGGGTTGAGGAGTTCTTCCTCATACTGGCGGATGACCTCGGCGCGGCGCGCTTCGACGTCCCCGCCGTTTTCCGCAACGGCGGCAAGGTCGCGGCGGTAGAGGATGTTGACGGCACCCTGGGCGCCCATGACGCCGATTTGCGCGGTGGGCCATGCAAGGTTCAGGTCGGCGCCGAGCTTCTTGGAGCCCATCACGATGTAGGCGCCGCCGTAGGCCTTGCGCGTAATCACCGTGAGCTTGGGGACGGTCGCCTCGGCGTAGGCGTAGAGGAGCTTGGCGCCGCGGCGGATGATCCCCTGGAACTCCTGGTCCTTGCCCGGAAGGAAGCCGGGAACGTCCACCAGGGTGATGATGGGAATGTTGAAGGCGTCGCAGTGGCGCACGAACCGGGCCGCCTTTTCGGAGGCGGCGATGTCCAGGGTGCCGGCGAACTGGAGCGGCTGGTTGGCCACGATGCCCACCGTGTGGCCCTCGACGCGGCCGTAGCCGATCATCACGTTGGGGGCGTACAGGGCCTGCATCTCCAGGAAGTGCCCGTCGTCCACGATCTGTTCGACGACGGCCCGCATGTCGTAGGGCTGGTTGGCGGAATCCGGAACCAGCGCATCCAGGGCGAGGTCGTCGTCGTCGACCTCCAACTCCTGCTGGTGTCCCAGCACGGGTGCCTCGGACAGGTTGTTGGAGGGCAGGAAGTCCAGCAGTTCGCGCACGAACTCGATGGCTTCGGTTTCGTCGGAGGCCAGGTAGGTGGACGTTCCTGTGGTGGCGTTGTGCTGCCGGGCACCGCCCAGCGTTTCCATGTCCACGTCCTCCCCGGTGACGGTCTTGATGACGTCCGGGCCGGTGATGAACATATGGGACGTCTTGTCCACCATCACCACATAGTCGGTGAGGGCGGGGGAGTAGGCGGCACCGCCGGCGGAGGGGCCCATGATGAGCGAGATCTGCGGCACGACGCCTGAGGCGTGCACGTTGTTGCGGAAGATGTCCGCGAACATGGCAAGGGATGCCACGCCTTCCTGGATGCGTGCGCCGCCGCCGTCCAGGATCCCCACCACGGGGCAGCCGTTGCGGAGGGCAAATTCCTGGACCTTGACGATCTTTTCGCCGTTGACCTGGCTCAGCGAGCCGCCGTAGACGCTGAAGTCCTGGCTGTAGACGGCCACCAGCCGGCCGTCCACGGTGCCGTAGCCAGAGACCAGGCCGTCGCCCAGCGGTTTCTTCTTTTCCATGCCGAATGCCGTGGAGCGGTGCACGGCGAGGGCATCGAATTCAACAAACGAGTCTTCGTCCAGCAGCAGCTCGATGCGTTCGCGGGCCGTGTTCTTGCCGCGGGCATGCTGCTTTTCGATGGCCTCGGGGCCGGAGGGCTGTGCGGCACGCGCCTGGCGGTCGCGGAAATCTGCGATCTTTCCCGCTGTCGTTGTCAGATCGTGGCTCATCAAGTGTCTCCGGCTCTGTAGCAAGTCAGTTCTGTTGGCAGTCGGTCCGCATTCGCAGGAGCTTTAAGTAGCATCCACACAAAAGAAGGACCCTGGTGGCAAGTCTAATGACGGTTTGTGCACCCGCAGCTGTAGGGAACCTACAATTTTCTGCGGTTCCAGCACCCTCTCCGTTATGTTACCCGCCAGTAACTTAGTTGGGCTACAGTGTTTCCATGACTTCAAGCGACGAGGCTTTGCAGGCACCCCGGAGCCCCTACCGGGCAGCCGGTTCCCTGGCAGGACGCACCATCCTCATCTCCGGCGGAAGCCGCGGAATCGGCCTGGCCATCGCCAAGAGGGCGGCCCGGGACGGCGCCAATATCGTGCTCCTGGCCAAGACCGGCACGCCCCACCCCAAACTGGCGGGCACGGTCTTTACCGCCGCCGAAGAACTGGTGGAGGCCGGCGGCCAGGCGCTGCCCCTGGTGGGCGACGTCCGCCGGGACGAGGACGTGGCCGGAGCCGTCGCTGCCGCCACGGAGCGCTTCGGCGGCATCGACGTCGTCATCAACAACGCCTCTGCCATCGACCTGTCCACCACGGACGCCGTCGACATGAAAAAGTACGACCTCATGCAGGACATCAACGTCCGCGGTACCTTCCTGCTCTCCAAGCTGGCGCTCCCCGCGCTCCGGGCCTCGGCGCACGGGCACATCCTGACGCTGTCCCCGCCGCTGAACCTCCACCCCTCATGGGCGGGAAAGCACCTCGCCTACACCATGGCCAAGTACGGGATGAGCCTGACCACGCTGGGCCTGGCCGAGGAATTGAAGGCCGACGGTGTCCGGGTGAACTCGCTCTGGCCGTGCACCCTGATCGACACGGCCGCCATCCGCAACATGCCCCACGGCTCGACGATGGTGCTGGCCGCGCGGGGCCCGCAGATCATGGCCGATGCCGCCCACGCCGTCCTGACCGGAAGCCACCTTGCCGCCGGAGACGCGGAATCGGGCAACTTCTACACGGACGAGCAGGTCCTGGCGGGCGCCGGCGTCGCTGATTTCCGGCCCTACAGCCTCGGTGCGGCCGAGGACCAACTGGTTCCGGACATCTTCCTCTAGGCCGGTGGTTCCGCCCGGACCGCCCGGCCACCTCCCTGTTGTTGCGGGTGGTGGACGGCCCCGGGAGGAATCCGTGCTGATGGGTAGTCTCCAGCTTCGCTCGGTAGGATTCAGGTATGGATGACACGCACGTACCGGGCACCCCCCTGAACCGAGTGGACCTGGCCGACCAGCGTTTCCTCTCCGCCACAGGCATTTCCCGGATCGACGTCGTGGACTCGACGGGCTCCACCAACGCTGACCTTCTTCGTGCCGTCACGGTGGACCCTTCGGCCTGGCCGGACCTTTCAGTCCTGACGGCCGAATACCAGACCGCCGCCAGGGGCCGGCTGGACAGGCGCTGGGAAGCGCCGCCGCTGAGCTCGGTGTCCGTCTCCGTGGTGCTGCGTCCCGTCAACGCGGAGGGCCGGCCGCTCCCCACCCAGAGCTACTCCTGGTTGTCCCTCATCGCCGCCCTCGCACTGCGCGAGACGCTGCTGGATACCGCCGGCATCCCGGCCGAGCTCAAATGGCCCAACGACGTCCTGGTGCGCGGCCGGAAGATCGCCGGCATCCTGGCCCAGCTTGGTCCGATGGCTGACGGCAAGGTGCCCGCGGTGGTCCTGGGCACCGGCCTGAACGTCACCCTCCGCGAACGCGAACTCCCGGTCCCCACCGCAACATCGGTGGCACTTGAAGGCGCCCGGACCACCGACCGCACCGTCCTGCTCAAGAGCTACCTCACCCACTTCGCCACCTTGTACCGCAGTTTCTGCAACGCCGACGGCGACCCCACGGCCGGGATGGCCGGCGGCCCTTCCCTGCACAAGCGGATAGAGGCGGTGATGGTCACGCTGGGCAAGCAGGTTCGTGCACAGCTGCCCGGCGACCACGAGATCATTGGACACGCTTCCCGGCTGGATGACTACGGCTCCCTGCTGGTGGTGGACCGCGATGGGCGGGAGCATGTGGTGACGGCCGGCGACGTGGTGCACCTGAGGCCGTGGACAGCACCGGAAGACTCCGGCCAAGGCGGTTATGCGTAAGAGCCTCCTTCCCGGGGAACAAGTCATCGTCACCACCCGCCCGCAGCCCAGGAAGCTCGCCGGTGCCGCCGCAGCCTTCGTGCTCGCCCCCGCGCTGGCAGCCTTTGCCAGCGCCTGGATCATCCGCGGCGGCGCTGCCCGGGTGGCGCCGGTCCTGAACCGGCAATCGACATCATGGCTCGTGGCCGGCTGCGTCCTTGCTGTCGCCGCCGTGTGGCTGGGCTACTGCCTGCCGCGGCTCCTCCGCTGGCAAGGAACCCGGTACACCCTGACCAGCCAGCGGATGGTGGCCCGGTACGGCATGCTGAACAGGCGTGACCAACAAGTGAACCTGGTATCCGTGCGTAACCTGACCGTCCATGAATCGCTCCTTCAGCGGTTGGTGCGCTCCGGGAATATATCCTTGGAAACCGGGTACCAGGGCGTGGTGACCTTTCCGGACGTGCCCGAGGTTGCCCGGTTCCGCGACTTTATCCTCGACGCCATCGGGGAACTGCCGGACCAGGCCGATGCCCTGCCGGATGCGACGTTTTATCCCGCCGGTGCTTTTCCGGAGGACATGAGAGAAGGTGGACGGGATGACCGATGAGGACCAGCAGGAACGCGTCAACAGCATCGATCCCGGCATCGGTGCCACCGACACCGCTGCCGCCGTTGACGCGGCCGCGCCCGGCACCTCCGCGCCCGGCACCTCCGCTCCCGACACCGGCGCAGACAGGCACCCGCCCACCGGTGCCATGTCCGCCGAGCGCCTCGCCATGAAGGCCCTGGAAGCACGGCTCCTTGGCGGGGAACGCAAGCTCCGTCGTCGTGAAGTGGCCGCCGGCGCCGGTCTTTCCCTACTCTCCGCCCGCAAACTTTGGCGCGCCCTTGGCTTCCCGAACTTTGGCGACGAAGACGTTGCCTTCACCGAACGCGACCAGGCGGCTCTGTCCACCGTGGTGGACCTGGTCCGCGCCGGCAAACTCACCGAGGAAGCGGCGATTTCAGTCACCCGGGCAATCGGCCAAATGACGGATCGCATGGTCGTGTGGCAGATCGAGGCCCTGGTGGAGGACATGGTCCACGAGCAGGGCGTCACGGACGCCGTGGCCCGCAAGCGCCTGGTCAACGAACTTCCCGCCCTCGTGGATGCGCTTGAGGAAGTGCTGGTGTACTCCTGGCGCCGCCAGCTCAACGCAGGCGTCCAGCGGCTCGCAGTCCGCGCCGAGGCGGGCCTCCAGGCCAGCGAAGAAGGCCGGGAAGGCGACGAAGACGATGCGCCGTTGCCCTTGGCACGCGCGGTTGGTTTCGCCGACCTGGTGTCCTACACCAGCCTGTCCCGGCGGATGAACGAAAAAACCCTGGCCCGCCTGGTGCAGCGGTTCGAAAACAAATGCGCTGAAATCATTTCGGTAGGCGGTGGCAGGCTGGTCAAGACCGTGGGCGACGAAGTTCTGTACATCGCCGAAACACCCGCCGCAGGTGCCGAGATCTCCCTGGCGCTCGCCGAAGCCTTCACCGCAGACGAAATCCTCCCCGAAGCCCGGGTGGCCATGGTCTGGGGCAGGATCCTCTCCCGCCTCGGTGACATCTACGGCCCCACCGTCAACCTGGCAGCCAGGCTGACCACGCTCGCGGACCCGGGGACCGTGCTGGTGGACTCGATGACCGCCTCCGCCCTGGAGCACGACGAGCGGTTCGTCATGATTCCCCAGGACCCGGAAAATGTCCGCGGTTTCGGCGAAATCAAACCCGTCCGCCTCACGCGCGGACGCGGCAAGGGCCTGGTCCTGGACTAGGGGCGCCACCCGGCGACGGGTGACCCGGGGCTGCCCGAAAACAATTTGTCCACTTGTTGGCGGATAGCGGTATGGTTGTGATGCCCGGGGTCCTGTGCCACCGGCTGCCGGCAGGGGCAGAGAGCTATCGGGGGATAACACTTCATGGAACGTCGCGACCAATCGCGCGCTGAAAACCCTGGTTTTGCCATGCCCTCGAAACGCCGGCTGCTGCGCTCGCGGTGGTCCGCCGGGGCTGCGTTTGGTG